>JBBRDA010000001.1:0-76631 GCA_038204335.1 Burkholderiales bacterium
AAACCGCAGGCCGCATTGCCCCACCAACCGTTTTCCTTCAGACGAAGCGGCGGTGCACTGTAGGCCCAGGCTAAAAGCAAGCCGACAACCGCAGCGCAAAAGCCCCAAAACCCCAACGCAGTGGAGACCAACACAGAAACAACCGTCCACAGGATGGCAATATAAAGACCCCACTGGCCCGGCATGCGGCCAGATGGAATGGGCCGCATGGGCTCATTGATGGCATCAACATGGCGGTCATACCAGTCATTTACTGCCTGGCTGGTGGCGCAGACCAAGGGCCCAGCCAAGGCGACACCCACGATAGCCAGCAGCCACTTGTCCTGAATAGCCACACCGGATGCCACCACGCCACAGGCAAACGCCCACATTGGCGGAAACCAGGTAATCGGCTTAAACAGCTCGGTGACTGTAGAAAAAGACGGACGGGGCGTTAAAACGAGCATATGTGTATTATTTAATTGACATTTGCTTGTGTCAACTTATATTTACACTTACACTGCATTGATGCAAAACAGTCACAGAGTCTGTTATTACGTCATGTGAGCATTCAACGGCTTGACATGACAGGCGGCGATCCATTTTGATTCAGCTGCCAAATATAGGGTGAAGGTGATGTCATGATTGAAGCAAATAGCGCTACATCTTTTTCAGAGTCGTTGTCTGAATGGGCACCTGAGCTCGCCCGGACCATGGTGTCTTTGGGCGGGGATATCGCATTGGTCATCGACGATCAAGGTGTGGTTCAGCGGGTTGATCAGCGTGCATCCACGCCGCTGGCATCTAATGCCTACACATGGATTGGTCAACATTGGACTGAAACTGTCACCATTGAATGCAAGGGGAAGGTCGAACGCTTGATGGCCGAGGCCTCAACAACCTGCGCCACACGCAAACGCGAGGTCAACCATCCCACGGGTAACGGTGCGAGCATACCTGTGGCCTATACCGCCATGCGGCTGGGCGCTCGCGGGCCGATTCTGGCGGTAGGGCGCGATCTGGGTATCAGCGCAGCGCTACAACAAAAGTTCGTTGGCGCCCAAAAGGAAATGGAGCGCAATTACGCCCAAGCCCGGCAGGCTGAGGCGCGCTACAGGTTGCTGTTTCAGGTGGCCACCGACGCTGTGTTCGTCGTCGATGGCAACACACTCAACATCATTGAAGCCAATCAGAGTGCCTCTGAATTGTTTGATTTAACGCTTGGCCAGGTGGTTGGGCAAAACGCTGCTTTCGGTTTTGAGCGCCATTCACGCGAGATCGTCACGGCTACGCTCAACAACGCGCTTAAAAATGGGCAGTCCACCGAGACGCGCGCCCAGCTTCTTGGCCGGATCGGCAGTACCAGCGTGACGGCAACACCTTTTCGTGTGATCGACTCACAGCAATTACTGGTCAGGATCCGAACCACTGAGCAATTGGGCTCGTCGGCCAATCTTGGGGCCACCTTGGCTCGCTTGGTCGACAGCGCGAGCGACGGCGTAGCCGTGACGGACGTGGATGGCGCCGTTTTAGTCGCTAACCCAGCTTTTCTCAAACTGGTTCAGGCCAGTACAGAAGCAGCGGTGCGGGGCAGACCATTGTCGGACTGGCTCAGTCTACCGAGCCAGCCTTTTGCTGAGCTGTTGTCCCGCGTTAACCGTGAAGGCATGACCGGATTTGTTCCGTCACACATGCTGGCGCAGGATGCCATCATCAAGCCTGTCGAGGTAGCCGCCACTTTGCTCAGCGAGATTGACCCGCCATGCATTGGTTTTAGCATCCGGCTGATGCCAAGTCCCGGCGGAGAAATTTCAGTAGCAGTTGAACCGATGCAAGCGGCCGTCCAAGTGCTGTGTGACCAGATCGGCAGTGCGGCCTTACCCGAATTGATGCGGCGTGCGTCAGATGTGCTGCAGCGCAACTTCATCCGCATGGCCATGGAGCGTGCCGGTGCCGACTTGAACAAGGCCGCAACCATGCTGGGCATTAACCGTCAGCAGCTTGACATGCTGAATCAAGGCACTTCAAGCGCCTGAAACTGAACATTGAAATGGCTTAAAAAGCCTTAAAAACGCTGAATTAAGTTGTTTTTAGGGCTCTAGCCCAATAAATTCGGGCGCAAGCAGCTATAAAACAAATAGCAATCAGAACTCTTAGAATTCAAAGCTGGGTTGCGTCAGCTCTCAAGAACCGCGTCACCCACCCCGAAACGCTTGAGCTTGACGTACAGACTCTGGCGCGACAAACCCAGCATTTCGGCTGCGGCTGCCCGGTTGTCGCCAGTCAGCTCTAGCGCCGCCTGTATGCACAGCTCTTCGATCAAGTCAGTGGTTTCGCGCACAATATCTCGCAACGGGACCCGGCCCACCAGTTCAGTCATCTGGCCCGCTGAACGCGGCAAATCTTTGCTGGTGAGGGGCTCGTTCGACAGACGCCTGCCGATATCGCGAATGGTGAAACCGAGACAGGGCTGATCGTCCGAAGAGACTGACGCAGCTGAAATTTCCACCTCAGCGACAGAGCCATACTCGCCTTGGACAGTGGTGGCAAACAGGCGTACCGTGCCGCGCTGTCGCAAATTGGAGATCAGCACATTCATGTCAACGCCGCTGCGCCCCAGCCACTTTTGCAGGGGCTCGCCCCGCACCAGAGCCTCGCTGGCCAATTGAGTCATTTCCAGAAACGCCCGGTTCGCCGTCAATACCCTGCCATCCGTGTCGGTCATCACAAAAGCGTCGGGCGCGTTGTCAATGGCACGCAGCAGCATCTGCGTCATGCTGCTTTCAGTAGAGGCCTCGGTGGGATTTAAGGGGGTGACGCGTATCAGGAAATGGGTTGAGTTTTCTTGCCTGAACAACGAGCCTGACAAGGTGTAAACATCAGACGAGTCGGCAAAACAAACTGTGATGGCGTCGGCACGGCCACGCAGCCGAAGCGCAGCAAACATTTGCTGAACGGCTGGGACACTCAGACTGTCCAGACCTTGAATCAACGTCCAATTGGCTGCCCGCGCCTTGTCGCCCAATAATTTGTAGGCCGCCGGATTGGCCTCTTCCAGCTTTTCGGTTGTGGCATCCAGTATCAACACCGCCTCGGCTGCCACCTGGAACAACAGGCGGTAGCGGGTTTCTACGTGGCGCAAGCGCCAGTAATCCCGCTCCATGGACAGCTGGGCACTGACCAAACGCTGCTGCAGAGCAACCTGAGAGCGTAAGTCCCGTCCAAATGCGACCGCGCGGTGCGCACCGGCTTCGCTGCCAAGCGGGACGACGGTGTACAAAAGTGCCAAGTCAGCGCTGTCAGACGAAGGGTGATTGATGTGGCGCCATTTGGCGCTGCCAAGGCTGGGCGCCTCGCTCAACATTTCCTCAACTTTGGGGCGGCTTTCAATCGTGACAGTATCCAGCCAGGGCTTGCCGAGCCAATCATGGTAGCCATGCTGCTGCAACTCGTCGTTGCCAAAAGCCATGTCCCTGATCACGCCATGTTCATCAAGAATGAGCGCAACATCAGCGGCTGCAGAGATCAGGGAGGCAGTGGTTCGGGCATCTAGACCCGCAAGGAACAACTCAGGGCTTTCGAAGTGCCCGATAGTGCTTTCATTTGTTGCCTGTAGCGAAGACTTCATTGGCCTGGAGATCTGGATGACGTGAGAAGGTGAGGCGGGTGCAACGCAAAATTGCACCGAATTAGGCAGCCGTATCAGCGCTTAATCTTGAGCCCTGGCCTTGCTCAGACACCAATCGTGCAGCCAGCTCAGGGGCTTGCGCGCCATCGGTGGAAGCAGCATCTGCATTCACATAGGCAACATACCCTGGATTGGCCAAGAAAAGCGGCCCACCAACTATAACGCAGATAGATTTATTCAATGCCGCAGCACGCACACTTTTAATGCATGCAGCCAAGTCATCGAGCTGGGCGACATTGCCGAGCGAGAATCCCACGATGTCAAACCATTCGCGCTGCACCATAACGATGGGGTCAGCGCCTGCCTCCCATGGTCCGCCACCCACATCCCAGCCAGCTCGCCTGAAAAACTCAGCGACCATGACCAAGCCAAAGGTGTGCTGCTCGCCCGGCCCAGGCAAAAGCAGGACACGGTTGCCAGTTGCGCTGGCGCTGGACTGCCCAAAGGCCGGGCTGAGCTCCCTCAGAACTTGCTGCAGGCGCCCCAATCCGACCGTCACCTCGGTGAAGTCGCAGAGATCTTCCTCCCACAACACGCCAAGATAACGGGCGACAGGTGCGAGCAAATCGGTATAGATGGTTTCTACAGAAATTCCACTGGTGCGCATAGCCTCAATGCAGGCATGGGCCACATTTTCATCAGGCGCGAGCACCAGCTTGGCAAACGCTTGCACGTCTTGCTGGCTGACTTGCGCGTTAGCGGACGGCGTCAGAGGCAAACAGTCCCCGGCAGTCGGGTGCGCCAGCATGAGGCGGGGGATGATTTCATCCTCAATCGCTCGAGACAGCAAGGCCAACCTCAGCTCGACCGCCTCGCGGTTCGCGTCGGTGGCCAGACGTGCGATGGCCTGGCTGCCTTCGGTGTACGCCCGGCCGTCACTCGGGACACCGAAAAGCTGCGAATCTTGCTCATTGGCCTGCCGGTCTGGGCTGATTTTTGTCTGCATGTTCATTTGTCGTCTCCTCGCGTCTTACCCGCTGTAAGTGGCATATCCCATCACTGAACCTGTCAGTGCCCTGTTACCCTGCCGATTTTGCTGACCTGTCGATCTGAAAACAGCACCACGAGCAGTCCGAAAAGGCAGACTCGATATAACTTCTGAGCTTGTACAGGGGAAAGCAAACCAGGTCAATCAAGTTTCTACTGATTTGGAGCCTTTTTTTAACCCTTAAAATTGTCAACTTAAATTGACGTAAATAAAAGTTGACACATTGAATTCGGAAAGGTAAATTGGGGTCATGGTGCAAACTAAAGAGACAAATCGTGGGCCTGACAGCGGGAGGGTGAAGAGCACTTCCCGCGCACTGTACACGCCCGAACAACGTATCAAACGAGACGAGTCGGTCTGGACGTTGGTTCAAGGTTTGCTCGCGCCCATTCAATTTTTAGTTTTTCTGGTCAGCTTGGTTTTGGTACTGCGCTATCTGGCTACAGGTGAGGGGCAGGATATCGCTATTGGATCAATTGTCGTCAAAACCCTCACGCTGTACACCATCATGATCACCGGCTGCATCTGGGAAAAGGTCGTCTTTGACTGCTACTTGTTTGCTCCCGCCTTTTATTGGGAAGACGTGTTCAGTATGCTGGTGCTCGCTTTGCATACAGCCTACCTGGTAGCACTTTTCACAGGTACGCTCGACAGCCGTCAGTTAATGTATCTGGCACTTGCTGCTTATTTCACCTACGTCATCAATGCCGGGCAGTTCATCTGGAAGCTGCGGATGGCACGCTTGGATCAAGCCAGACAGCAAGCCTCCATGACCGGTCATGGAGTTGCCGCATGAACGCAGTGATCCCGATTAAAAGTACAAGTATGGGCGGCTGCTCGGATGCGCCGGTACTGAAGGAGCGCGGCCAACGTGAAGTGTTTTGCGGCTTAACCGGCATTATTTGGCTGCATCGCAAAATACAGGACGCTTTCTTTCTGGTGGTGGGTTCCCGGACCTGTGCACATCTGATTCAGTCAGCTGCAGGTGTCATGATTTTCGCCGAACCACGTTTTGCTACAGCCATCATTGACGAGCGTGATTTGGCGGGTTTAGCCGATGCCAATACCGAACTTGACCGCGTCGTTACCCGCCTGTTGGAGCGTCGGCCTGAAATTAAATTGTTGTTTCTGGTGGGTTCTTGTCCATCTGAAGTGATCAAACTGGACCTGTCTCGCGCTGCTTCTAGGCTTTCGACCACGTTTTCACCCAAAGTCCGGGTGCTGAACTACTCGGGCAGCGGGATTGAAACCACATTCACCCAAGGCGAAGACGCCTGCCTGGCCAGCCTTGTACCTGTTTTGCCACCCGCCGCAGCGGATGCGCCGGCCGACCTATTGGTTGTTGGCGCGCTGGCCGACGTCGTGGAAGACCAATTCGCCCGCATGTTCAAGCAGTTCGGCATGAACAAGGTCAGCTTTTTTCCACCGCGCCAAGCCAATGACCTGCCCTCAGTCGGCCCGAACACGCGATTCCTGCTGGCGCAACCGTTTTTGGCCGACACGGCAAAAGCCCTCGAAGCGCGTGGCGCACAGCGCATCGCTGCGCCCTTTCCTTTGGGTGTTGAGGGTACAAGCCAATGGTTATGGGCGGCAGCCGCTCTATTTAATGTAGCAAAGATCCATTTCGACAGCGTCACAGAGCCAGCCCGCCAACGCGCTGGCGCGGCTTTGGCGCGTCAGCGCACACAGCTGGCCGGCAAGCGCATCTTTTTCTTCCCGGACTCTCAACTTGAAATCCCTTTGGCAAGATTCCTGTCGCGTGAGCTGGGTATGGAACTCGTCGAAGTTGGCACACCGTATCTGCACCGCCAGCATTTGGCTGAAGAGCTGGCCATGCTGCCCGAAGGCACTTTCTTGTCTGAAGGCCAGCATGTTGAAAATCAACTCGACCGCTGCCGCGCCGCCCAGCCAGACATCGTGGTTTGCGGCTTGGGACTGGCCAATCCGCTCGAATCAGAAGGCCTAACTACCAAGTGGGCGATTGAGCTGGTGTTCACGCCGATTCAAGGCTACGACCAAGCTGCAGATTTGGCCGAACTCTTTAGCCGCCCGCTGGTTCGCCGTTTGAAACTGGCCGCCTAGGACACACAAATGCAGCTGACCCTCTGGACATACGAAGGCCCACCCCATGTAGGAGCAATGCGAGTTGCTACCGCGATGGAAGAAGTGCATTACGTGCTGCATGCCCCACAGGGCGACACCTATGCCGACTTGCTGTTCACGATGATCGAGCGCCTGCCCAAGCGCCCGCCAGTGACATACACCACCTTTCAGGCACGTGACTTGGGTGGCGACACCGCAGAATTGTTTAAAACCGCCGCTCGCGAAGCTTTTGAGCGCTTCCAACCCAAAGCCATGCTGGTCGGTGCGTCGTGCACCGCAGAGTTGATTCAAGACGATCCAGGCGGTTTGGCCAAAGCGCTGGATTTGCCGATTCCTGTCGTTGCACTGGAGCTACCCAGCTACCAGCGCAAAGAAAACTGGGGTGCGTCTGAGACTTTTTATCAATTGGTGCGTTCCCTTGCCAAACCCAAAACTGAACGCCCTGCAAACGACCGCAAAAGCTGCAATATTCTGGGACCAACCGCGCTGGGTTTCAGGCATCGCGATGACCTGCGTGAGATCACTGGCCTGCTCGGCCAATTAGGCATTGACATTAACGTAGTTGCGCCGCTAGGTGCTACGCCTGCTGACATGGCGCGTCTGGGCGATGCTGACTTCAACGTTGTGCTGTACCCCGAAATAGCATCCGTTGCCGCGCAATGGCTGACCCGCACATTCGGCCAGCCCGCTACAAAAATTGTTCCGATTGGCTCTGGTGCTACCCGTGACTTCATCGCCGAAGTCGCGCAGCTAGCCGGCATAGACCCTGGCGCGGTGTTGGCCGATGCAAACGCGCGCGCGCCTTGGTATGCCAAATCAGTGGATTCGACCTACCTGACCAATAAGCGCGTGTTTGTGTTCGGTGATGCCACGCACGCTGTTGCCGCCGCCCGCATCGCCAGCCGCGAGCTGGGCTTTACCGTCGTCGGATTAGGCACCTACAGTCGTGAACATGCACGCGAGGTGCGGGACGCCGCCAAGTTGTATGGGATCGACGCTCTGATAACAGACGACTACCTCGAAGTCGAAGCCAAGGTTGCCGAACTACAGCCGGAACTGGTACTCGGCTCACAAATGGAACGTCACATTGCCAAGCGCCTCGGCATACCTTGCGCGGTAATCTCAGCGCCGGTACATGTGCAGGATTTCCCGGCACGCTACTCACCTCAAATGGGGTTTGAGGGTGCAAACGTGATGTTTGACACTTGGGTGCATCCGCTGATGATGGGACTAGAAGAGCACCTCATTGGCATGTTCCGGGGTGATGCTGAATTCCATGAAGATGCAGCACCCTCCCATTTGGGCGGGCACGCCAGCAAATCGGCCAACCCAGCACTGGTGCAAGCGCAAGAAATTGTCGTTGCAAATGCATCCAGTGGCAAACACGAAGAAAGTCCGCAGGCCGCGATCCCGGCCCAGTGGACACCTGATGCGGAAAAGGAGCTTCGCAAGATTCCCTTTTTCGTACGCGGTAAAGCACGCCGCAACACCGAGCGATACGCACAAATTCATAGCGTACCGGTGGTCACCATAGAGACACTTTACGATGCAAAAGCTCATTTCAGCCGCTGACGCTAAAGCCGCTAACGCAGCCATGTCCTCAGCAACGCCTATCCGCGTGGTGGTCGTGACGATGGATACCCATTTGGCAAGCTCCACACAGCGCGCGCATGCGTCGCTGATGCGCGAGATTCCCGGCTTGCAGCTGTCCATGCACGCTGCATCTGAATACGCGGGTAACGATGCGGCCATCGCGCGCTGCAAAGCCGATATCGCCCAAGCCGACATCGTGGTGGCGGGCATGTTGTTTCTGGAAGACCATTTTCTGCCCATCATCGATGATTTACGCGCTCGGCGTGAACATTGCGACGCCATGATTTGCATGATGTCAGCGACCGAAGTTGTCAAGCTGACCAAGCTCGGCAAGTTTGACATGGACAAGCCGGCCAGTGGCCCAATGGCGCTGCTCAAAAAACTGCGGGGCAACAAGGAAAAGGCGGCTACTGGTGGCGCTGCACAAATGAAAATGCTGCGGCGTATCCCGCAAATGCTGCGCTTCGTCCCCGGCACCGCGCAAGATGTACGTGCGTATTTCATGACACTACAGTACTGGCTGGGCGGTTCAGACGAGAACATGTTCAACCTGATTCGCCATGTGGTGGATCGCGGCGCTGACGGTCCACGACGCGGCTTGCGCGGGCTCGTCAAAGTCCCGCCACCGGTTGAGTATCCAGAAGTTGGTGTCTACCACCCTCGCATGGCAGGTCGATTCTCTGAGGACGCATCCACTTTGCCGTCGCTGCCTGCTGACCAGATCAAAGGCACAGTTGGCGTGTTGGTGCTGCGCTCGTATTTACTATCTCACAATGCAGGTCACTATGACGGCGTCATTGCCGCGCTCGAATCGCGCGGCTTGCGGGTTGTACCTGCATTTGCAGCGGGTCTTGATTCACGCCCAGCAATTGATGCTTTCTTTTTTAAAGATGGCCAAGTTTCAGTAGACGCAGTGGTTTCATTGACTGGTTTCTCACTGGTAGGTGGCCCGGCTTACAACGATGCCAAGGCAGCCGAAGCAGTGCTCGCCAAACTGGATGTACCGTATGTCGCTGCGCACCCGGTTGAGTTTCAAAACCTGGAGCAATGGGGCGGCTCTGAGCGCGGCTTGCTGCCGGTTGAAAGCACCATCATGGTGGCGATTCCCGAGCTGGATGGTGCGACAAGCCCCATCGTGTTTGGTGGCCGCCCTGGTACTGCGGGTGTGACTTGCACAGGCTGCCATCATGCCTGCACATTCAAGGCCAGCGACACCGCGCAAGATATGCAATCATGCCCAGAGCGCGCTTTGATGCTGGCCGCCAGAGTCAGCAAACTGGTCGCTCTGCGCCGCACAGAAATCAGCCAGCGCAAGGTTGCCGTCGTTATCTTCAATTTCCCTCCCAACGCAGGCAACATTGGCAGTGCGGCTTACCTGTCGGTGTTTGAATCGCTGTTTCATACCTTGACGGCCATGAAAGCGCGGGGCTACACGGTAGATGTACCTGACAACATTGACACCCTGCGGGACAGTATTCTTAAAGGCAATGCAGCAGAATATGGCGCGGATGCCAACGTCCACACCATGATCCCGGCTGATGACCATGTCAAGCGCGAGCGCTGGCTGAAGGAAATCGAAGCCCAATGGGGACCGGCACCCGGCAAACAGCTGAGCAACGGCAGCGCCATCATGGTGCTGGGCAAGCAGTTTGGCAATGTCATGATTGCCGTGCAGCCGTCCTTCGGTTACGAAGGCGACCCGATGCGTCTGCTGTTTGAAAAAGGCTTGTCACCCACCCACGCGTTTTCAGCTTTCTACCGCTACCTGCGCGAAGACTTCAAAGCCAATGCGGTACTGCACTTTGGCACGCACGGCGCACTGGAGTTCATGCCTGGGAAACAAAGCGGTATGTCGGGAAGTTGCTGGCCAGATCGGTTGATAGACGATCTACCCAACGTCTACCTGTACGCGTCCAACAATCCTTCCGAGGGGGCGATTGCCAAACGCCGCTCCGGCGCCACGCTGATCAGCTACCTGACCCCTCCCGTTGCACAAGCTGGCTTGTACAAAGGACTCAACGACCTCAAAGCTTCCATTGAACGCTGGCGCACGATGGAGCCGGAAGCGGCCGATCGCAGCGAGTTCGCGGTATTGCTTCAGGCACAAGCGACTGAGCTCAATCTGGCAGATGCTGATCCGAAATGGGATGCGACGCAGGGCGGGAACGCAGATGCCAAAGTCGCGCTGCTCGCAGAGCAAATGCTGGAGCTGGAGTACACGCTGATTCCGCACGGCCTGCACGTCGCAGGGCGCGCGCCAAGCGCGTTAGAACGTGTAGACATGTTGCTGGCCATGGCCGATGCATCACATGGCCAACAACTCCCGCGCGCTGCTGTCGAAGCGCTCGTCGCTGGCCAGAGCGTTGAGCACGCCCTCAAAGCAGGCGCCATGGGTCATGATGAGCTTTCCGTGGCGCTCATGGGCGAGTTGCAAAGTGCCAACGCCATGCTGGCCAAAGATACTGAAGTCAGTGCCATGTTGCGCGCACTGGATGGACGCTATATTCGACCAGCGCCGGGTGGCGACATTCTGCGTACGCCGGCGGTTCTGCCCACCGGCCGCAACATGCACGGTTTTGATCCTTTCCGCATACCCAGCAGTTTTGCCGTCAGAGATGGTGCCAAACAAGCCCAACTGCTGCTTGATCGCCACATGGCTGACGGCAATGCGCTACCTGAATCCATTGCTATGGTTTTGTGGGGTAGTGACAACTTAAAGAACGAAGGTGCACCCATTGCCCAAGCATTGGCACTGATGGGCACGCTGCCGCGCTTTGACAGCTACGGCCGTATCGCCGGTGCAACGCTCATTCCGTTGGCAGAACTAGGTCGGCCTCGGGTAGATGTCGTCATCACGCTTTCGGGTATCTTTCGCGACTTGATGCCCTTGCAAATCAAACTGCTGGCCGAAGCCGCTTTTCTGGCCGCATCCGCAGATGAGCCACTAGAGATGAACTGGATTCGCAAACACGCTCTGGCTTATCAGCAAGAACACGGTTGCACTTTGGAGATTGCCTCGCTGCGCGTCTACGGCAATGCCGAAGGTGCCTACGGGTCAAACGTCAACAATCTGGTCGAGAGCAGCCGTTGGACCGAAGAAGGTGAACTGGCTGAAACCTACACCCGCCGCAAAGGCTTTGCCTATGGACGCACAGGACGCGCTGTACAGCAAACAGCATTGCTCAAAAGCGCGCTGGCTGATGTGCAGTTAACTTACCAAAATCTCGATTCGGTCGAGCTGGGCGTGACCACAGTTGACAATTATTTTGATACGCTGGGCGGCATCACGCAGGCCGTCAAGGTGGCCAAGGGCGGTAACACGCCACCTGTCTACATTGGCGACCAGACCAAGGGCGACGGCGCAGTGCGCTCGCTCAAGGAGCAAGTGGCGCTTGAAACCCGCACCCGCATGCTCAACCCCAAATGGTACGAAGGCATGCTTGAACATGGCTACGAGGGCGTACGTCAAATTGAAGTGCATGTCACAAACACCATGGGGTGGTCAGCCACCACCGGGCAAGTGCAACCTTGGGTATACAAAGAGCTGTCAGAGACCTTTCTGCTCGACCCGGTCATGCGTGAACGCCTCGCCAAACTGAACCCTACAGCATCGATGCGGGTTGCAAACAGGTTGATCGAAGCCTCCGATCGAAACTATTGGCAGCCCGATGGGGCAACACTTGAGGCGTTGCGCCGCGCAAGTGATGAGCTGGAAGACCGGCTTGAAGGCGTATTTCCAGAATCAATTGAAGGAGTTCCAGCATGAGTACGACAACCGTTCCGTTTCCGAGTATTAAAAGTCGCGGTGAACGCACCAAGATTCAACTTGATGGCGAGGGAAGCCTGCAAGTACAACTGGATCCCAATTTGAAAATCGGTAACGCCAAAGTCTTTGCCATCTACGGCAAGGGCGGTATCGGCAAAAGTACGACATCTTCAAATCTTTCAGCAGCATTTTCAAAAATGGGCAAGCGAGTGCTGCAAATTGGATGCGATCCCAAACATGATTCCACTTTCACCCTGACGAAAAAAATGCTGCCTACCGTCATTGACGTGCTGGAGTCAGTGGACTTTCACGCTGAAGAGTTGCGTGTTGAGGACTTCGTGTTCCCCGGATATAACGGCGTGATGTGTGT
The DNA here is from genome assembly GCA_038204335.1 of Burkholderiales bacterium. Classification (GTDB taxonomy): domain Bacteria; phylum Pseudomonadota; class Gammaproteobacteria; order Burkholderiales; family Burkholderiaceae_C; genus Polaromonas. The sequence continues at coordinate 12,488 of JBBRDA010000001.1, forward strand.
TGAGGCGGGCGGCCCGCCAGCAGGCACCGGCTGCGGTGGCTATGTGGTCGGCCAAACAGTCAAGTTGCTCAAAGAACACCACCTGCTGGAGGACACAGACGTCGTCATTTTCGATGTGCTCGGTGACGTGGTGTGCGGAGGTTTTGCGGCGCCGCTACAACACGCCGACCGCGCGCTGATTGTCACAGCCAACGACTTCGACTCTATCTTTGCGATGAATCGTATCGTACAGGCCATAGGTGCAAAAGCTAAAAACTACAACGTCCGTTTAGGTGGCGTGATTGCTAACCGCAGCAAAGATACCGACCAGATTGACAAGTACAACAATCAAATCGGCCTGAAGCTAGCGGCACATTTCCCCGACCTAGACGTCATCCGGCGCAGTCGTTTGAAAAAATGCACCTTGTTCGAGATGGAATACTCACCCGAATTAGAGGCTGTGCAGAAGGAATACATGCGGCTGGCAGCTTCGCTATGGCTTGGCACTGAGCCCCTGAATGCCGTGCCAATGAAGGATCGCGATATTTTTGATCTGCTTGGATTTGACTAAAGGCAATACGGTGGAAACTGCAACCTATACCAGCCGACGCAGCCAAATCGAAGACTACTTCGATCGCACGGCTGTGCAGGCCTGGGAGCAGCTCACGTCCGACGCTCCCGTTGGCCGAATTCGTACGACCGTTCGCGCAGGGCGAACCAAGATGCGCGGAACTTTATTGTCTTGGCTGCCCGAGGATATGCGTGGACGAAGAGTTCTTGATGCAGGCTGTGGGACTGGCGCCTTAGCAGTTGAGGCCGCACGCCGGGGTGCCGATGTGGTGGCGATTGATCTTTCGCCCAAATTGGTAGACCTTGCACGCCAACGTATGCCCGAATCTTTTGCGCATGGCTCACTCGAATTTCGCAGCGGCGACATGCTCGACGACAAACTCGGCAACTTCGATCATGTGGTTGCGATGGACTCGATCATTCACTACGAAACCAAGGATGCGGTAAACGCCCTCTCGCGGCTTGCTGAACGTACGTCAACATCTATCGCTTTTACCTTTGCACCACGTACACCCTTGTTGGCCGTCATGATCTCTGTTGGCCGTTTGCTGCCACGTACCAATCGAGCGCCTTGGTTGGAGCCCATGGCCAAAGAAAAATTGCTGGATCTGATGGCATCAAGTCCCGCACTCGCAAACTGGAAGCACGCCAGGGATGAGCGGGTCTCTAGCGGTTTTTACAAATCTCAAGCCATGGAGTGGACGCGGCTGTGAAAATACCCAGCTTTAAGAACGGCATTCGCCGCCTGCCCCTCGAATATTTGCCGTTCGCTGACGCTGCAAGCGCCGGCCTGCCGCTGGGGCGCTTGCTTAGGCTGTCGCTGTTCCAAGTCACTGTGGGTATGTCAGTAGCACTTATGCTGGGCACGCTCAACAGGGTGATGATCGTGGAGCTGGGCGTAGCCGCGTGGCTGGTGGCATTGATGGTAGCCATTCCGTTGCTGGTGGCGCCATTTCGCGCTGTTACAGGGTTCCGTTCAGACACACACCGGTCAGCTTTTGGATGGCGTAGGGTACCGTTCATATGGACCGGCACCATGCTTCAATTCGTAGGCCTGACCTTCATGCCTTTTGCGTTGCTTGTGCTAACGGGGCAAGGCCAGATACCCACACCGGACTGGTTCAATCAAGGTATCGCGGGGTTGTCTTTTTTACTGGTGGGTCTTGGCTTGCAGACTTCCCAAACCGCTGGCTTGGCTTTAGCAACTGACTTGGCCGATGAACCCACCCGGCCACGAGTTGTAGCGTTGATGTACGTCATGTTGCTGGTGGGTATGGTCGGAAGTAGCTTCGTTTTTAGCTTCATGCTTCGGGACTTTACGCCCTTAAAACTGATTCAGGTCATACAAGGTCACGCAGTGTTAACCTTAGTCTTGAATGCCATTTCATTGTGGAAGCAGGAAGCGCGTGACCCGGTGCGGGCGGCTGCCCTGAAACTGGAACCCGTTCCTGTGTTTAAAGAAACCTGGCAACGCTTCATCAGCAATGGCAAAGCCCGCCGGTTTCTGGTTATGGTGGCAATGGGTACCGCTGCATTCAACATGCAGGATATTGTTTTAGAACCATATGGCGGCGAGATTCTAAAGCTTGCAGTCAGCGCCACTACTTTGCTGACTGGGCTGCTCGCGGCAGGTTCTTTGGTTGCATTTGCTGTGGCTTCACGCAAACTATCTGCCGGCATTGATCCTTGTCGACTAGCTGCATATGGTGTCGTCTGCGGCCTGCCTGGCTTTTCTGCGGTCATTTTTGCAGCGCCACTTGAAGCAACCCCGTTGTTTTATATCGGGGTTTTTTGTATCGGCTTCGGTGCGGGACTTTTTTCAGTGAGTACGCTTGCAGCCGCTATGAGCATGGAGCGTAAAGAATTTGTGGGCCTTGCGCTTGGAGCCTGGGGCGCCGTACAGGCCACCGCAGCAGGTTTGTCGATTGCCTTCGGCGGCGTCGCGCGCGACTTCGTATCCAGTCTTGCACTTCAGGGCGCGCTCGGACCCGTGTTAGCTGTGCCTGTAACGGGCTATAGCTTTGTTTACTACACAGAAATTTGTTTACTGTTCGTTACTCTAGTAGTCATTGGGCCGCTGGTCAAACGGGCGAGCCTGCCTCTTGAGAGTCAGGCAGCGAAAAATGAACGTTTTGGTTTGGCTGATTTGCCAGGCTAATCTACTCTTAGCAAGCCGTTCATTTTTGTTTCTATTGTCTTATCTGTTTTCTCGCAACTGTAACCGCCACCCTTAGGAGCCCCACCATGCAAATAGGCGCCATTACCGGATATCTTGACTTGGCCCAGATCGTTTTATATGCGTTCTGGCTGTTTTTTGCTGGCATCATATTTTATTTGGTGCTTGAGGGCCATCGCGAAGGCTACCCTATGGAGTCAGAAGAGCGCCCGGGCGCAGCGCCAATTCTGGGCTGGCCTATTCCTTCGCCCAAAACCTTCAAACTCGCCAACGGGAAAGAAGTCACTGTGCCAGAACTCAACCGCCCAGAGCCGCCAGTCACCACTCGGCGCGATGGCGCATCGTTTGGTAACCCATACATCCCTACGGGCGATTTGATGACGTCTGGTGTGGGCGCTGGCGCTTACGCCATGCGCGCCGACGTGCCTGACATGGACCTGCATGGCCAACCCATCATTCGCCCTCTGCGCGTCCTAAACGGCTTTGACGTTTCTAAGAACGATACCGACCCGCGCGGCTTACCGGTTCTGGGAACTGACAATAAAGTCGCCGGCAAAGTGGTTGATATGTGGGTTGACACATGCGAGATGATGTTCCGCTTTGTTGAAGTTGAGCTCGCAGATAGTGCCAAGCGCGTGTTGCTGCCAGTACCCTTTGCACGCATCAAAAGCGACAGCGTGAAGGCGCACAGCATTTACGCAGCGCAATTTGCCAATGTGCCAGCCACCAAAAGCGCTGACCAGGTCACGCTGTTGGAAGAAGAAAAAATAAGTGCTTATTACGGGGCAGGCACACTTTATGCTGATCCAAGTCGCGCGGAGCCGCTGTTGTGAACATTCAAGACAATGGGCACGAACACGAATTTGAAGCTTCTTACGGCCTGCCCGAGACCTTGCCGAAAGGTGAAAAAATTTTATGGCAAGGTGCGCCGGATTTCGCCGATGTGGCGGTGCGCGTTTTTCACCTTAAAAAAGCGGTCGTCTATTTTGCGATCCTGATGGCTGTCCGGGGAAGCTACCTGTATTCACTCGACGCACCGCCGGTGACAATCCTTGCAGGTACTCTGCTCGTTGCTGGGTTAGGGTTAACGGCTATGGCCGCGCTTGCGATGCTGGCATGGCTAACCGCACGAACCACTGCCTACACACTGACTGACAAACGAGTAGTGATGCGCATTGGTATTGTGCTGACGTTGACCTTTAACTTGCCATTAAAACGCATCAAGACCGCTGGCTTGCATCTAACCAAGAAGGGATTTGGCGATATGCCCTTGGTCTTGAGCGGTGGTGACCGGATTGGCTGGCTCAACTTGTGGCCGCATGTCAGGGCCTGGGAGATTGCCCAACCTCAACCAATGCTGCGTTGCGTGCCTAATGCACAAGTGATCGCTACTACCTTGCAAAAGGCTTGGTCAGAAGCCACGGGCAATCTGCCCGGACCGAATGCGGCTGCCCCTCAAGGCACGCCAAATGCAGATTGGAATAACCGGCAGCCGTTTTCGAGCGACCCGGTTTAAGTCAATGGCTATTCAACTGTGGCAGGCAAAAACCCACCAACGGCTAGCTCAAAATATTGATACGATATGAGCGAAATGACATCCCCTGTACAACGGCCCGACAGCTTCCCGCGGTGGGTGCTTTGGACAACCGGTCTTTTACTCATTTGCATCATGGGTGCCGTAGCACTTGTTCGCATCACAGGCAACGGGCCAGACCAACTTGCCGCAGCCACCATCACAGAGCGTTTACTGCGTTTCGAAGACAGGCCTGACGGGGGCGTAGCGGTCATCGATGGCGAGACCGGCAAACTCCTAACAGTCATAACTGGACAGCAAGGGTTTTTCCGGGGTGCCTTACGTGCACTCACCAGAGATCGAGCGGCACGGAAAATTGGCTCTGAGCAGCCTTTCAAATTGATCTCCCGCACGGATGGAAGGTTAACCCTTTTTGACCCTATGTCGGGGCAGCGCATCGACTTAGAATCGTTTGGCCCTACCAACGCAGCTGTATTCGTACCCTTGTTAACCATGCAGCCAGCACCTGATAAAAAGTAAGTTCTACGGCTCCTCCGCTTAACTCAAACTTAGAGCATTCCATGCAAGCCAACACCATAGCATCACCAGTTACCCCCGAATCAGCCGCACTCAAAGCCAAGCAAGACACGCTGCTCAGCCCACGGTTTTACACGACTGATTTTGCAGCCATGGACCGCATTGACGTGTCGTCCCTGCGCACTGAATGGGACACCATGCTGGCTGAGTATGAAGGCGACAACAACCATGACCACTTTCAGCGCACTCCCGAGTTTGCTGTCGAAGTGGACCAGGTTTTTTCAAAAGTCAGCCCTGAGTTGCGCCAGGAGTTCATCGAGTTTTTAATCAGCTCTTTAACGTCTGAATTCTCGGGTTGCATTTTGTACAACGAGATCCAGAAGAATGTGACCAATCCCGACGTCAAGGCACTGATGCGCTATATGGCGCGAGACGAATCGCGCCATGCAGGCTTTATCAACCAGTCACTTAAAGACTTTGGTTTGGGACTTGATTTGGGTGACCTAAAACGCACCAAGGCTTACACCTACTTCAAACCCAAGTACATTTTTTACGCGACGTACTTGAGCGAGAAAATTGGCTACGCCCGTTACATCACCATCTTCAGGCAACTGGAACGACACCCCGACAAACGCTTTCACCCGATCTTTCGTTGGTTTGAGCGCTGGTGCAATGACGAGTTTCGCCATGGCGAATCATTTGCCCTCATCATGCGTGCCCAGCCGGGCTTGCTCAAGGGCTTGAATGTGTTGTGGATTCGCTTTTTCTTGCTGGCGGTTTACGGCACGATGTATGTGCGTGACCATACCCGGCCGCAACTGAAAGCGGCGATGGGCCTGGACCCCACGACCTATGACTACGAAGTGTTTCGCATCACCAACGACATCACCAAGCAAGTCTTCCCGATCTCGCTGGACATTGACAACCCTGCTTTTCGCGCTGGGATGACGCGCCTGTTTGCGGCACAAACCGGCATCTCCGCTGCCAAGGCTCAGGGCGGTCCGATGGGTTGGCTCAAGCAGGGTTATTGGGCTGCAGTGGGCGCAGTTACCTTTATGCGTTTGTACGTGCTACCCATGAAGCAGCACGAGTTGCCTGCGCAAATTCGCATGCAGCCGGTCTGGTAACGCTGCAATTGTCAGCACGGCACGCCCCATCACATCCGCTATGTTTGATCTGATTGTTCCAGTGCTGTTTGCTGTTTTTATTTGGTGGTTTTCCACCGGTGTGGTGCTGTTGCTCAACGGCATGCCGCGGACCACCTTCCGATGGAGCGTATTGATCTCGTCCATGTTGGCGCTGACGGCCCTGTACGGCTTAGCCCACACGGCAAAGACCATGAACGTTGTAAATGCCTACTGCGCCTTTACCAGTGCGCTGCTGGTGTGGGGCTGGCATGAGCTGACTTTTTTAACCGGTTGGCTGACTGGCCCGCGCCAACAGGCCTGCACCGCTGCCAGAGGCTGGCCACGCTTTAATCAGGCAGTGGCGGCCATTTTGTGGCACGAGCTGGGCATACTGGCAGGCGGCCTGGCAATTGCTGCCATCACCTGGAATGCCCCCAACCAAGTGGGCTTGTGGACGTTTGCGGTTTTGTGGGCTATGCGTATCAGCGCCAAGCTCAATCTATTTTTCGGAGTGCGCAATTTGTCTGAAGAATTTTTGCCGACCCACTTGGTCTACATGGGCAGCTACTTCAGGCGGAGGCGGATGAATGCGCTTTTGCCTATTTCTATAGTGTTGTCGGCGACGGTTCTCGTTTTCATTGCGCTTCGCGCTATGAATATCGACACATCTGGCGCTGACAAAGTAGGTTTGATCTTGGTTGGAAGCATGCTAGCCATGGCGATTTTGGAGCATTTTCTCCTGGTACTGCCCATGCCTTCAACGGCATTGTGGCGCTGGGCCATGCGACACCGCACGCCACTCGTCACGCCTGCGGCAGCAGATTCGATGGGACGTTGACGTTATGACAGGTTCGCCTCTTTCGCCGCTTAATTTAGTTACCGCCACGCCAGCTCCCGGCTTTGTAGCGCAAGGTTCGGGCTCGGGTCCTGCTGGCGAGCAAACTGCCATTGTGGTGGGCTCAGGCTTCGGCGGGCTGGCCGCTGCCATCAGGCTCAGCGCCATGGGCTACAAAGTCACGGTGCTTGAAAAGCTCGACGGCCCGGGGGGCCGCGGCTATGTACGCAAGCAGAACGGCTTTACTTTTGACGGTGGTCCCACCATCGTGACAGTGCCGTTTTTGTTTGAAGAGCTATGGGCGCTTTGTGGCAAGAAGTTTTCCGACGACGTAGAGCTGCGCTTAATGGACCCGTTTTACCGAGTGCGTTTTGACGATGGCACGCACTTTGATTACAGTGGCGATGCGGAAAAAATGCGCGCTGAAGTCGCCCGAGTCAATCCTGCCGACGTAGCAGGCTTCGACCGCTTTGTGTTGGAAGCTGACAAGTGCTATCAACTGGGGTTTGAAACCCTGGGCTGCAAGGCGTTTGACAGCATTGGCGACTTGGTAGCTGCGCTGCCAGCGATGATGAAAATGAAAGCCTGGCGAACCATGTTCAGCTTGGTGTCAGGTTACCTTAAGCACCCAAAGCTGCGTATGGCTATGAGCCTGCAAACGCTGTTGATTGGTGGCAACCCCTTTTCAGTCACGGGTGTTTACAGCCTGATCAACGCGCTTGAGCGCCGCTTTGGCGTGTATTCAGCCATGGGCGGTACAGGCTCCATCATTAACGGCATGGTCAAGCTGCTGACTGAATGCGGCGCGCCGGTGCGCTACAACGCCGAAGTCAGACAGATTGTGATCGAAGGCGGCCGCGCCACAGGGGTTGAGTTAGCAGGTGGTGAGCGTTTAGCCGCTGACATTGTGGTTTGCAACTCAGACACCTCATGGACCTACATGAACCTGATTGCGCCAGAGCACCGCAAGCATTGGACCAACAAACGCATTGAAAACGGCAAGCATTCAATGAGCCTGTTTGTTTGGTACTTCGGCACCAATAAACAGTACCCCGACGTGCCGCACCACACCATGGTGTTAGGCCCGCGCTACGAAGACTTGTTGACAGACATTTTTAAAAACCACAAGTTGACCGAAGACTTCAGCCTGTACCTGCACCGCCCCACAGCCACTGACCCGTCCGTAGCGCCCGCTGGATGTGACAATTTTTACGTACTCGCACCCGTGCCGCACCTTGACAGCGGCACCGACTGGGCCGTGCAAGCTGAGCCGTATCGGCAAGCCGTGTGCAAGCGGCTTGAGGAAACTCTGTTACCCGGCTTGGGTCAACACATCGTCACGTCCCATGTGATGACGCCGCAGCATTTTCATGATGATTTGCTGTCGTACAAAGGCGCCGCGTTTGGTCTGGAGCCTGTCTTGCTGCAAAGCGCTTGGTTTCGACCGCACAACCGCAGTGAGGATATTGAAAACCTTTTCATGGTCGGCGCCAGCACGCACCCGGGGGCGGGCATGCCCGGCGTACTGATGTCGGCCAAGGCGTTGCAAACGGTAGTCCCTGAAATTCAACGCAAGGCCAAGGCCTGAAGCTTAAATTTTTGCCTATGCACGAAGCCCAGCCATCAGTCGTCACGCCCTCCAGCCCCAGCACAACGGCTCAAAGCAACGCCAAGCACGGCTTCGACTACGAGGCCTGCCAGGAGCTGATGCGCGGCGGCTCCAAAACCTTTTTTGCAGCATCGCGCTTGCTGCCAAGCCGGGTGCGCGGTCCAGCGATTGCACTGTATGCCTTTTGCCGCGTGGCCGACGACGCGATTGACTTCAGTGATGACCGCGTCACGGCTTTGGCTGAGCTGAACGAACGCCTGCGCCGCGTGTATGCCGATGACCCTATGGCCTATGAGCCAGACCGCGCCCTGGCCGCCGTGGTGCGTGAATTCGACTTGCCGCTAGAGCTGGTTGCCGCCCTACTTGAAGGCTTTGAGTGGGATGCTGAAGGCCGCCGCTACGAAACCATTGAAGACTTGCACGCTTACGGCGCACGCGTGGCAGGCAGCGTGGGCGCGATGATGGCCGTAGTGATGCGTACCCGGGGGGAGCAAGCGCTGGCCCGAGCCTGCGACCTGGGCGTAGCGATGCAACTCACCAACATTGCCCGCGACGTAGGCGAAGACGCCCGGTTTGGCCGACTGTATATGCCGATGGCCTGGATGCGTGAGGCGGGACTAGACCCGGATGCCTGGCTGGCCAACCCTGTTTTTGACTCCAAAATCGCGTCGGTTATTGACCGCCTGATCAAAGCTGCTGATGTGCTGTACCAGCGCTCAGAGCACGGCATTGGGCAGCTACCGCGCGACTGCCGCCCCGCCATTCGCGCCGCGCGGCTGGTGTATGCCGAAATTGGCCGAGAGCTTGAAAAGGCTGGCCTTGACAGCATCAATCATCGCGCTGTGGTCTCTCGAAATCGCAAACTGGCCTTGCTGGCACGCGCCAGCGGCGCTGCCCTGCTGTCACCTGCGGACCCAAAACTGCAGTTTGCAGCGCTGCCCGCCAACCAGTTTTTAGTCGCTGCCGCAAAGCTCCCTCCAGGTGACACGCCAGCACTGCCGACTGAGAACCCGCGCCGCAGCTTTGAGGAGCGCGCCCGCTGGACGGCCGAGCTGTTTGAGCGCCTAGAGCGCAACGATGCGTCCCGCGCACCGTCCAGCCAAGCCCATGCAGCAGCTTACGCGGCAGCGCATGGTTATCGTATATCTGCCCAGCCAGCATCCCAAGAAGTCAGCGCCTAAAGCCATGACAACCCTGATGGCCGTCAAGGTGCTGGGGCTGATCGGCTTGGGGGCCGCCTTTGTCTGGTGGCAACTGCGCGACTTGGCGAACGAGAAAAAACGCGCTGCCGACAGCGCATCTGAACGCGACAAAGATACCACTTGATGGGATCACAATTACTATTAATTTAAGAGCTGCTTGCGCCCGTATTTATTGGTCTACAGCCCGATTTAATACCTAAAATTCAGCATTTGTTGCCCCAAGGAGCACCGCATCATGTTAAGCCGGATGATCTATGTCAGTACCGCCGTGGGCCCCGTCACCACATCAGTTACTGGCACTATTCTGCGCAGCGCGCAAGCACACAACGCAGCTTCCGGGATCACCGGCGCACTGTGCCAAGGCCAGGGCGTTTACTTGCAAGTTCTTGAGGGCGAGCCCCAGCAGATCGAGGCTTTATATGCGCGTATCCTGCTCGACAAACGGCATCAAAAAATTGTGTTGCGCCAAAAAAAAGATATTTCCCACCGCCGCTACGGCAACTGGTCCATGGCGCATATTGACATGGGGCAACCAAGTACGGACCGATCTGTTTTTGACCCCTACACTGCAAGCGAAGACCATCTGATAGCAAAGATGGATGAACTAATCGCATCAGGCAAGGTGATCAACGCACCTGTGGTGTGAGGCGCCCAGACCCAGCAGGATAGCCGCGGCCGAACACGCCGCCACTTGCTATTGATTCGGGACCTTTTTGCATCGGTATTCATAAGGCTGCGCCCTTATTTTTAGTTTGCAACTGCTATTTTTAGGCCGTTTATCTTCGTGGAGCAGCAGCCCTTAGGCAAAGCTCTGCTTGAGTGCTGTTTTTGTGGCCGCTTTTATCCAAAATTTATACCTCCAAGCCAATATATACTAGTGTTAACAGCTATATATTAAATAGCAAATGTAAATCTAGATTAGCTGGATTTCTCACGCGCCAACTCACGAGGGGCGACGGATGAGGCTTTGACACCACTGCTCGCAATCGTTTGCTCGAACATTTTTTCCATCTCTGGGGCGGCTTGCAGCAGTCGGTGCTCCGCCAGCGGCATGTGCAGTGCGGCCCGCAGGAAGTAGAGCAGTCGCACCCAGCCGGGTACCCAGATTCGTCGGGCGCGGCGCTCTATACCCTTGATGATCATGTCTGCGGCAAGCTCTACCGGCATGGCGCGGCGCATCGCCGGCGGCATGGTGTTTTTCAGGCGCACAAACGCAGGGTGCAGATCGCCTTCGGTGACCAGCGGAGTTTGAACCCACGACGCGTACACGGTGCCCACGCCAACACCGTGCGCTGCCAGCTCAATACGCCAACTGTTGCACATCGCTTCAATGGCTGCTTTGGATGCGGCATAGCTTGAAACCGAGGGCGGGTGTGCAAAGCTCGACACCGAGGCTGTGGCCAACACATAACCACGCTGAGCCATCACCGCCGGTAGGGCTGCACGCACAATGTTGAGCGTGCCAAACACATTGACTTCAACGCAGCGCTTCCAAGCGGGTAGGTCCGTCAACCGCAACGGGCCGAAGGAGGCGATGCCGGCATTGGCCCAGACCACGTCGATACGGCCATGCAGCGCGAGCGTTTGCGCCACGGCAGCATCACAAGCGGCATAGTCGGTCACGTCAACACAAAAAGAAGCAACACCGAGATCGGCTGCCGTAGCTTTTAATTGACGGGCATCGCAGTCAAGCAGCACAGGCAGTGCGCCTTTGGCTTTGAGCGCCATGGCAGTCGCCGCACCCATGCCAGACGCACCGCCACTGATGACGATAACCAGCCCACTCACACTGGTCAATCAGAGCCCCTTGATGATCATCAAGTAAACAATCGGCAGCGGCACCAAGGTAGCAATCGCCCCGCTGATTTGCCAAATGCGGGAAAGCTTCAAATACTGAGGTGTGATGGCTTGGTGACGCTTGAGAAGTACGCGCTGGCGCAGCTGAATCGGCACCAGCACCAGCGCCCAGATCAACCCCGACAAACCAAACAGCATGTACGACCAGGTGATCCAAGCTTGCGATGCAGCGGGCGCACCAATGTAGCGGTGCGCCATGAGAGACCCGGTGTAGACCACGAGCAACGCCCCGGTGAGCGTGAACATCAAATCAGTGATCAACACCAAGCGGTTGCTAAACGAGATGACTTCAAAGTTGCGCGTGCGCTCTGCCATAAAGGCCCAAGTACCACTGACCACCACGTTACCTAAAAACAGGCACGCAGATAGAACATGCAAGACTTTGACGGTGTCGTTGGCGACCATGGTCACACTCCCCACGCCCGGCGGGGCATGCGCCAGGGCAACATCAGTTGCACCGCGCGGCTTCTCAAGCGCTGGGGCTCTAGCGTCTCGTGCATAGCAGTCACTGGCTCACCCAGCAAATGGGTTTGTAGCAAGCTACGGGCGTAAAACGGGGTGTCTTCCAGCGTGTCTACCACTTGGCTTGGGCTGGCAGAGTCCGCGCGAATACCCCGGTTAACCCGCCACAGAGTGCTGGGCAGCGCTTGGCGTTGAGGTGCGGCTTGAAACGACTCCGATGAGCCGTCGGGTTTGAAACGCTCGGCCAGCAGCGTGCTTGAACCGTTGGTTTGCGTCACGTCGTAAATCACGGCGGTGCTCCCGTCTGCCATGCGCGCGCGTGACCAGTCCCAGGTTTTAAAGGGCACGGTGACCGGCTCGTCACCCTCGTTGCTGTCAAGGTACGCGTTGCCTTGCCAGCGCAGGCCGGGTTTGGCCAAATCGACCTCTACCCGGGCGCACGGGGCAATCGGCCCCCAACGATGTTTGCCTGCATCGTCAAGTGCGTTTGAGTAGTTGCACAACGCCTCGGCGTAGACGCGCACCGTACCGCGAACGCGTTGCGGGATGGGTACGCTGATTTCATTCAGTTCAATCTGCAAATGGTCGCCCCGCCACTGCAATTGGCTGGGGCCTATACGCAGATGCTCAGCATCGCGCTGCACGCTGCTTTGCCCGCGTTCGGTCATGGTCCAGCGGCGGCTGCCCGGCCCGTACAGTGCGACGTTGATGGCGCAGTGGTTTTCAGCTTTTACTGAAGCACCCTGCTTCGTAAAGGCGCTAGCGTAGTACGGTGAAAAAACGCTGCCAACAAAGGCGATGATGCTCAGGGCGTACTGGCCGTCGTCACTGATGGCGTCAACATACCACCAGAGATACGCACCCGGCCCAACGGCTTGGTTGAAGCCAGGTGTGCCATCACGGTGGCGGCCGCCAGTTGGCCCGACAGCGCCGCCATCGGAACGCCCGGCCCCGGGTGAACGCTGCCCCCCGCCAGGTAGAGCCCCGGCAGTTTGCTGGCTGAGCTCGGCCTTTGAAACGGCGTCATCCAACCGTGCGATGCCGGGCCGTACAACGCTCCGCCCGTCCCCGGAAACAGCTGGTTGAAGTCCGCCGGCGTGGTGACCACTGACTGGGCGGTAGCCGTTGTCAAATCCAGCGCCAGGCCACATTGGCCCAGCAGCTTGAGGCTTTGTTCCTGACATGATTGGATCTCCGAAACAGTTAAATATTGATCTGCGCCTTGGTCTCCCACCGCAGGTGCGTTAACCAGGCACAACAAGCGTTCATTGCCACCCAGGTCTTGCGCGTTATCGGTACGGTCTTGCGCACAAACGTAGACCGTACCCCGAGTGGGTAACTTGTGCCGCTTAAAAATCTCATCAAACTCAAGCTTGTAGTCGTCGTCAAAAAACACGTTATGTCGGACGAGCGGAAAACCTGATGTTTTGGTGTTGACTGACCAGGTGATAGCTGACAGTGAGCGCTTGGACAAAGGCGTATTTTTTGCTGCGTGTTGAGCGTCATCACCTAACAAGCCTTGCGCTAGCGCACTGGCATCGCCATTGAAAATAACCGCATCGGCTTGAAGTTGCTCGCCACCTTCCAGCTCGACACCGCAGGCGCGGCCACCCTTTACCAAAATGCGTTTGCATGGGGATGCGTAGCGCAGCGTTGCGCCCTGACGCTCCGCCTGCGACGCAATCGCCTTGGCCAGCGCGTGCATGCCACCATCCACGGACCACACCCCGTCAAGCTCAACATGCGCCACCAGCATCAGCGTGGCAGGTGCATCCCAGGGCGATGCGCCGCAATAGGTCGCGTATCGGCCAAACAACTGGAGCAGACGTGGATCATGAAAGTAGTGGCCCAGGGACTGCCAGAGCGACGCAAACGGCCCCAAGCTGGCCAGTGCAGCCAAACCGCTAGCGCCCAAGTCGGAGCCCATGCCGGCAAGGCTAGGCCGCGACGAGCGAATGTACGGACCTTCAAGGTGGTTGTAAATATCTCTGGCTTTTTGACAAAAAGCTCGAAACCTCTTGGCTTCATCCGGCGAGCTGAACTGGGCAATCGCATCTGCTGAGCGGGACACGTCAGTGAACAAGTCCAAACGCTGGTCAGTGCTGCGCCACGCATGGCGGCACAAAATGTCCAGGGGTTCAAGCTTGACCACATCGGCCAAGTTACAACCTACTTGGGCAAAAATCTGTTCAAAGACCCAGCGCATGGTGAAAACCGTGGGGCCTGAATCGACCAACGCGCCACCCACATTGATCTGCCGCATTTTGCCGCCGGGTGTGGCCGCTTTTTCAACCAGGGTCACGCGCACACCGCTGTGCGCGAGCAGTAGCGCACTGACCAGGCCGCCCACTCCTGCACCCACGACGACGACGTGTTTGGTTTTGAGCATAGCCGCGTTAGTCATCAACCGTAGTGCTGGCCACGCCAGCTGCCGCTTAAGCTCAGAGGCACAAAACGGGCAAACATAGACTCAGAAAAAAACCCGCCGGCATGGGCTGCCTGTATAGCCGCCAAATGTGCACCGGTGCGAGCGTAGGCGTTCATCGCGTCAACGCCCGACCACAAACTGAAAGTCGCTTGACGGAAAAACGGCGCCTCGCCAACGCCCGTGGCCAGCAGGCAACCGCTGGCTTGGTTGAGCGACACCTCGCTGGCCGGCTGCATATGCCAAAAACGCTTGGCCGATAGCGGCTTGATTGAAGCGCGGGTGAGGGTAGCAATCGGTCCGCTAACAGGAGTAGCTGCGGTCACGTCGATCGAGCGCCCGTCCCACGACCCTTTGCACGAATAGGCGCGAAGCTTGGCGGTACAGAATTCGCGCGACCGGCTTGAATATGAGCGGGCGATGGGAGATCCCAAAAACATGTCTGCTGCCGCTTCATCAACAAACAGACAAAACAGCGCTTGGCGCGAGCCGCTAGGCCGCAAGCCAAAACCACCATCAAAACCGCTGCCCATGACTTTAGAAAATACCAAGCCACTCACGCTACCCATAAAAAAGCGCTGAATCACAAAGCGCGCATAGCCCCACAGGCGGTACGCAGGGTCAATATCAGCCAGCAAAAAAACAGCCACCTGACCGGTTGCGCTTTGCGGCGCAACGGGCGAGGTGGCTGATTGAAAAGATGGAGTGTGCGGCATACAAAAAGTGACCGCGCACCACCGAATAAATTGTTGACTACAACATCCTCAGTGGGGGCTCAGTGCTGGGTTCTGACTACTTGCGCAGCACCTCGACTTTGTTGGCAGATACCAGCGCTACCGCTTTACCGTCAGACTTACTTTCTGCTTTGACTTCAGGCTTGGCGGGTATTGCGGGTACGTCTGCTGTTGGCACAGCTGGCGCAGCAGCAGGTGCGGCTGGATCAGCTGGTTTTGCAGACGGATACATCGCAGGGTAATGTTTGGCCATAGCCGCACCATACAGTGGCTTGTAAGCGCCTTGGTGACAAGTTGCGCAGTTGGCCTTGGCGACGTCACCGGTTGGGCCAAGTCGATTGGCTGGGAAAACATTTGTAATCGGCACCATGTACTCGTTGTTCAACTCACGCGCCATGCGAATGCCATACCATGCAACCGCGCGTTGTGGTGTGGCGTTGGCGCCCCACTCGGCAAACGCCTGCGTGTTGTGGCAATACGTACAGTTCACGCCAAGCGCCGTCGACCAATGCATCATGGTGGCATAGGTGTGCTCAGTTTGCTTGATGGAATTGCGATTGGCAGCTGTACCCGTCATCGCCAGCGCTTCTTTGCCATTGACCCGAATGGGTTTATTGTCAAGGAAATACGGTGTGAACGGATCGTAAGGCAGAGAGCTCAGTCCCGTACTTTTCGCCGCCCGATTTTGACCTGCATCGTTGCCCAAATTACCGCCTGCCGACTTCTGGGCAGCAGGTGCAAACCATACTTCTTTGGGAATGTTGTTTCCCCGGTGGCAGGTGTAGCAGGTGACGCCGGTTTCAGCCACGTGTTGCTTCCAACCCGAGTTGACCTTTTGGGTCATTTGCAGCATTTTGCGCGCAACGATTTTGGTGTACACGCTGTCGTCTGCAAAGTTACCCGCGACGTGGCAGTAGTTGCAACCCTGCTGCGGTGCTACCCACTCGGTGATAGCGCTCATGGTGCGTGCGAACTCGCCCACACTCAGGTCACCCAACACTTTGACGTTTTGGTAAATAGCTCCGGCTCGGGGCGTCCCAGGTACATCGACGATGGCGTCTGCCGGTGTCGGCGCTTTGTTAACCGCCGCTTGGGTGGCCAAAATACGCGGGTTATAAACCTGCTCCATGGCCGTGCCGCGAAAGCCTGTCTGTGACACTGCTATCGGTGGACGTTCACAGCCCGCTATCAGCAGTGCCGCAGTACTTGCCAGCAGTAGTTTAAGTGTGCTGCTTTTAAATGTTGTACTCGTCATCATGGTTTTACTCCCAGCAAAGCAGGATCAATAGTCGGCACCCAGACCGCCGGGTAGCTTGGTACCACATGGTGTTTAACTGACCACAGATACCAGTTGTCAACCACCGTGCCGGTCAGCAAGATACCGATACCGCCCACCAACGGGCAAAGTACCGCAAACCACCACGCCCAGCGGTGAATGGACTCCATCGACGCATTGAAACCCATGGTCCAGCGCCAGAAAAGACCAGCTCTCTCAGATGCAGTACCGCGGTCAATGATCTGCTCAATCTCACGCTCGCCACCATATCGACCCACTGCCAAAATTGTTGCACCGTGCATCGCAAAGAGCAACACAGAGCCATAAAGGAAAACAATCGACAGTGCATGGAACGGGTTGTAGAACAAGTTGCCATATCGAAGGGACAAGGCGGCCGTCCAGTCGAGGTGCGGAAAGATGCCAAAGGGTACAGACTCTGCCCAGCTACCCATCAGTACCGGGCGGAAAAAACCAACCACCAAGTACAACCAAATCGCCGCTGCAAAGGCCCATGCCACATGTGTACCCAATCCAAGCTGTCTTGCTCGACGGTACATTCGCGCCCACCACAAAATCAATGAAATGGTCAGCATGAATCCAGCAATTTGCCACCAGCCACCGTCATTAAGTGGCGCAATACTCAAGCCATATTTGGGTGCTGGCGGCTCCAGCGCAAGCCAAAACAATTGACGAACCATCTGCATCGGATTCCAATCCACTTGGGCAAGCATATTAAAGCCCATGATGTTGAAAGCAAGCGTGCCAAACAGTAGCGATGCAAAGCCTAACCAACCCAGGTATATAGGACCAATCTGTGCATTGCCCAGCCGCCCGGCTAAGTGGACGAAAAAGGGCGTTCCGATACGCCCGGAATCCTCGGCGGGCAAGGGGACACCAGCCGATGCGGGTCCTGTGGGTTGTACGGTCGTGAAAAGATTTTGATATTCAGCCATGTTGTTTCTCCGCAGTATTTATTTAATGGCCCCAAATCGGCATGTTGAGCCACCAGCCCCACCATTCGGGCCAACCACGTGTCCAGAAAGGTCCACTAATGACGATGCAAAGCGCAGAAAACCAAACCGCAGCCAATGCGAGGAATAGGCCCAAACGGTGGATGCCCAATGTACCCACTGAGTAGCCAATCACATCTCGGAAGAAAGTGTCTTCATGCTCAGGCGATTTAACAGCCTGTCCCTTGCCTGGATTCGTGGCTGATAAAACCAGCGCGCCGTGCAGTGACAACGAGAGGGTTGTTGCGAAAAACAGAGTGACAGCAATCATGTGCGCTGGGTTGTAGTGAAAATGCAAGTATTGGTAGCCAGTGTTGCTAACCCAGTCTAGGTGGCTATAAATGCCGTAGGGGAACGCATGTCCCCAAGAACCCATCAACACCGGACGAATTACTTGCAGGGTGAAGTAGGCAAAGATAGCAAATCCAAATGCAACTGGGACATGCAAGCCCATTCCCAATTTGCGACAAATTTCAACCTCTCGGAGGGCCCACGAGACAAACGCTCCTAGTGCGCAAACCGTGATGACTTGCCACAAGCCGCCGGACATCATCGGCGCCATGCCCAAGCCGTTCGAAATGTCGGGTGGTGCGATATTGATTTGCCAAGGATTCCACGTTGGACCCATAGCTGCGCCCCACATGATCATGGCGGTGCCCACCAGAGCAAAAAACACTGTTGTTATTCCAAAGAAACCAACGTAAAACGGGCCGACCCAAAAGTCGAACAAGTCACCCCCAATCAGGGTGCCGCCGCGAATACGGTACTTTCTTTCAAAACTCAGCATGGCCATAATGGCTCCTCGAATCCGGTACGCGTGGCTAGACGCTCTCGGAAATAATTTGTTGTTCTAAGAGGTGTGCGAAACAGGCTGCATCAGCCTGATTTCGCTCACCGCATCGACGGCAAAAGAGCCGCCTTTATTTTGAAGGCGGCATGGCTGCATTCTGAGCAGCCTTGGCAGCCTTCACCGTGTCTGGATGCCACGTGTTGAGGTTGTAACGATCGGTACTAAGTTGAACCAGATGGATTGAAGTGCTCGTAAAAGCAATGATCAAACCTGTGAAGATGATCGCCTTGCGGGGATCAACAATACGCCACATACGCCACATAATATTTCCTTTGGTTAGTTGAGTTGAGAGATCACGGTGTAGACAGCAGACTTCACGCTCTCATACATCGGTCGCGTCCCTTCTGCCCCTGGCAGCCAAGTACGCCAATCCATGAACATCATCTGGCCCATCATCGCAAGCGACAAAAAGACACAGAAGAGAACAACGTACAGGTATCGAAACTCCTTGATGGGAGCATCTAAAACACTGTCGGACTGTTGAGCATGTGAATAAGTCATATTTATCTCCGTGAGTTGGTTCTTAGAACCAGGGACGCCAGACCCACACCAAGCTGTGCGCAAGCAATGCACCAGCAGCAAACATCAGGTAGCCCTGGATGTAGTACTTGTGGAATTCTTGGCACTCTTGATCAGACAATCCCGAAGGAGTTGCGCTTTGATTCATAGTCATTTCCTCACTTAAAAGGCCTTACGGCCACTACCTTGCCCGAAAGCAAGGAACGAATTGCCACACCGCGAGCGTTTTGGCAAATTTGCGACCAGAAAAATCTGGGCGCTTGTACTGGCAATCAAAATCACAGCGGTGCAGGTCATGCGGCCGCTCCTACTTTTGAATACCCGAACAATTCTGTGAGGCTGTGGAGCTCAACCACCGTGCGACCGGCCTGGCGAGCCTCGCGTTCGGCACGGTCACGCATTTGTTTGGCTGCTGAAATGCGAACCAACACAGGTTCCGCCTCAATCAGCTCTTCAAGCAACGCGTGCGCTTCAGGCGTCCACGAAATCGGCTTGTCGGCGTTGATGCGGCCAGGTGTTGAGTCAATCTTGTCGAGCTCGGTACCCAGCGGCAAAATATGAAATAGGGCGTCAAACAACGCGTTACAAAACTCTTGAATAAGGTATGTGGCTCCGGCATAACCCATGAATGGCGTGCCGGTGTGACGACGAATAATGGGTAGCGGAAATGACGCGGGGATAAACGTCGTCTTCATCATTCCGCCGCCGCCGCACTCGGCCAGATACATTCGTTCGTTGTAACTGCCGTACATCACCAGTGGCGTTTTAGTGGCGGTCAAGCGACGCACCTCTGCGTTATCGGTTTTGGCACCGGGGCAACGCGCAATAGCAAAGTTGCAGGGTAGGCCCATTTCAACTTCAAGAAAATGTCGAATACCTCGCGTGTAGGTTTCGTTAGCAACCACTGCAAAACTGGCGGTGCCGAAAAAGTCTTGGGTGACCGAACGCCACAAGTCCCAAATCGGCTTGATGGTGGTGTGCTTTTCTCGTTCAATAAAAGGCTCAGGGTCAAGACCCAGCAAGTCACCTAACTTCCGCAGGAATTTGGTTGTGCTGTGCAGCCCAATCGGCGCTTGAAGATATGGACGCTCAAGCGCTTCACACAGCATGCGGCCGAACTCGCGGTACATGCAAATATTCACATCAGCTTCAACGAGGCGCGATACGTCGGCCAAGTGGCTGCCGAGCGGGAACACCATGTTGATTTCCGCGCCAATACCTTGTACCAAGCGGCGGATTTCAGCCAGATCGCTGGGGCTATTGAACGTACCGTAGCTGGGGCCAATGATGTTCACTCTGGGCTTTTCACCAGGCGCACGTTCGGCTGCTGGTTTGCGGGCCGGCACGTGCTTAAGACCATACTCAGACCACAGCCAGAACATCGCGCGGTTCGCGCACTGCCACTGGTCTTCGTCAATCGTGCGGGGCAAAAAGCGCTGAATGTTGGTACCTGCGGGTGTCACGCCGCCACCAATCATTTCTGCAATAGAACCTGTGACCACCACCGAAGGCAAATCTGGATCCAATGCGGCATGCGCACGGCGCATTGAACCCTCGGTGCCTTCCCGGCCCAATTGCTCTTCCGCCAAGCCCGTCACCACAATCGGTAATTCATGGGGCGGCAGCGCATCGGTGTAATGCAACACGGACGTGACAGGCAAATTCTCACAACCCACCGGGCCGTCAATTACCACCTGTAAGCCTTTGATGGCGGTGAAAACATACACCGCTCCCCAATAGCCGCCTGCACGATCGTGATCTAGAACTAGCATGTCAGATCATTTCCTCGGCTTTACGCTTTTTGGCCATCTTCACGGCCAATCTGCGTTGCTCGGCCTTGAATTCAGGACGGTCTTGTGGAATGCCTTGTGCGGCTTCCCAAACGCCAGTCGAATGACCTGTGCCGACCGAGCCAAAGAATTCTTTCATCTCATCAAAGCGGGCTTTGTTGGCAATTGCCGCGTTGACAACGGTTGCCAAAGAGCCAGCTCCGGCTGGGCCCATCAAAGGACGCGCTGAAATGAGGTTTGTGAAATACAGCGACGGGATCGTCAACTCTTTAGCGGCTTGCACGACCGGCGTGGTGCCAATAGCCAGATCGGGCTTGAACTCATGCACAGCCGCGAGGTCTTGCTCCAGCGACGCGCGGAACTGCACCATCACGCCCTTACTTTCAAGCCACTGGACATCCGCCTCGTTCCACGCTGTACGGGGGCAAGCGCTTCCCACATAGCGAAGGTCAGCGCCGCTTTCAACCAGCAGGCGGCCGACGAGCAATTCAGAGCCTTCATAGCCACTCAGTGTGATGCGGCCTTTGATCGGCGTTTTGCCAAGCACCGCTTTAATGGCGGGAAGAAACTTGTTTTTAGCAGCATCAATATCGCTCTGCGCAATATTGGTCGCTTGGCCAATGGCTTGCAACCATGCTTCAGTGCCGTCATAGCCCACAGGTGCAGAACCCACGACGGCACGGCCAGCGGCGTCGAACTCGCGAACGCTGGCTGTATAAAACGGATGAATCGCAGCCACCGCAGCGCAATCAAGCGCGGCATACAACTCACGCCACTCTCTCGTAGGTACGCTCGGCCCTGCAGCCAGGCCCATAGGCTCCAGCATCATGCCGATGATGACGGGGTCAGCCGGGAACATCTCTCCGAGCAAGGTGATAGTGGGCTTGTCAGATTTCCCGTTGCGCGGCGCTTGCACGGGACCTGCCAACGCTTCGGTACGTGCGTATTTCAGCATCGCTCCAGCCAAAACGTCTTTCGCCTCAGCATGGGTGGGCACACCAAAACCAGGCACATCGATACCAATGATGCGTACGCCGTTGATTTCTTTCGGCAAAATTTGCAGCGGCACGCCACTGGCCGTAGGCACACACAAATTAATGATGACGATAGCGTCATACAGGGCCGGGTCAGCTTGTTGAAAGACGGCTTCGCGAATGTCCTCAAAGAGCTTGCCCGTCACCAAGGACTCTGAGTTAAACGGAACATAGCCGACGCTGCGTTTGGCACCGTAAAAGTGCGAGGTAAACGTCAGACCGTAAACGCAGCAGGCTGAGCCCGACAAAATTGTGGCGGTGCGGCGCATGCGCAGGCCGACGCGTAGCGAACCGAATGCAGGGCACATGCTTTGCGGCTGATCGTGCGGTCCGGCTTTGGGGTTCTTGGGGTAGTCCTTGGCGTACTGGTCAAGAATCTCTGACTTGCCAGCAGACTTAGCCGCAGCCAACATGGCATCACCGCCGCTATGGCAGCCCATACCGTCACCTTCGAGCGCCGTCGAAATCGGCGCTTTTGGCATCGGGATGATTGGGATAACAGCGTTCATGTTGTTTGTGCTTGGTCAGACTTCGTCGTAAACGACTTCAAGCGTTTCTTTGACAGTTTCTTTTTTGCCGCACATGTCAAATTGGGTCGCTGGCTCCAGCACCACGTTGCGGCCCACCACGTCAGCAGAGAACAAACCCAGCAGCTGGTCTTGCGTCATAGGCTTCGGGCGAATCGGCTGGGACGTGCCCACGTTTTCTGCGAGCTGCGCAAACATGGGTCCCCATACTGAGTCGGGGCGACCAATAATTTCGTAGCTGGCGCTTTTGCGGCGAATGTCGTCGTTGGCCGGAATAATTGACAACACAGGAATGCCGACTTTTTCAGCAAAGGCCGATGCCTCGCCGGTACCGTCATCGCGGTTAATGACCATGCCCGCTACGCCGACGTTGCCGCCCAGCTTGCGGAAGTACTCAACTGCCGAACAAACGTTGTTAGCGACGTAGAGTGACTGCAAATCATTGCTGGCCACCACAATGACTTTTTGGCACATATCGCGGGCGATCGGCAAGCCGAAACCGCCGCACACCACGTCGCCCAAAAAGTCGAGCAGCACGTAGTCAAAACCCCAATCATGAAAGCCAAGCTTTTCAAGCAGTTCAAAACCGTGAATGATGCCGCGCCCTCCGCAGCCCCGGCCAACTTCTGGGCCGCCGAGTTCCATGGCGTACACACCGTCGCGCTTGAAGCAGACATCACCAATGGCAACCGCCTCGCCAGCGAGCTTTTTCTTAGATGACGTTTCAATAATGGTTGGGCAAGCGCGCCCACCAAACAACAAGCTGGTGGTATCGCTTTTCGGATCGCATCCGATCAGCAAGACCTTCTTGCCCTGCTGCGCCATCATGTAGCTCAGGTTGGCCAATGTGAAGCTTTTGCCAATGCCGCCTTTGCCGTAGATGGCAATAATTTGTGTTTCCTTGTTGGCCTCACCGGTCTTCATGGGTGTTGGCTCAATGGCAGCTTCGGCCCGAAGGTCTCTGACCATGATGGTTGTCGGGTTCATGCGGTGTGTTTCCAATCCAAAATCATCTTTAAGCAGTCAGCATCGCCAAATGCCACTTCGTAGGCATTAGCAGCGTTGGCGGTCTGCTCGGTATGGGTAATCAAACCGTCCAAGGACAATTTGCCGCTATGCGCCAGTGCGGAGACGGCTAACAGGTCGTCACGCTGCCACTGCGCGGCAACACGAATTCGCGTCTCACGCATAAAAGCGGGGGCAAAGGCAAAACTCAGCGATTGTTTGTAAAAGCCTGCCAACACAACTTCGCCTCCTGGCGCTTGGCGGGCAATCGATTTGTCAAGAATCTCTGAATCACCGCTGACGTCGTAAATCGCGCGGTAGTCGCGGCGAGTGTCTTGATCAGGGTTCACGACGATATAACCTACCGCACCTGACTGGCGAGCGGGATTGATCTCCCAGACGGTCGGTGCAGGGTGGCCAGCGGCAAGCGTCAGGCGGGCAAGTAGCCGGCCCATGACACCGTGCCCAATGATCAGGTCGGGCGGGGTTTGATTGGCCAGCGTGTGCTGCGATGTAGCGGCAAGTGCCAGCAAGACAGCTTTGGCACCCAAATGGTCATCAACCGCGACTGTGCGCTCTTGCGGCACCACTAGGCGTGAGGCCGAGCCGCCAAACAGGTTTTTGACGCCCTCAAATGACTGCGCACCCGGCACAAATACGCGACTACCAACTGGGAGTGTGGTGCCGGGACCTGCCTTGGCAATACGGCCAACTGATTCGTAGCCTGGCACCAGCGGGTAACCCATTCCGGGGAAGGCGGGCATGGTGCCGTCCCACAGCAAACGCTCAGTGCCGGTACTGATACCGCTGAATTCGATGTTCACCTCTAGCTCACCAGCGGCAGGAGCCCGTAACTCCAAGCCGCGCAACTCTAGTTGCTTGGGACTTTTAAATACAACGGCTTGTGCTTGCATGATGTCAGTTTACGTTTACGCTTCAAAGTGTCAACTGTTATTTACAGTATTCGCGAGGGTTTTTTGTCTTTTACGGGTAACTACTTAGCTTTTTTGGCGACCAAGATACGCGTTTGCATCGGCATCGGGTTGCGAAGCAACGCAACGCTGGAAAACCCCGCCTCGGTCATCATGGCGCTGAGCTCGCCCGTTGTCCGCAAACGACCCGCCCCCATTGCCAGCAGATAAAAATGAAAGTAGGCGTCACCTAAGGGTGGCTGGTCTGGGTTTTGCGCCATCGGTTCAGCCAGCAGCAACGTGCCGCCTGGGGGCAGCGCTGCAAAGATGGCCCGCAGGATCGTATGGACATGCTCATCGGGGTGGTCATGCGCAACACGAACCAGCGTCACCAGATCGGCGCCCTGCGGCAGTGCATCACGCAGAAAATCGCCGCCGAAAGCAGTCGCACGATCAGCAAAGCCGCGGCTCGTAAAACTGGCCTGGGCGAGTTCGGCAACCTGTGGCAAATCGAAAAGCTTGAGCTTTAGCTGCGGATATGTGGCCGCAAGCCGGCCCACAAAAGTACCCTGCCCGCCGCCAACATCGAGCGAGCACTGATGCTGGCCAAAATCATAGGTCGCCAGCACCTCGTCCACCACGAACGGCTGCGACGCTGACATGAGTTGCGAGTACCGCGCTACTTTGTCGCCTTCCCAAGTGCGGGCGGGAGCGGCTTTCAAGTCTGTACCGGCGTCAATGGCAGAGTATGGCCAATACGCTGCCATTTGCGCGTCACTCACCTGATCGCGCAGCAGCGCCACCGGGTCCTGCATGTCGTGATACAGCACAGCGTGGTGCTCAATCATGGCGCGAATTCCGGGGTGACCTGCAACCGGCGCACCTAACGGGCCTAAACCGTAGCGGCCCTGCCCGCGCAGCGCCAGCAGTTTGAGCGCAACAGCGGAATTGATCAAACGCTGCAGCGCCGAGGCTGGAACCTGGCACTTTTGCGCCAACTCGTCGAGCGTGCGCGGCGCTTCGTTGACCAGCTCAAAAATACGCAAACGAACGCATGCCAGCAGCACTTGGGAATACACAAAGCCAGCCATCATGTCAAAGACCTGCTTGGCGCGGCGCTGGGTGATCCAGCGGGTGAAAACATTGGCGGCAGCCCAGCGCGAAAACCCCGGGTCGGTCAGCTTGCTGTCCATCCACGCATCAAAGCGGTCTCTCCATGCGGGCCGGTTGGCCAGATCAACAGGGAGCTTTGCTAAATCAAGACTCTTCATTCGCTTGCCCTATCTGGCTGTCAAATGGCCGGGCTTCATGACAGATTGCATTCAGGCTTCAATCGGCTGGTTTGCTGGCGCGTTTCTGAACTGATCACATGCCGAGCGCGGCACCAAGCGCTCTGACTCTAGGCGCACAAGTTGGCGCATAGCTTCTCTGCTGGCACATTCAGGTACCGAGTCAATCGCGGACTGCACCAGCTTCTCGAAATGCGCAATGGCGCCCGCCAGCCCCAAGTCAATCGCCGCGCTCGGGCGGCCTAGCGCCACGTCTTGCCCAACGGGTTTGCCCAGCAGTGCCGGGTCGGCCAGTACATCGCGAATATCGTCGGCCACCTGATAGGCTTCACCTAGCCATTCACCCAGCGCGCGCCATGGCTCAGGGTCAGCGCCCGCAGCCTGTGCGCCACCCGCCGTGGCGGCAACGAACAACGCACCTGTTTTGGCGCGCTGATAGGCCGTCAGCGACACGCGCGACTCAGACTCCCAGGCCTGACCCGCCACGATTCCGAACGGCATACCCACCCCGCTCGCCACTGTGCCAAGCACGGCAGCCATGCGGGCCGGCGATTTGCCACCTGCCAGCGCAAGGGTTTGAAACGCCAGCACGATCAAGGCGTCGCCAGCGAGCACGGCCAGCGGTTCGCCATAAGCCCAATGCACCGAGGCGCGGCCTCTGCGGGTCGGTGCGTCGTCAAAACACGGCAAATCGTCATGTACCAGAGATGCACAGTGCAGCAGCTCTATGGCCACTGCTGCTGCATCAGCCAGCAGGGGGTCATCGTTACCGCAAGCTTGCGCTACCGCCAGGCACAACTGCGGTCTGATGCGCGCACCACCTGGGAACACAGCATGTCGAACAGCACCAGCCAGCTTGGGAGGGCAACCGGGCGACTCGCTCAAGGCCAGCGCTGCCGCCAGGGATTGTTCAATATGTGTGATGGCTTTCATGCGATGCTCCTCTAGGGGTACAGGTAACAAACAAAAAATGCTGCGTCAGGCCGACAGGTCAAACCTTAGTGTAAATATTACTTGTCATTATTTACTGTCAACTAATATAGACACATAAAGCCAAACCGTCAACCCGCTTTAACACGGAGGTTTTTGGTGCCACATCAGGCGTCGGTGATGGGGCGAAGGCGATGTGGGTTGGGCTGGCCCCGGCAATAGGTTTGCCTGAACGGCTTTTGAGTCGCTTTTGACTCGTTTTTGGGTATCAAATAAGCTTCTAGCCCAATAAATACGGGCGCAAGCAGCTACTTATTTTATAGCGCTACAGGTGCTTTTAACCTAGGCGAAACTGTTCTAAAACCAGATTTGCCACCAGATCCGGTCTTTCCTCATGGGCCAGATGGCCCAGGCCTGGCAAAGTGCTCAAGCTTGGAGCCTCTAGGCTGGACGACGCGGGCCAAAGCGCCGCAAGACGCGCGGCCTGACGCGGCGTAACCGTCTGGTCGTTGCTGCCAACGATCAGCGCGAGCCTTGTTTTGAGCAAAGGCAGGTCATGCGCCAGCTGCGGCAGATCCCAGTTGGCCATCATCCCCAGCGCACCGGCGGCATGGCCGGGGTTGCTGACGAGTTGGCCATAAAGCGCCATGCCTTCGGCGTCGAGCGTCGAGCCGGTGCTGTCAATTAACCGCTGTAGCACCACCGGTTGTCTGGCCTGC
The DNA here is from genome assembly GCA_038204335.1 of Burkholderiales bacterium. Lineage (GTDB taxonomy): Bacteria > Pseudomonadota > Gammaproteobacteria > Burkholderiales > Burkholderiaceae_C > Polaromonas. The sequence continues at coordinate 39,374 of JBBRDA010000001.1, forward strand.
CATGAAAACAGAGTCGGCACAAACGGCAGTGCCGACATCAGTTTGGCTGCTGGCGAAAACACCTGCCCCGCCAGCCCACCCAATGGCAACAAAGCGCCATTGATGCTGACCAGCAGTTGTGGCGCGATCAAGCCATCCAGACACATTCGCGCGCCGACTGCTGCGCCCGCCGAATGCCCAATGACTATGGCGGGCTCTATATTCAAAGTTTGAAGTAACGCACCCAGGGCTGCGGCCATGCCGGGCAGTGACATTTGCTGTGACCCAGCCCCGCCAGACGGCATATCTGTAAACGCGTGACCAGGCAGGTCCATCGCCAGCACCCTGAAATGCGGTGCTAAAAGCGGAATGAGTCCGCGCCATGAATGGGTTGCCGCGCCCGTGCCGTGAATCAGCACCGCGGCAGGCGCCTGCGGGTCGGCTGACTCGAACTGTTGAACATGCCATTTAAGCCCGGCAGCCTGCACAAAACGACTGGCCTGCCGGTGTGGCCAATTCAGGCCATCGGTTTCCCATGTCAGTCGTTGTGCCATACCCAATACTTCGCCGTATCAACGCTGGCTTGAACCAGCGGCCGCGCGCACCACCCGCGACAGCATGTGCGCACCCGCATACGGCAGCGGTACGTAAGCGGCACCCATTTCACGCGCCAGTTGCTCGGCCGCCGGCTGGGGCTGTGGTGAGGTGTCCATCAGCAGGCAGGTCAGGCCGGCCATCCGTATCTGGCGGGCGGCAGCCAAAGCGTCTTGACTGGCGCGTGCGCGGCCTGGTGCGCCGTCGCGCGCGATGTTGCCGCGCCCGTCGGTCAGCAGCACGATGATCGGTGTCTCGCCTCGGCGACTGATTTGGTCCGCCAGCTCGCGTGCGGCATCAATGGCGGTCGCCAGCGGCGTGCCACCACCGCCCGGTAACCCGGCCAAGCTGCGCTTGGCACGCGCCAGCGAACGGGTAGGCGGCAGCAGCAGCTCGGCAGTTTTACCCCTGAAACCCAGCACGCTTACCCGGTCACGCCGCACATAACAATCAGCCAGCAAAAGCTCTACCGCGCCCTTGGCCTCGGCCAGCCGGTTCAGCGCTGACGAGCCCGACGCATCGACCACAAACACCGTCGTGGTCTGGCCGACCTGCTTGAATCGGGTGATGTGAAAGTCTTCACGCCGGACATACACACGCTGGCGTGTCGGCACCTGACCGGGGCTGACTTGCTGGGCCTGCAGCGCGCGCAAGGCGGCCTCGCGCTGGCGCAACTTTTGCCAAGGCGCTGCGGCGCGCAGGGTTTCAATCACATTCAGACGCGCGCCTGCCCGCGGCTCGCCGCGCCGCGCACCCAAGGGCCGACCACGCGTTTGGCTTTTTTGCACTGCACCCGAGCGCCCGGCGGCTTGCGCCCTTGACCTGGCGGCCTGCCCCAGTTTGAGCGCAGCCAGCAAGCCGGGAGGTATCGCGGCCTGCGCGGCCTCAAGTACCGTATCAGCCAGTGAGCTGCCAGCATCGGTATCGGTCAGGTCGGTATCGGGCGGCGTATCGTCTGTTGACTCAGAATCGTTTGACGCAAGACTTTCAGGCTGCGTGTCTTTAGGCTGGGGCGGGGTTTGCTCGGCTGGCTCTTCAGCCGGGTTATCGTCTTCACCGTCAGTTTCTTCAGCCTGATCCTCGGGCTGAGGCGCAGGCAAGCGAGTCGCGCGAGGGGCCAGCACCAGTCTGGCAGCCACCGCCACATGCTCTTGATGCACCTGGGTCTGCCCCGACAAGGCAGCCGCCGCGCGTGCAACCCGCAGGGCCAGCAAGGGCGCACGCAAAGAGTCAATACCCAGAGCCAGCGCGGCCGCACACAGCGCCTGCAGCGTTTCGTCGCTCGCCGTTACGCGTGGCAGCAAAGTCCTGGCTCGGCTGACTTCGTCCGTCTGCCAAGTCACATCGTCGTGCGCATCATCCGCGCCGACCCGCCCATCCAGCACCACATGAAAAGCCAGTCGGTCAAGCAATGCGGCAGGCAGCTTTTCATCGTCGCCAGCACCTTCGTCCAACGCCACTACACCCAAGCGGGCAGGCCGCCTTACCGTCAGCCCGTCGCGCTCAATCACGACTTCATGGGTGTCGATCACGGCTGCCAACCGTGCCGCAGTACCCGCAGACAAACGCTCGGCCATGGCCAACAGCACCACGCCGCCATCTGATTGGGCCAGTACGCCCTGCTGGGCAATCGCCCTGCCTGCGTGCAAGGTAGCACCCAAGTCCAGCCCGCCCAGCAAAGCGGTGTCATTGATGTTCAAAGGTATGCGCCTGAACGGCGTGCTGGCGGGCAAAAGCTGCTTGAGCAGACTCAGCCATTCGTCGCGCTCACCTCCCGCAGAGGCACGCAAGGCCACACCGCCCAAGCCTGACGGATCAACCGCCAGCAACGCTGCAACCGTTGCAGCATCGCCGACCATCAGGCGCCCATCAACTCAGTGACTGCGCGGTCCACCCGCACGCTAGAGCCCGAATCGTCCAGCGGGTTTCGGCGCAAGCGGTGGCGCAGTGCCGGTGCAGCAACGCGGCGCAAATGTAAATCGGTCACTTCACCATCGCCATCCAAGGCTGCCAGCGCGCGCGCTGCGCGAATCAAGGTCAAGTCGCCACGCAAACCATCCGTGCCGAGCGCCGTACACAACTGCGCGGCACACTGGCGCGCTGCGTCCGGAATCTTTACCTCGGTCAACCGCTTACGGCCAGCGACGATGCGGCGGCGTATGCGCTCGTCTTCTTTTTTCCACTGTTCAGTAAAGCCAACCGGGTCTTGCTCAAACGCATCCCGGCGGCGAACCACCTCAACCCGCGACGCCAGGTCAGACGGGGTTTTGACTTCAACCGACAGGCCAAAGCGGTCCAGCAGCTGCGGCCGCAGCTCGCCTTCTTCAGGGTTGCCGCTGCCGACCAGCACAAAACGGGCTGGGTGCCTCACGCTCAGGCCTTCACGCTCTACAACGTTCTCGCCGGATGCAGCCACGTCAATCAGCAAGTCCACCAGATGGTCTTCCAGCAGGTTGACTTCATCGATGTACAAAAACCCCCGGTTGGCTCTGGCCAGCAAGCCTGGCTCGAAAGCCTTGACGCCCTGGGACAAAGCGCGCTCAAGATCCAGCGCACCCACGACGCGGTCTTCAGTGGCACCAAGCGGCAGGTCAACCACGGGCACGGGTATCAAATGACTTTTTAGGGGGGCGTTGGCAGTGCCGCGCAGCGTTGCGCAATCTTCACAGCTTGCGCTGCTGTTGGCAGGGTCGCAGCCATAGCGGCAACCGATGACAGCGCGCATTTTTGGCAGCAGCGCGGCCAGCGCACGCACCGCAGTTGATTTGCCAGTGCCGCGGTCGCCAAATACCAAAACGCCACCAATGCTCGGGTCAATGGCGGCAATCAGTATCGCCAGCTTCATCTCATCCTGGCCAACGATTGCGGAGAAAGAAAATGACACTGCCATAAATTTAATAGTATGACATATGGCTACGCTCTCCCCGCTGGTGCGTGCGCGGCGACAACTCAGTGCGATACTGATTCAATCGCGGCAAAATGCCGCTCGAACTGCCGCCATTACCGCGGCCCAGAACACAAAAGAGCTCTCAATGCTGATCATTAAATGGATTGTTGTCGTGGTGTTGGTGCTCGTCGTGGGTGCGATCGTTGCCGGGCAGGCAGGTCTGCTAAAAGGCACGGCACCTGCAGACTTGGGGGTCAAGCAAGGCAAGCTCAAAGGCCTTTCATCTACGCCCAATTGTGTGAGCAGCCAAGCCGACCTCACCCCAGACCACCCCCAACGCACCTATTCAAGCATTGCGCCGCTCGCCTTGCGTGGCGACGGCCCAGCCACCATCGCCAAACTGAAAACCATCGTCGAAAGCATGGATGGCGCAAAACTCATCACCAGCGCACCAGACTATCTGTATGCGCAATACACCACGCCGCTGATGAAATACGTCGATGACGTGGAGTTTTGGTTTGACCCAAGCGTCAACGCCATTCAGGTGCGCTCGGCCTCTCGGTTAGGCAACAAAGACTTTGACGCCAATCGCAAACGCATAGAAGCCGTGCGTACAGCGCTGGCTGCAGCGCCATGAATCAAGACTTTAGCCAACGGGTTGTTCTCAACCACCACGATCTTGATTGGGTCGCAAGCCCGCAAGCAGGCGTAGATCGCCGCATGTTTGAGCGTATCGGTGATGAGGTGGCCAGGGCAACGTCTGTTGTGCGCTATCAACCCGGCTCTGCTTTCAAGTCCCACAAACATGACTTGGGTGAGGAAATACTGGTGCTCGAAGGCGTCTTCAGTGACGAACACGGCGACTACCCGGCAGGCACTTACCTGATGAATCCACCGGGCTCATCCCACACGCCGCGCAGTGACGCAGGTTGCGTTCTTTTCGTCAAGCTCAGGCACCTCGGATCTGATCAACAAGAGCGCGAAGTCGTTGACACCCGAAACGCCCAGTGGCATCAAGGCATGGTGCCGGGTCTTACCGTCATGCCATTGATGCAGCAAGGCATGGGCTCTACGCTGGTGCGTTGGGCGCCACAAACTTACTTCAACCCGCACAGGCATTTTGGCGGCGAGGAGATCTTTGTTGTGGCGGGCGTTTTTGAAGATGAGCACGGACGCTATCCAAGCGGCTCATGGATCAGAAGCCCACACCTGAGTGTGCACAAGCCATTCAGCCAGGAAGGCTGCACCATCTTTGTAAAAACCGGGCATTTGTTGAGCAATTAGCCCGTATAAAAAAGTCGCGCAATTTCGGGTGTGGACAATAGGCTCAATCACTACGGAGCCGCTTTTGACAGACACGATTCACTTTTACGAACCCCGGGACGGCCACCGCCTGCCGCACGACCCTTTCAATGCCATCGTCGGGCCGCGGCCTATCGGCTGGATATCGTCGCAAAGCAAAGATGGCGTTTTGAATCTGGCGCCTTACAGCTTTTTCAACGCCTTCAACTACATACCGCCCATCGTCGGCTTTAGCAGCGTTGGCTACAAGGACTCGGTACGCAACATCGAAGAAACCGGTGAGTTCGCCTGGAACCTGACCACGCGTGCGCTGGCAGAAGCCATGAACCAGACCTGCGCCTCTGTGCCGCCCGAGGTCAATGAGTTTGATCTGGCCGGTTTGACACCGGTTGCGTCACGCGTGATCAAGGTGCCGCGTGTTCTTGAAAGCCCCGTGTCATTTGAATGCCGCCGTACGCAGGTAGTGCAACTGGCAGGCGCGGATGGAGCCAAGGTAGACAGCTGGCTGGTGCTAGGGGAAGTCGTGGCTGTGCACATTGCCCAAGCGCTGCTCAAAGACGGTGTGTACGACACAGCAAACGCTGGCCATGTGCTGCGCGGCGGCGGGCCGGGCGACTATTTCACCATCGGGCCAGAGCAACTGTTTCGCATGTTCCGCCCGCGCTAACCGCCCGGTTTTAATTGCCTGGTTAAAAGCCCATCAACAACCCAACTGATCAGCCAAGTCCAGCAGGTCTTTGGCGTGCAGGGTATTGGCAGGGTCTGATGAGATGTCTTTGGGACGCAACGCGCCAAATTCGGCGGGCCGCTCGATGTAAGCCGTTTGCAGGCCGCAGGCGCGTGCCGCGGCCAGGTCGTCCTGGTGGGCGGCCACCAACATGACGTGTGCGGGCGGCAGGTCAAATACGCTGGCCACGCCAAGGTAGGTGGCAGGGTCAGGCTTGTAGGCCCGAAAAACTTCAGCCGACAAAATACAGTCCCACGGCAGGCCGGCATGTTTGGCCATATTGCTCAGCAAGCCTATGTTGCCGTTCGACAGCGTGCAAATCGTGTGGCGCGTTTTAAGCCGGCTCAAACCTGCAACTACATCGGGCCAAGGGTCTAGCCGGTGCCAAGCGGTGTTCAAATGTTTTTTCTGGGTCTCGCTTAAGTCGGCCAAACCGAATGGCGCCAGAATGCCGTCCAAAATCAGCCGGTGCAAATCGTCGATGCGGGTCCAGCCCAGCTCGCCCGACATCACCCGCCGCATCGCAGGCTGGTAGCCAGCACGCCAAGCCAGCGCAAAGTCGCTGCCGTTGACGCCCGGATGCAGCGCCTGCACCTCTCGGGCAATGCTGCTGTGCCAGTCCACCACGGTGCCAAAAACGTCAAATGCCAACACTTTGGCGCGAGGGGATGGGGAGTGTGCGTTCATAGACGCATTATCTTGAATCTGACCGTTGCCGAAAGCTGGCAAGTGCCGTTTTCTTGCAGTTTTGGGGCATTTGCTTGCGCTGAAAACCAAAACTGGTGCGGCTGGCGGGGATCGAACCCACGACCCTTGGCTTCGGAGGCCAATACTCTATCCACTGAGCTACAGCCGCATTGCTGTGAGGTGCTTGAAAGCGATGTGATTCTATCAGTCGGCCTTGCCTGGCCTGAAGTGCCGCAAAGGATTTACAGGCTCACCGTTATAATCTGCTGTTGCTTGCCGAACCCGTTTCAGCAAGCCAAAACACCCCCACGGTTCGCCCGATTTCAAGTTTTTTTGAGGACGCCATGAGCGCAAACGATCACACTACCTCGCACGAAGAAGACCATTCCGGTCCGATCAGAACGCCCAAGCAGTTGCTGGCAGCGGTGTTTTTCTCTTTCGTCATTCCGATTTTTGCCATCATCGGCTTGGTGTATTACGTCACATCAGCCCCCAAAACAGCACCCGGAGCTATCGATACTGAAAAAGCGATTGCAACGCGGATTCAAAAAATCGGCTCTGTCGAGATTCGTGATGCCAACCGCGTGCTCAAGACCGGCGAAGAGGTTTACAAAGCGCAGTGCACGGCTTGCCACGCTGCGGGCTTGGCTGGCTCACCAAAAACCGGCGACGCGGCGGCCTGGGCGCCTCGCATCAAAACCGGTTATGACGCGCTTCTGACATCAGCCCTCAAAGGCAAAGGCGCCATGGGTGCACAGGGCGGTGGTGACTACGACGACCTCGAAATCGCCCGTGCCGTGGTTTACCTGACCAACGCCGCCGGCGGCAAGTTTGCTGTGCCAGCAGGCCCAGCCGCTCCTGCTGCTGGTAGTGCTGCCCCCGCGGCAGCCGCAGCAGCACCGGCTGCTGTAGTGGCCGCGGCTCCCATGGCAGCGGCTGCACCCGCAGCAACGGCGGCTGTAGCTACCAAAGTCGCCGCCAACAACGGCGAAGCGCTGTACAAACAAGTTTGCACCGCCTGCCACGCAGCCGGCTTAGCGGGTGCACCCAAGTCTGGCGACAAAGCCGCTTGGGCACCACGTATCAAGACCGGCATTGACGCCATGACCGCCAACGTCATCAAAGGCAAAGGCGCCATGCCTCCAAAAGGTGGCTCGGCTGCATCTGATGCTGAAATCCGCGCCACGGTTGAATACATGGCGAACGCAGCGAAATAACGCGACAAGCCCCAGCCTGAATCGTCAGGCGGCTTCGTAAAACCGGTTCAAGACTTGATTTTGAGCCGGTTTTTGCGTTTTTAGGGTGCCAAATCGGCCTTTAGCCGAATGAATATGGGCGCAAACAGCTACTTTTTTAATAGCGTTTTCCAGATAGCTCAAATCGCTATTGAGTGGCTGTTTGCGCCCGAATTCATGGGTACAGATGCGCATTTGCTGCCGTAAATGGGTGGGATTGCAGGGCCCGACCTCAATCGCGGAGAAGGCTCTTGCAAATTTAACTGTACGCACATACAGTCTTTGAGTGCTTTCTGGCACGATAAACCAACTTCAGGATCTCCCACATGCTTGACCACATGACATTCCGCGTGACTGATATTTCTCGGGCCAAGGCGTTTTACAGCGCAGCCCTGGCACCGCTGGGCTACAGCGTATGCTTTGAAGGCAATTACGGCTCAAACATCCTGGGGCTTGCCTACCCAGACGCAACTAAGCCTGACGGGAAAAAGGCGGATGTGTGGTTCATCGACGGACCTTCACCGTTTGGCGGCCCAGCTTCAACATCCGGTTGCCACCTTGCTTGGCGTGCAGCAAATCGTACGCAAGTAGATGCCTTCTACCAAGCAGCCATTGCCGCCGGCGGTAAAGACAACGGCGGCCCCGGACTGCGACCGGACTATCACGCAAACTACTACGGCGCATTTGTCATTGACCCTGAGGGCAACAACATTGAAGCGGTCTGCCACCTGCCCGAATAATTCAAAGACAGAGCACACCCCTTCAAGTTTTTTGGAACTTACCGTGCGCAACAGCTCGCCTCGGCGCCCCTGCCTGACTGGCGGTTCGACGCGGACGCAAACAGTGGGCGAGATTGCGTCTCCGGCGGCGGTTAGCCCGGACCTTCGACGCGACCACTTCATGTTTCGCTTGAAGTTTGTGCCGTTTAATTTATGTAGCTACAATTAAACGTGCTCATTGACTTCGATCCAGCCAAAGATGCAGCCAACCAAGACAAGCACGGCCTGTCGCTTGGGATGGCATTGGCGCTTGATTGGGATCAAGCTTTGGTTTGGGTGGATGGTCGGCACGAGTATGGTGAGTTGCGAATGATCGCGCTCGCCCCTAGTACCGGAATTCTGTATTACGTGGCTTTTGTGGACCGAGCCGATGCCCGCCGGGTCATCAGTTTGCGCAAAGCCAATCGACGCGAGGTGAAGCACTATGTCCAAAGTTACTAAGAGGCCAGCGGTTGTTATGCCGACTGTGGCAGAAGACAAAGCAATCACGGCCGCAGCCAAGGCTGATCCTGATGCACAGCCGCTAACGTCAAAGCAGTTGCAGGCGATGGTTCCGCTCAAGTCAATGCGCGGCCGCCCTAAGTCTGAAAACAGAAAGTTGCTGGTGTCCGTTCGGTACAGCCCCGAGGTTGTGGCGTATTTCAAGTCAACAGGCGACGGCTGGCAGTCGCGCATGGACGGTGTGCTGCAGCAGTACGTGACACGTCATTCGCGCACGGCATGAGGCCGAACCGGTCGCCCAAGTTGGACGTCTTCACTCTCGCTTGGCTTCAACGCTCAACCCATCACCGCCAAAGCCTTTGCGCGGGATCATATAGCTGCTTGGGCAGCTTAAATATGCTATATATTTAGTAGCTGCTTACGCCCGGATTGATTGGGTTAAAGGCTGATTCGGCACCCTAAAAAAGGGTCTTTTTAGCATTCTTTGGTCAGCTTTGTCGATTGAACGTCGATTCGCGCATCAACAGCGTAGGTCAGGCAATTTTGACGCGGCAGTACACACTGTTGATACAAAATCATTGACCCGTTTCGTAAATCTACTCACACTTTGTTAACCGGAGAAAACCATGCAATTCATGTTGATATTCAAAGAAACCGCCAGCGACGTGGCCCAGAAGACCGACCCCCAGGCATCTCCCGCGTACTGGGGCGCCTGGAACGCCTACGTCGGCGCGCTTTACCAATCCGGCGCGGTGGTCAGCGGCAACGGCTTGCAAGGGCCACACACCGCCACACAGGTGCAAATGCGCGGCGGCAAGCGCGTGATTCACGACGGCCCCTTTGCCGACACCAAAGAGCACTTGGGCGGCTACTTCATCATTGAAGTCCCCGGGCTGGACGAGGCGCTGGAATGGGCGGCACGTAGCCCGAATGCGACCACAGGCACGACCGAAGTGCGGCCCGTGATGCCGCCACCAGCCGCGACCTGATCAAGCCGCCCGGCATGCTTGCCACGCCAGCCGATCGAGCTGTTGAGCTGGCCGCCCGCGAATCTTTCGGTCGGCTGGTCTCTTACTTGGCCTGGCAGTGGCGGGACATTGCCGCCGCCGAAGACGCGCTGGGCGACGCGTTGGCCAAAGCGCTGGAGGTTTGGCCGCGTGACGGCGTGCCAGACTCGCCCGACGCCTGGCTACTGACCGTGGCCAAGCGGCAATTGCTTCAAATGGCCAGACATGACAAGGTGCGCTTTGACCCGGCTGTCACGGCGCTTTTAACCCAAGACGAAGCGCATGAACACAGCTTTGCCATCCCTGATGCGCGGCTCAAGCTGTTGTTTGTTTGCGCGCACCCGGCGATTGATGAACAAGTGCGCATCCCGCTGATGCTGCAAACTGTGTTGGGCTTAGAGGTAGCCGACATGGCGCCCGCGCTGCTGCTGTCGCCTACTGCGCTGGCCCAGCGGCTGGTGCGCGCCAAGCAGAAAATCCGCAGCACCGGCCTGCGCTTTGAAGAACCCGAAGCGCGCGAACTGCCCGAGCGGCTGCACCATGTGCTTGAAAGCATTTACGGCGCCTTTGGCCTGAGCATCGACGCCATGGACGGGGCCGAAGCGCGCGTGCTGGACCTGAAAGACGAGGCCATTTACCTGTGCAGCGTGGTCTGCCAGTTGCTGCCCGACGCCGCTGAAGCCAAAGGCTTGCTGGCACTGATGACCTTCAGCCAGGCACGGCGGGCCGCGCAAGTGGACGCGCAAGGCCACTTTGTACCGCTGGCCCAGCAAGACACAACGCTGTGGGACAGTGATGCCATCAAGCACGCAGACCTGTGGCTCTGGACGGCGGCACAACTGCGCCAAAGCGGCCCGTTTCAGCTTGAGGCCGCCGTGCAGTCGGCCCACTGCCACCGGCTGTTTACTGGCCACACGCCGTGGCAAGGCATAGCCGCTCTGTACCAGCAGATCAATACCTTCTACCCGACCCAAGGCGCCTGCGTGGCAGGGGCGGTAGCCATGGCTGAGGCAGGCGACGCGGCGGGCGGCTTGGCCCAACTCGACGCCATGGCTACCGCCAACGTCAAAAACTTTCAGCCGTGGTGGGTAGCGCGCGCCTACCTGCTTGCGAAGGGCGGCCCGCCAACACGCGAGCTGGCAGACGCCGCCTACCGCACCGCCATCGGCCTGAGCACGCAGCAAAAGGTGAAAGACTACCTCGAGCGGGTCAGGGCTGGGATGTGGGTTTGAGGGCTGCGTGGCGCCGTCACTAGCCACGCTCGAAAAGTATGCTGCTGCGGTTCGTTGTGATTTGCAGGTTGGGGTTGGGCCGCATTCGGCAGCGTACTTTGCCACTTTTGCCTGTTTTTAGGAATTTTTTAGGGTTCTAAGCCAATGAATTCGGGCGCAAGCAGCTTCTTAATTAATAGCATTTATCGCCTTCACGTAGCTGCCGGGAGTCAACATTTCATTTGGGAGGCGCAAAGCGTAATAGGGGTAAATCTGCGATCCACTAGCTTTGGTTTGTTACATTGCTGAATAAAGTGTTAGTTATCACCACGTCGCACAACTCAACGTTAAATCTCGAATTGACACACCTACTCGACACAAACATTTTCAACCGCTTAGCGGACGGCTTGATAAATTTGGAGAACCTACCGAGTGAGGCATCTCTAATTGCAACGCATATCCAGATCGACGAAATTAATAACACCCCAAACCCAGAAAGGCGCGCTCGTCTCTTCTTAGCGTTCGCAAAAGTTGGGCCAGCGATAGTACCGACCGAGTCGTTTGTTTGGGATGTGTCGCGATGGGATGAGGGGAAATGGAGCGATGGCGATCTTTACGAGAGGTTGAAGCGCGATTTAGACCAACTCAATGGAAGCAAGAAAAACAACCCGCAAGATGCACTTATCGCTGAGGTGGCGATCAAGAACAAATACACGCTCATCACGGCCGATCGAGACTTGGCAAAGGTAGCAGAGCGACACGGCAGCAAAGTTAAACTTATCTAGGCTTAGCGTTGCAGCCTTTTGAAAAGTAGATTTTCAGTTGATTTCAAGTCTCGAGCTTATTAAATAAGCCTTTCGCTACATAAGTTGCAGCATCGATAGCTACGTTCTAAATAGCGCCGCATTCACCCCCTGCGGACTCCGCACATACCCAAACCGCCCCTGCAAATCCTTAGCCAGCACCTCCTGCGGCACCCACAACCCGCGCTCAATCGCGTCTGCCGCTTGCAGCATGTCTTGCGTGTGCACCAAGCCAAAGCCTAGGGCCGGTTCAAAAAACACGCGGCCGTGTTCGTCGATGAAGCAGCGCTGGGTGATGGCGACTTGGCCGTCGTGGGCGGTTACGTCAAAGTCTGGCTCGCCAGCTACGCGCCAGATGTAGGGCGTGGCCTCTAGCTCGACATACACGCGCTGCGGGCCGTTTTGAAAAAACCAATGGCCTTGCGCGTTGCAGGCGTAATTGCGCTGAATAAACTCGATCAGCTTGTCGTGCTTGAGCATGGAGCCTTTGCTGGCCATCTGCCTGCCGGGCTCGGTAGATGGCGCGCAAAAAGGCCCCGCTGCCTGGGCTTGGTCGTCGCGCATGTACCAGTTGCCGCGTGCATCTAACCCGAGCCAGCCGTAGCAGTCAGGCACATTCGGCCATTTCAACAGGGCCGCTTTAACAATGTCATCCATATGTGCACTTCAATAAATTCATTTTTCAGGCGAATTGCCGCGTTGCCTGGTGCTCGCAATCCTCACGTACCTGAAGTACGTTGCGGTTGCTGTGCGCCATGCGCCTTGCACTTCATCCTGAAAATCTGAATTTCTAGAAGTGCACATGCGTTAATTTTAAAGTTGCGCCGCTAAAAACCCGGTCACGGCCTCTGGCATGGCCCGCACATCTGCGGGGAATGGTCCTGACGGAAAACCGACGTGGCCGCCCTGCTCGGGTTGCCACAGCGTCACGCTGCTGCTGGCGTCCGCTGCGGTGGGCAGGCTCCAAGCGGGGATGAAAGGGTCATTGATGGCGTTCAGAGCCAGCGCAGGCACCCGAATGCGGTGCAGGTGCGGCTTGGCGGAGGCGCGTTTCCAGTAGTCGTCGGTGTCTTTAAAGCCGTGCAGGGGCGCGGTGACGATGTTGTCAAACGCGTACAGGTCGCGCGCAGCCAGCAGGGCGTTGCGGTCAAACAGGCCGGGGTGCTGGTCGAGCTTTTGCAGCGCCTTGGGCACCATGCTGCGCAAAAACATGCGGGTGTAAACCAGCCGATTAAAGCCGCGGCCAATCGCCCAGCCGCTGGCCGCTAAATCCAGCGGCGAACAAACCGACGCCACGCCAGATACCACCGACGCAGCACTGCTGCCCATTTCACCTGCCCAGCGCATCAACGCGTTGCCGCCCAGCGATATGCCAACGGCCAGCACTGGCCCCGTATGCTGCGCCTTGAAGCGTCGCAAAATCCAGTCGATCTCTTCAAAATCGCCTGAATGGTAGGCGCGCGGGCCGTGGTTCAACTCGCCCGAGCAGCCCCTGAAATGCGGCACCGCACAGGCCCAGCCGCGGTTTTTTGCTGCGTCGGTCAAGGCCTCCGCATAGTGACTACCAGACGAGCCTTCAAGACCGTGAAATATAACTAAAAGAGGATCTGATGGTTGACTTGGGTGTTCAGCAAAATCAACATCCACAAAATCATTGTCTGGCGTTACCCAGCGCTCACGCCTAAAGCTTGGCGCGCCGCCCACATAGCGCTCGGCACGCAGCGCGGCCCAAATGGTTTGCAAATTGCCGCCGGGTAGCCACCAGGGCGCTTCGTATTTCATAGCTGCTTGCGCCCGTAATGATTGGGTTAATGCAGCACTTGCGGGCTGTCATTGACCTCCAGCATCTCGCGCGGGGTACCGGGGCTGGCGTGGTGCGCCACCATGCGCCAGCCTAACGGCGTTTTTTGGTACACGTTGGTGGCAATCACATAGGCATGGCGCGGGCCTTCTTCGGTCAGCACCTCAATGCGCTCCAACACGCTGTGCACGCTGGCGCCTAGTGAATCGACCCTATGCACCTTTTCAGCGCGGACCTGAATGCTGCCATTGGTAAACATGGTGTCAAACGCCGCGCGGATCGCGCCCGCACCCAGCAGCCGTGCGCCGCCGGGGTGGACGCACACGATATCGTCTTCATCGGCCCAGCAGGCCATCAGTTTGTCAATGTCCCCGTGCTGCATGGCTTCATAAAAAAGCGCCTCGGTGTCGTCGGGGCTGCTGCTGTCTGCGGGTGGGGTTTTGGGTTTGCGCATGGTGGGCTAAACGGTGTTTTGTTGCGGGGCAATGCTGTGAGGGCCATTAAGCCACGCTTGTACGACTTGCAGGGTGTTCAGGCCTTCGGCAGCGCGCCACAGCAGCTCGGGCGACGCCACATGCGTGCCGACCGGCAACTGGTGAATGGCGATGTCAATGAATTCTGCCAGCTTGCTAGGCCGCACCGGTTGCTCGGTGGCGGGGATCATGTAGCTCAGGGTGGACAGCATCCAGGCGGCCGTTTTGTTCAACATGCCTTTTGCAGCGGCGGGCGCTGCTTTTTGGGCAGATCGCACCAGCAGCAAGCGGTCAAAACCCAAGGCGGCCAGGGCTTGTTCGTCCAAGTTGGCCAGGCCGCGCTTGACGGCATAAGGCAGGCGGCCCTGCGCGTGCGGCACCACCACGACCAGCGTGTGCACGCCGCAGCGCCTGAGCCACTGCGCCAGCGCCAGCAGTTGCGCGGGTGCGGGCGTCCAAAGCGCGCGCTCACGCTCGTAGTACAGGCGCGGCGGCTCAAACATCACCACCCCAACATCTGCGTCGTGTCCGTCTGGCATGGGCTGCCAAGCCGCAAGGTCGCTAACTACTTCATGAATGCTGACTTGCGCCAAGCCGGTGGCCATCGGCTCTTTGGCCAGCACCCGGGTTTGGGCAAAGCGGCTACTGCCTGCCAGGCGGCGCAGTACCTCATTGCCCAGCACGCCGGTGGCACCCGCCACGATGAGGCGGGGTTTGGCTGCAGCTACGCGCGGCCCCGGTTGCCATGCGGCGCGCAGTGCGGTGGTGGGTTCTATGCTCATTAATTTATAGCTGCTTGCGCCCGTATTTATTGGCTAAAAGGCATATTTGATACCTGAAAAGGGATGATTTTAGGCATTTTTAGAGAGTTTTTGGGTCAACCAGCCTAAGCAGGCAGCCGCCAAACGCTGTTACCACCCGCCGCATACAGCTGCACACCGGGCTGGGCCACGACGGCATGGCCGCCGGTAAATTCGCCAAACGCGGGCAGTATCGCGCTGCGCGCGCCGAACACAAAGCACGGCAAGCGCAGCCGGTCGCGCGCCGGGCCTTGCAATTGCACCACCGGGTGGGTATGCCCAGCCAGCACGGCATGGGTGGGATGCGTTTGCGGATGGTGGCAGGCTGCAAATTGACAGTCGGGCGGCCCTACCAAATACGGCTCATCGACCACGCTGATGTTCAAGTTGGCGGGTGGGTCGCCCGCCCGGCTGTCGTGGTTACCGCGTACCAAGGTGCAATCGAGGTCGGCATGACCTTGCCGCCAACGCTCAAGCTCACTGAAGACGGATGCAGTTCGGGCTTGCGCAGCATGCAAAAAGTCCCCCAGAAAAACCAGTTGCGCAGGCTGGTAATGGTCGATCAGCTGGCTCAGGCGGCGCAAGTTTTCAAGCGTGGTGCCGCTGGGCACCGGCTGGCCGAGGGCTCGGTAGGTGGCGGCTTTACCCAAGTGCAGGTCAGCCACAAACAAGATGCGGCAGTCAGGCCACCACAGTGCGTGTTCGGGCAGCAGCCATATGGTTTGGCCGGCGTAGCTAATGGGAAGCGGTTTACCAAGGCTCATCAGACACGCCGCCTTGCCGTGCGCACGCGTTTGGCCGACGGCGGTAGCGTGTCTTTACCTAGTGCAAGCGCCTGACCAATTTCTAGCACGTCGGAAACAGACGCGTCACCCCCCGCATCCTTTTCAAGCTGCTGCACCATGCGGGCAATGCGGTCGGCCATGCTTTCGTTGCTGAGCTTTTCGCGCAGGCGCTCGACCATCAACGGGAACGAAAACGGTGTGGGCCGCACCACTGTTTTGATGACCAGTTGCTGGGCCGCCATGCGCGCCAAGCTGCCCTGCAGGCGGGCAATGTCCAGCTCTTCAGCCAGCAGCTCGGCTTTGGCTTGTACCAGCAGCTGGTTGCCGGGGTCGTACTTGCGAAACACTTCATAAAACAAACTCGACGAGGCCTGCAATTGCTTGTTGCTGCGCTTCTCACCGGGGTAGCCCTGAAACACCAGCCCAGAAACCCGGGCGATTTCACGAAATCGCCTTTGCGCCAGCTCGCCAGCATTCAGGCTGGCCAGCACTTCATCTAAAAGCATAGCTGCTTGCGCCGGATTTATAAGGGCTGCGAGCAGATTTGACCAGTCAACAGGCTCTGCGCAAAGCAGCTCAAAGCCGTAGTCGTTGACCGCGATGGAGAACGTGCGCGGTGCGACTTGCGCCGCCCGCCAGGCCAGCAAACTGGCCAGCCCCAGATGCACATTGCGCCCGGCAAACGGGTACAAAAACAGGTGCGTTCCGTCACGCGAGGTGTGCACCTCCGCCAGCAGCGTCGTAGGTGTCGGCAGCGCAGACCATTGCTGCTGCAATTGAAGCAGCGGTTTGACGCGCTTGAGTTCTGGGCAGTTGTATTGGCCATCGGCGGCCAAAGCCAGTTGCTGCACCATGCTGGCCGCCAACGTGGTGGACAGCGGCATGCGCCCGCCGCTCCAGCGCGGCACGGCCGCCCGCTTGCCGCTGGCCTTGCGCACCCAGGCCGTCATCTCATGAATACGCACCAGCTCCAGCAGCCTGCCGCCAAAGTTAAAACAGTCACCGGGTTTTAGCCGCGCGGCAAAGCTTTCTTCAACACTGCCCACTTTTGCGCCATTGACATATTGCACAGCCATGCTGGCGTCGCTGACGATGGTGCCAATGTTCATGCGGTGGCGGCGTGCCAGTTGGGCATTGGGTACGCGCCAAACGCCTTGCGCGTCGGGCACAGCGCGCTGGTAGTCCGGGTAGGCAGCAAGTGACGCGCCGCCTTGGCTGACGAAAGCCAGGCACCAAGCCCAAGCGTCATCGCTTAAGTCGGCATAGGCAGCGGTTCCCCGTACTTCTTTTAAAAGCGCATCAGGCTTGAAGCCACCGCCCAGCGCCACAGTCACCAAATGCTGCACCAGCACATCGAGCGGTTGCTGCGGTGACGAACGCGCTTCGATCTGGCCACTCAGCACTGCGGCGCGCGCTGCAGCGGCTTCAATGATCTCTAAACTGTGAGTCGGCACCAGGGTGATGCGCGACGGCCTGCCGGGTGCGTGACCCGAGCGCCCTGCCCGTTGCAGCAAACGCGCCACGCCTTTGGGCGAGCCGATTTGCAGCACCCGTTCGACCGGTAAAAAGTCGACGCCCAAGTCAAGGCTGGACGTACACACCACAGCCCGCAGTTCGCCGCCTTTTAAACCCGCCTCCACCCATTCGCGCACGCCCTTGTCGAGCGAACCATGGTGCAGGGCAATCAGCCCAGCCCAGTCAGGCCGCGCCTGCAAAATGGCTTGGTACCAGAGCTCAGACTGCGAACGGGTGTTGGTGAACACGAGGCAAGTGCTGCTCGCAGCAACCTCGGCAATCACTTGCGGCAGCATCGTCAGCCCCAAATGCCCCGCCCACGGAAAGCGCTGGCAGGCGTCGGGCAACAGCGTGTCGATGACGAGCTTTTTAGGCGCCTGCCCTTGCACCAGCGTTCCGTCGCCGCGGCCCAGCAGCGTGTGCATGGCCTCGTCTAAATTGCCCAGCGTGGCCGACATGCCCCAAATCAGGAGAGCCGGGCTGAAAGTCTTTAACCGCACCAATGCCAGTTGGGTTTGCACGCCGCGCTTGTTGCCCATCAGCTCATGCCATTCATCCACCACCACGGCTTGCACGCTGCCCAGCGCACTTGCTGCATCGGCGCGGGACAGCAGCACCGACAGGCTTTCAGGCGTGGTGACCAGCACCGTGGGCAAGCGGGTGTTTTGGGCGCTGCGCTCGGCGGCAGACGTGTCGCCGGATCTAGCGCCTAACGTCCAATGCTGAAAAGCACCGTCAGCCAGCAGAGCGTCCAGCGGCACTTGCAAGGCTCGCTGCGTGTCGGCGGCCAGCGCCCGCATCGGCGTGATCCAGAGCACTGTCAACGGCGCACCCGCAGGCTTTCTTTTTACGCCTGATTGAGGAGCTGCTTGCGCCCGATTTGATTGGTTGACAGCCAAGAACTGCAACAAAATACCTAACCACACAGCATAGGTTTTGCCAGACCCCGTGGTTGCGTGCAGCAGGCCCGACTGGCCTTGCGCGATGGCGGCCCACACGTCGCGCTGGAACTTGCTGGGCTTCCAGCCGCGTGCGCTGAACCAATCGGCAACGGCCGCCTTGACGGTGATGCGGCGCTGCTGGACTACGGGCAAAGACATGCGACTATGGTAATGTGATGGCTTGTTTTTTGAGGAGACTGCCCATGACATCCCGTTTTTTAAATCTGTTGTTGATCGGCCTGGTGGCCAGTGTGCTTTCGGGCTGCGGCTACAACCAGTTTCAGTCGCTTGACGAGCAAACCAAGTCGGCCTGGGCGGAGGTGCTGAACCAGTACCAGCGCCGCGCTGACCTGGTGCCGAACATTGTGGCCACCGTCAAAGGCGAAGCAGCTTTTGAACAAGACACGCTGACCAAAGTGGTGGAGGCGCGCGCCAAGGCCACGTCGATTCAGGTCACGCCTGAGACCCTGAACAACCCAGAGGCTTTCAAGAAGTTCCAGGCGGCCCAGGGCGAACTCAGCGGGGCTTTGTCGCGCCTGCTGGTGGTGACCGAGAACTACCCCAACCTGAAGGCCAACCAGGGCTTTCAGGACCTCCGGGTGCAGCTAGAAGGCTCCGAGAACCGTATCACCGTGGCACGTAACCGTTACATCAAGACTGTGCAGGACTACAACATCCTGGCGCGCAGCTTCCCCAACAACCTGACGGCCATGATTTTTGGCTACAGCGTCAAGCCCAACTTCACGGTAGAAAACGAAGCGCAAATCAGCAAGCCGCCAGCCGTGAACTTTGAGAAAAAGCAGCCCTGAACCTGCTGAAATGGCTAAAAGAAGGTCAAAAATGACCGTTTTTAGGTGTCAAATATGCCTTTAGCCCAATGGATACGGGCGCAAGCAGCTACTTTTTTGATAGCGTTGATAGCCTGCACAACTGGCCTCGCTTGGGCGCAAGACCTGCAAGCCATACCGCCATTGAGTGCCAGGGTCATCGACACCAGCGGCACGCTGGACGCTGGGCAAAAGCAGGCACTCGAGGCCAAGCTGGCAGCGTTTGAGGAAGCCCGGGGCGCGCAGATCGTCATTTTGATGGTACCCACCACCCTGCCCGAAGACATCACCGACTACGCCCAGAGGGTCGGCGACGACTGGAAGATTGGCCGAAAGGACATTGGGGACGGCCTGCTACTGGTGGTCGCTAAAAACGACCGCAAAGTACGCATCGCCACGACCAAAACGCTGGAAGGCGCGATACCCGACCTGGCGGCGAATCAAATCATCACCAACGCCATCACGCCGCGCTTTAGGCAGGGCGACTTTGCGGGCGGGCTAGACGCGGCAGCAGACCAGATCATGGCGCGCATCAGCGGCGAAAACCTGCCAGAGCCCGCGACTGATAAGGCCAAGGGCGGCCAATCGGGCTTTCAATGGATGGACATGGCTTTGTTTTTGTTTTTTGCCGTGCCGATTGGCGCGCGGGTACTGGGGGCCATCATCGGGCGTAAGGCGGGCTCTGTAGCCACCGGCGGCGTAGTGGGCGGGTTGGCCTGGCTGCTTACCGGCAGCCTTTTGTTGGCCGCGGGCGCAGCTCTGGTCGGGATTGTTTTTGCGCTGATATCGAGCGTGGTCTCAGTCGCCAGCGGCTCACGCGGCCGCGGCGGCTGGAGCAGTGGTGGCTTTGGCGGCGGTGGGGGGTTCGGCGGCGGGGGCGGTGGTGGCTTTAGCAGTGGCGGCGGTGGTAACTTTGGCGGCGGCGGCTCGTCGGGGAGTTGGTGAACACATGCTGAGCAAGCTAAAAACCATCATCAAACACCTGTGGCTGGACGCCTCGGACGCCGAACGCGCCATACCCCCGGACTTGCTGGAGCGGCTGGCTCAGCGTGTGGCTGCCAGTGAGGGCAGACATACCGGGCAGATTCGGATCTATGTAGAAGCGGCGCTGCCGATGAGCTATGTGTGGCGACTTGGTCAGCAAAGCAGCATGAAGGAGCTAATCCGCCAGCGCGCCGTGATGCTGTTTGGCAAGCTGCGGGTGTGGGACACCGAGCACAACAATGGCGTGCTGATTTACCTGCAATTGGCAGAGCACGCGATTGAAATCGTGGCCGACAGAGGGGTGAATCGCCGAGTGTCTGCCAAGCAATGGCAGGCGATAACTGAGCACATGGCCAGCGCATTCAATCAGCGGCAGTTTGAAGATGGCCTGACGCAGGCAATTGGTGAAGTGACCAGCGTGCTGGTGGCGCATTTCCCGTCAGCACCTGACGGCAAGGCCGCCAACGAGTTGCCTGACGAGCCAGTATTGGGCTGATGCGACTACTTGCTCTGCATCTTGTGGGCGACGTCTAGCTCTTGCTGGAGCGCACGGCTTAAACCGCCCAAGGTTTTAATTTTGCGATTGGCTTCACGCAGCCTGTCAGACAGCCGCTTTGAAATGGCCAGCATCAGCCGAGCGGCAACCGGCGCGTCGTCGGTGATGATTTTCAACAATGCGTCGCGCGACAAGATGGCCGCTTTCAAGTCAGTGGTGGCGGTGCAGGTCGCGGAGCGAGGCGCACCATCAAGAATACCCATCTCACCGAGCATGCTGCCGGGGCCCAAAATGGACATCACCATGCTGTCGTTAGCCGAGGCGACCTCGTTTTGCACCAGCACCTCCCCGTCGAGGATCAGCATCATGAAGTCGGTATGGCTGGTTGCGCCTTCCTTGATGAAGACAGTGCCCACCGCAAAGCTCTTGGGCTGCATAAAACCGACCACTACACGTGCGTCAGACTCGCTTAAATCAGCCAGCGCTGTTGGCGTGACCAACAGCTGAGCGGCCTTTTCACGGCTGACGTCTTTGTAGGGCTTGGATGTTTTGGAAAACAGCATGCGGCAATTGTAGGGGGCAACAATCCTAAGCAGTCGAACGCAATGAACTTATGCCACTGCCACCCAGATTGGTGTCGCGAAAGCTGCGCTCTACCTGCTCGTCATACTTGGACAGGACTTTGAGCAACTCGACCTCGTTCAGGGGTTTGGTTAGATAGGCATCACAGCCCGCCAGACCTCCCCGAATTTTGTCTGCGCTGCCGCCGCGGCTGGTCAGCATGACAACCACAGGCGGCTTGGCAGATCCGTTTTTTTCCTGCTTGATGGCGCGGCAGATCTGGTAGCCATCGAGGCCTGCCATCGTCACCTCGAGAAAGACAAATTTATAGCGCCCGGTGGCAACCCGCACCAGGGCTTCCTCGCCGCTTTTGGCCAGGTCAGCGCGAAAACCATAGCGCGCCAGCCGGTTTTGCATGAACGTCAGCGCAGTGTCGCTGTCATCAACCACCAGAATGTCGTCATATTGCTGTGCAGAAGATATCGGCATGGGTGCATTGCCCAAACCGAGAAAATTGGATGCACCAAAGTCGCTATTGCCTTTGCCTCCCGAGCCCTGGCGGACTGAGCTTTTGCGTAACGACCCTTTGCTGCTAACTGCCGGTGAGGGGATGACCGGGTCAGGTGCTGTCATGACAGACGCTTCGGCTCTTGACAACGTAGACTGATCTGAAACCCGCCTGTCGGCCATTGTCAACAGGTCGAGCAGACCCAATACGGTGGTCAATTTAACTGGTTTGGGGGCTGCGGGCCATTTGCCGAGGGGGTCCGCAGCGCCAATGAACATGGCTTTTTGCGGCGGTGACACAGACTGATTGGCCCACTGCACGGCCGTGGGGTTGTCACTATTGACCACCAACACATGGGCTTGGGCGGCATCCGCGACGATTTTGTAAAGCGTATCCCTGCGCCCCATCAGCTTGAAAAAAGACTCAAATGTTGTCTTTTCAAAAGGCAGAAAGCCGAGCAGAAGTACTTTAACTTCAGATTTCATGATGGATATTCCGCGTCCAAACCAAATTTTGCGAATCAGTCAGGCAGCGTCGTTTTGCGACTGACTGCCGTCGGCCGATAGCCTGAGACAGTGGCATGAAGCCACAGCGTCGCGGCCTCGGGTAACTGTCGAGGTTACAACACGCACAAACCTCGTGCAATAGTCATCACGGATTCGGTCAAGCGAAACGGAATAAATCGACCAAAGTGTGTGCGGCAAAGCACACGTCAGTGACTTATTTTTTCTGGCGGAATTTACGCAGTGCGGCGATTTGTGCAGCCATCACGGCAAGCTCTGACTGCGCCATGGCGATATCGATATCGCCTTTGGCATTTTTGAGCGCTTCTTCAGCGGCAGCTTTGGCCGAACTGGCTTTGGCTTCGTCGAGGTCTTTGCCGCGAATCGCGGTGTCGCTGAGGACCGTGACCGAGTTGGGCTGAACTTCAAGCAAACCGCCCGCGACGAAAACAAATTCTTCGGTATCGTCAGCTTTGACGATACGCACTGCACCCGGCTTGATACGGGTGATCAGCGGCGTATGGCGGGGGTAAATGCCCAATTCACCCGCCTCACCAGGCAAAGCCACAAACTTGGCTTCGCCGGAGAAGATGGACTCTTCTGCGGAAACAACGTCAATGTGAATGGTGCTCATATCAGCCGCCGATTAAACTTTTTTCGCTTTTTCAAACGCTTCGTCAATGGTGCCGACCATGTAGAAGGCCTGCTCTGGCAAGTGGTCACACTCGCCAGCCACAATCATCTTGAAACCGCGAATGGTTTCAGCCAAGCTGACGTACTTGCCGGGCGAACCGGTAAACACTTCAGCCACGTGGAAAGGCTGGCTGAGGAAACGCTGGATTTTGCGGGCACGGGCCACGGCCAGCTTGTCTTCAGGGGCCAATTCGTCCATGCCCAAAATGGCGATGATGTCGCGCAACTCTTTGTAGCGCTGCAGCGTACCCTGCACGGCGCGGGCTGTGGCGTAGTGGTCTTCGCCCACCACGTTCGGGTCAAGCTGACGGCTGGTCGAATCGAGCGGATCAACCGCAGGGTAGATACCTAAGGATGCGATGTCACGTGACAACACAACGGTGGAGTCAAGGTGAGCAAAGGTGGTAGCTGGTGATGGGTCGGTCAAGTCATCGGCTGGTACATACACGGCCTGAATGGAAGTGATCGAACCGACTTTTGTCGACGTGATGCGCTCTTGCAAGCGGCCCATTTCTTCAGCCAGTGTCGGCTGGTAACCCACGGCGGAAGGCATACGGCCCAACAGCGCAGACACTTCAGTACCAGCCAATGTGTAGCGGTAGATGTTGTCCACAAAGAACAGCACGTCACGGCCTTCGTCGCGGAACGACTCGGCAATGGTCAAACCGGTCAAAGCCACGCGCAAACGGTTGCCTGGGGGCTCATTCATCTGGCCGTAAACCATGGCTACTTTGGATTCTTCGAGCTTCTCGAGATTCACAACGCCGGAGTCAGCCATCTCGTGATAGAAGTCATTGCCTTCACGGGTACGCTCACCCACACCCGCAAACACGGACAAACCGGAGTGTGCTTTGGCGATGTTGTTGATCAGTTCCATCATGTTCACGGTCTTGCCCACACCGGCACCACCGAACAGGCCCACTTTGCCGCCTTTGGCAAACGGGCAAACCAGATCAATCACCTTGATGCCGGTTTCCAGCAGTTCTTGCGATGGGCTGAGCTCGTCATAAGCCGGGGCTTTGCGGTGAATCGGGGCGGTCAGGGTTTGGTCAACCGGGCCACGTTCGTCAATCGGCGCGCCCAGAACGTCCATGATGCGGCCCAGTGTTGCCTTGCCGACCGGCACTGTAATATTGGCGCCGGTGTTGTACACCATGTTGCCGCGGCGCATGCCGTCAGACGTGCCCAGAGCAATGGTACGCACCACGCCGTCGCCCAGCTGTTGCTGAACTTCCAGCGTCAGCGCGGAGCCTTCCATTTTCAACGCGTCATAAATTTTAGGCATCTGGTCACGGGCAAATTCCACGTCAACCACTGCGCCAATACACTGAACAATTTTGCCTTGAGCCTGAGCCATGATGAAGTCCTATTAGGTTCTTTAATCTTTAAATCTGTAGTCGGGTGAGGTCTATGCTTTTAGACCGCAGCAGCACCGCTGACGATTTCCGAAAGTTCTTTCGTGATCGCCGCTTGACGCGTTTTGTTGTACACCAGCTTGAGCTCGCCGATCACGCTGCCAGCGTTGTCGGTGGCCGCCTTCATGGCGACCATGCGGGCTGACTGCTCAGAAGCCATGTTTTCAGCCACGGCTTGGAACACCAGCGCTTCAACATAGCGCACCATCAAGTCGTCAATCACCGTTTGAGCATCAGGCTCATAAATGTAGTCCCAGCCGTGCTGGTCGTTGTCGGCCTGCAGGCGGTCAGCAGTCAATGGCAGCAATTGCTCAACCACGGATTCCTGGCGCATCGTGTTGATGAACTTGGTGTAGCAGAGATAAACGGTCTTGATCTTGCCTTCGGCATAAGCGTCGAGCAGCACTTTGACCGGGCCAATCAGCTTGTCGAGATGGGGTTTGTCACCCAACTGTGTTGCGTGCGAGACCACCTTGACACCGACACGGTTCAAAAAGCCCAAACCCTTGTTGCCGATAGCGACAGCCTGCGTGTCATGGCCCGCTGCCTGCAAGTCCTTGAGCTTAGAGGTGACAGCGCGCAACACGTTGGTGTTCAAGCCGCCGCACAGGCCCTTGTCGGTCGTGACCACGATAAAGCCGGTGGCTTTTGCGTCATTGTTCTGCATGAACGCATGCGTGTATTCCGGGTTGGCCTTGGACAGGTTTGCCGTGATGTTGCGGATTTTGTCGCTGTAAGGACGGGCGGCGCGCATCCGTTCCTGAGCCTTGCGCATCTTGGAGGCGGCCACCATCTCCATGGCCTTGGTGATCTTTTTGGTGTTTTCCACCGACTTGATCTTGCCTCGAATTTCCTTGCCTGCAGCCATCGCTAGTCTCCGTTGATTTCAGGCGCGATTAAGCAAAAGATTTTTTGAACGCAGCGGCTGCCGAGCTCATTTCGGCTTCAGCGTCTTTGTCCATCGCTTTGGCAGACTCGAGCTTGGCCATCAATGCAGCGTGCTTGTCTTTGAGGTAAGCATGAAAGCCGGACTCAAAAGCCAATACTTTCTTGACATCCACATCGTCCATGAAGCCCTTGTTCACTGCGAACAGTGTGGCGGCCATGTTGGAGATCGTCAAAGGCGCGTACTGCGCCTGCTTGAGCAGCTCCGTCACGCGGGCGCCGCGATCGAGTTGCTTGCGGGTGGCTTCGTCGAGGTCAGACGCAAACTGGGCAAACGCTGCCAATTCGCGGTACTGAGCCAAGTCAGTACGGATACCGCCAGACAGGTTTTTGATCAGCTTGGTTTGCGCTGCACCGCCCACGCGGGACACCGAAATACCGGCGTTAATCGCAGGGCGAATACCGGCGTTGAACAGGCTGGTTTCCAAAAAGATCTGGCCGTCGGTGATCGAAATCACGTTGGTTGGCACGAAGGCCGACACGTCGCCAGCTTGCGTTTCAATGATCGGCAGCGCCGTCAGGGAACCGGTTTTACCTTTGACGGCACCTTTGGTGAAGTCTTCAACATACTTCTCGTTCACGCGGGCTGCACGCTCCAGCAGACGGCTGTGCAGATAAAACACGTCGCCGGGATACGCTTCACGGCCTGGTGGACGACGCAGCAACAACGACACCTGGCGGTAAGCCACAGCCTGCTTGGACAAATCGTCATACACAATCAGCGCGTCTTCACCGCGATCGCGGAAGTATTCACCCATGGTGCAGCCAGAGTAGGCGCTGACATACTGCATAGCGGCTGACTCGGAAGCCGAAGCTGCGACCACGATGGTGTATTCCATCGCGCCAGCTTGCTCGAGCGAGCGCACCACGTTTTTAATCGACGATGCTTTTTGACCAATGGCGACGTAGACGCATTTCACGCCGTTGCCGCGCTGGTTGATGATGGCGTCAATGGCCACAGCCGTTTTACCGGTTTGGCGGTCGCCAATGATCAGTTCACGCTGACCACGACCCACTGGCACCATGGAGTCGATCGACTTCAGGCCGGTTTGCAAAGGCTGGTCTACCGATTTACGGGCAATCACGCCCGGTGCGACTTTTTCAATCACGTCGGTCATCTTGGCGTTGACTGGACCTTTGCCGTCAATCGGCTGCCCGAGTGCGTTGACCACGCGACCCAGCAGCTCAGGGCCGACCGGTACTTCAAGAATACGGCCGGTGCATTTGACAATGTCGCCTTCAGCCAAGTGCTCGTATTCGCCCAAAATCACGGCGCCGACCGAGTCACGCTCGAGGTTCAGCGCCAGACCGTAAGTGGGTGTACCGTCAGCCGTCGCGGGGAATTCGAGCATCTCGCCCTGCATCACATCGGACAGGCCGTGGATGCGCACGATACCGTCGGCTACCGACACAGCGGTACCCTGGTTACGGATGTCGCTGGCTGCGCTCAAGCCTTCGATACGGCTCTTGATCAGTTCAGAAATTTCTGCTGGATTGAGTTGCATGACTCTTTCCTTCTTTCTTTGGATTAATTCTTAAAACAGGACTGTGTTCTTTATCGCGAATACGATTTAAGAAACCAGCGCTATCTTCATTTGCTCTAAACGGGCTTTGACAGAGGTGTCCAGCACCTCGTCACCCACCACGACACGTACGCCGCCTATCAAGTCACTCTGAAGTTCAACGGTCAGGTTGAGCTTCTTGCCAAAACGCTTTTCGAGCGTGGCCGACAAATCAGCCAACGCAGCAGCATCCAGCGCAAAGGCGCTGTAAACCGTTGCGTCAGACGAACCGCTTTGTGCATTTTTCAATGCCCGAAACTGGTCTGCGATCTCTGGCAAAACACTCAAGCGGCCATTGTCAATCACGGCTCTGAGGAAGTTTTCAGCGGAAGCTGGCAACTTACTTTTGCAAACGCCGGAAATAACATCAAACGTCTGCTTGGATGTGACGCTGGGGTTGCCAGCGTACTGTTGCAACTGCGCATTCGACGCAATCGCAGCCAGCTCGTCAAGCCAGGCAGCAGCACCAACCAGGTCGGCAGTGGATGCCTTGAACAGAGCTTCTGCGTAAGGGCGTGCAATGGTGGCTAATTCGGCCATGTGTTTACTCTTGCTTTTGAAGTCAAAGTACGAATCAAAGCTCGGTCTTCAAGCGGCCAAGCAAGTCAGCATGCACAGAAGCATTGACTTCCTTGCGCAAGATCTGCTCAGCACCCTTGACAGCCAGTGCGGCGACCTGCTCACGCAGCGTCTCACGGGCTTTGACGGTTTGCTGCTCAGCCTCAACTCTGGCAGCAGCAATGATCTTGCCGCCCTCCTCGGTTGCTTTGGCTTTGGCTTCTTCAATCATTGCGTGGGCACGGCGCTCGGCTTCAGCCAGACGCACCGCAGACTCGCCTTTTGACTTGGCCAGCTCTTCTTCAACACGCTTGTTGGCGTTGGAGAGTTCAGCTTTGGCTTTGTCAGCAGCGGCCAGGCCTGCGGCGATTTTGCTTGCGCGTTCGTCCAGCGCGGCTGCGATGGGCGGCCACACGAACTTCATCGTGAACAGCACCAAGATCGCAAACACGATGAGCTGCGCAAAAAATGTGGAGTTGATACTCACGGCAGCACCCTATCTATGTAGATGTGTAGTTGAAGTTCTAAAACTAAGAGCTTCAGCTTTACTTCAGAACGAAGGGGTTGGCGAATGCAAACAACATCGCAATACCTACACCGATCAGGAAAGCCGCGTCGATCAGACCAGCCAACAAGAACATTTTGGTTTGCAGTTCGTTCATCAACTCAGGCTGGCGGGCAGCAGCTTCGAGGTATTTGCTACCCATGATGCCGATGCCGATACAAGCGCCAAGAGCGCCCAGGCCAATGATCAGGCCAGCGGCCAATGCAACAAAACCAAGTACGTTTTCCATTTAAAGCTCCTACAAATTAACAAAAAAACTAACCAAGAAAAAACCCAAAACTACCAATCGTCGAAATCAATCCATCAATGGTGGTCGTGGGCTTGGCCCACATACACCAGAGTCAACATCATGAAAATAAAGGCCTGCAACGCCACAATCAATATGTGAAAAATCGCCCAGCCCGTACCTGCAAGAATGTGTCCAATAAAGAGGAAGACGCCAGTCGCTGAACCGAAACCAACCGCACCCATCAGCGCGATCAGCATGAACAGCAGCTCGCCCGCATACATATTGCCAAAGAGTCGCAGGCCGTGGGACACCGTCTTTGCCGCGAACTCAATCATTTGCATGGCAAAGTTGACGGGATAGAGAAACCACTTATCGCCAAATGGGGCAGAAAACAACTCGTGAACCCAGCCGCCGAAGCCCTTGATCTTGATGTTGTAGAACAGGCAAACCAGAAGCACGCCGCAAGACATTCCCAGAGTGGCTGACAAGTCAGCCGTTGGAACCGGGCGGAAATATTCAATTTTGCTGTCAAGGCCAGTCACGGCCAATATGCTGTGGGCCAAGTCCACGGGCAAAAAGTCCATCGAGTTCATCAAGAAAATCCAGACGAACACGGTCAGGGCCAAAGGACCTACAAATTTACGTGACTCTGCGTTTTTGACGATGCCTTTTGCCTGGCTGTCTACCATTTCAAGCAGCATCTCAACTGCTGCTTGCATCCGTCCGGGCACGCCGGAATGAACAGTTTTGGCAACCCGCCACATGACAAACAAACCCAAAATGCCCAGCGTGATCGACAAGAAAATCGTGTCGATGTTGATAACTGAAAAATCGATCAGCGATGTCTGCTTTTTATTTTGCAGATGCACCAAGTGGTGACCAATATAGTCACCGGCAGTCAAGGCTTTGTCAGAAGATGCACTCATCTCAAATCTCTTTATTCAGCTTGCGCTTAACTTTTCGACTATTGCTTCGATTTGCGCTGCGCTTTGACCTTGAAACGAACATCAAGCCAAAGTACCAGCCAAACCACCTTCATTGTCACAATCAGCCCTACCAGCATGGCGGGCCAACTTAAACTTGGCACCAGCCTGGGAGCGGCAAATAACATGGCCAGTACCAAACCGATCTTGACCATTTCCCACAAAAAAAATCCAGTCACCGCAGCGGCCGGATTGATCGACGACACCTTACTCATCAAACCCCGCGCAAACAACGCGCCGGGTATGACGACAGCTGCGGCACCATAAAGCGCCGACCAGCCTACGTTAGCCAACCCTGTGACCAACCAAGCAATGACCGCTACCACCAGTCCGGCACCTGCCTGCCCTGCAAGCACCACCCAAGGCGAAAGCGTTGGATGTTGCTCACGAAGCGCTTGTGCCTCACTGCGGCTCAAGGGCTTGACGAGCTTGTCATCTTGCACCTGATCCAGATCATCGTAACCAGCAGAAGGGTTGATTTTGCGCATCCCAAATTACAAACTGGTTACAACAACTGCTAACCACTAATTTTCGTACAGCCTCTGATTATACGTAGAAACCCGGCCACGCCAAACAACGGAAATGTCCGACAAGTTTTAGGTGCATTCCCAGGTTTGGTGACAACAGCAAAGCGCGGCCACAATCATGCTTTTTAACTTCAGGCGCACCCCATGTATGACTATGCAAAACTTCTTCATCTGATAGCCGGCATTGTCTGGATGGGTGGCATGACTTTCATGCTGTTTGCCCTGAGGCCAGCAGCCATCGCCAGCCTGGAGGCGCAGCCTAGGGCCCTGTTGATGGGCCAGGTCTGGAAGCGGTTTTATATTTGGGTGCTCGTCGCCATCGTGGCGCTGTTTACGACCGGTACGCACCTTTACACCGCCACTTTTCGTGCAGCGAAAATGGCGACGGGCCAGGGCAGCGTTCCGTTGGGCTGGAACATCATGCTGGTGCTGGGCATCACCATGATGCTCATTTTTGGCCACATTTATTTTGCTGGCTTTAAAAAGTACAAGCGCGCCGTAGCCGCGGGCGAGTGGCCCCTCGCCGCCAAGGCTGCCGGGCTGATGCACACCATGACACTGATCAACTTCTCGCTGGGTTGGCTCGCCATTTTGGCAGTTCGGCTCGTTCGTTGAAGTTAGACATGGCGTGTAGGTCAGTAAATTCGGGCGCAAGCAGCTATTTTTTATATAGCAATTTATTCACTGCGACTGTCGTTGCGATGCTAGCGCTGCTTTCGGGTTGCGCCAGTGTCAACGCGCAGTACAGCCCCGCCAAACCGCATCACACGCCAGAGGGTTTCAAGAACAACTACACCGGCAACGTGAACAAATCACGGAGCGATTTTTTCCGCTGGCAGTACCAACGGCTTCTTGACGACTTGCCCAAACCGCCACAAACGCCCACGCCCACAGTGGTGCCGGATGTGGCGTTCGTTCAGGCAAACGCCAAAGCGCCCGCCATGCAGCCAGCCATCACTTGGGTCGGGCACGCCACCATGCTGGTGCAAGCTGACGGGCTGAATGTGCTGACCGACCCGATATTTTCAGAACGCGCGTCACCCATACAGTCTGTAGGCCCCAAACGCGCCCATCCACCGGGTTTGAGCATCGACCAATTGCCGCCCATTGACGTGGTGGTGATTTCCCACAACCACTACGATCATCTTGATAAAAATTCAGTTCTTGCGATCGCCAACAAAGGGCCATCAGCAACGCTTTTCCTCGTGCCGTTAGGCGTCAAAGCGCTGTTTTTGGAGCTTGGCATCACCAACGTCAAAGAGCTGGACTGGTGGGACAGCGTCATTGTCAAAGGCGTTGAATTTAACTTCACACCGGTTCAGCACTGGTCTGCGCGTGGGCTGGGCGACCGCAGCCAAACCCTTTGGGGCGGCTGGGCTGTGTTGGGCTCCGCCATGCACTGGTACTTCAGCGGCGACACCGGTTACAGCCAGGATTTTTCTGACACTCAAAGGCGTTTTGCCGATCGCCAGTCCGCAGCCAAAGGCGGTGGTTTTGACTTGGCTCTGATTGCTGTGGGCGCGTATGAGCCGCGCTGGTTCATGAAGGATCAGCACGTCAACCCGGCAGAATCCGTGCAGATTCATCAGGACTTGAAGGCCAAGCGCAGCGTCGGCGTGCATTGGGGCACCTTTGCGTTGACCGACGAGTCGTTGGACCAACCGCCCAAAGATTTAGCGATTGCCTTGCGAGAGAAGGGGGTGACCCCAGATACGTTTACAGTCATGGCGATTGGTGAAACGCGTGTTTTGCCCAAGAGACCCGCGCCCTAAAGACCCCTATGCCTCAAGACAAACCAAAAACCAGTTCCCAGCCGCCACCGCACTGGACCGACCGCTTGCGCACGTCAGTGCCTACGCGCAGCGCGTTGGCAGAGCACCCCTGGCTCAAGCCGATTGCCCACCATGTGCTGGACGCAAAGCTCTGGCGAATGCACCATGAGTCCGTGGCGCGGGGCGCAGCCATCGGCATGTTTTGGGCTTTCGTCCTGCCGGCCGGGCAAATTTTGGCGGCTGCCGCCCACTGTGTCTGGTGGCGTGGCAACATCCCGGTAGCCGCCGGCATCACATTGATTACCAACCCGTTCACCATCGGGTTTTGGCTCTGGCTGGCTTACAAGCTGGGCAGTTTGGTGCTAGACGCACCGCCGCCGTTACCGCTGAAACAACTTGGCGACGGCGGCGGCATTCTGGACTACCTCGGCGCCATTGGCGCACCTGCAATTCTTGGCATGGGCATTTTTGCCGTTGGCGGTGCGCTGGCATCGTATGCTTTGGTCAAAATCGTCTGGAGATTACAGTTTTGGCTGAAGCATAAAAACCGTTCCAACCGACATATCAAAGCTGGCCTAAAAACTGCCCGCTCCAAAACACCTAAAAAACATGTCTGAAACACTTCCCAACACTATCTGCTACTTAAATGGCGACTACACGCCATTAAAAGACGCCAAAATCAGCGTTCTTGACCGGGGCTTTATTTTCGGTGATGGTGTCTATGAGGTTTTGCCCGCCTACGCTGGCCAGCTTTTCAGGTTTGAGCAGCACATGGCCCGACTCGACCGAAGCTTGGCCGAATTGCGCATACCCAACCCGATGACGCATGAAGAATGGCTGCAGATCGCTACTGATTTGATAGCTCCTCACACCCGTGAAATGGGCGCTACAACCCAAATTGATACCCAAAACAAGCTGCAAACTGCCTTGCCAAAAGCTTTTGACCAGATTATTTACATCCAGGTCAGCCGCGGCGTGGCCCCGCGCGACCACGTCATGCCGCCCGGGCTAAAACCGACGGTGTTTGTCATGATCAACCCGATGAAATTGCCTAGCCCACAGGCCAGAGCCCAAGGCGTGGCGTGCGTCACGGCTGACGACTTCAGATGGGAGAAAGCGCATATTAAGAGCACTAGCTTGCTAGGCGCTGTGTTTTCACGACAGATAAGCGCAGATGAAGGCGCCCTAGAAACCGTTATGTTCAGGGGCGACTATTTGAGCGAGGCTGCTTCGAGCAACGTTTGGGTGGTTCAGGCGGGCAAAGTGCTCGGGCCTTTGAAAGACAACCTGGTGCTGGAAGGTATTCGCTACGGGCTCTTTGAAGAGCTGTGCAGCGCCCAGGGTATCCCGTTTGAGCTGCGCCGCATCACCAAAGCCGAGGTACTTGGCGCAGACGAGCTGCTGTTGTCATCTGCCACCAAGGAGGTCTTGCCTATCACCCTGCTGGACGGCTTGAAGGTAGGCACGGGCGTCCCCGGCCCCGTCTACGCCAAACTGTACGCCGCCTACCAGGCAGCCAAGCCGAAAGCACCCCAAGAGGCCGTTGCATGACGCCTGCTCCAAAAATGCCGGAAATCCCCAAACAAGAATCTCTGATCGAGTACCCGTCCCAGTTTCCGATCAAGATCATGGGCCTGAAGGTTGACGGCCTGGTAGCCGCCATCACCCACGTCGCCCACCAGTTTGACCCGGCCTTTGACGCCAGCACCATCGAGCTGCGCGAAAGCAGCGGCGGCAAGTACTTGGGCGTCACCGTGACGGTAACCGCCACCAGCCGTGAGCAGTTGGACGAGCTGTACCGCACTCTGAGCACGCATCCGATGGTGAAAGTGGTTTTATAAAAATGAGGCCCCCACGCTCCGCCGTTACACGGGTCGCTGCCCCCCGAGAGGGCTGGCCTTGCTTGGGGCGGCCCGGCGCGGCGGCCGTCTTATCGTGTTAGTCCGCCACCTCGGCCAAGTCGAGTACTTGCCGACGTTTGAGGCGATGAAGCAGTTTACGGCCGCCAGAACGCCAACAACAGCTCAAAATACCCCTCAAATCGGCCTTCAGCCCAATGAATACGGGCGTAACCAGCTATGGATATGTGAGCACCCAGCGGTGTATACCCAGGGACTGGCGGGCAAAGTTGAACACGTTTTAAACCCCGGCAGCATCCCGGTCGTGCAAACCGACCGAGGCGGGCAGGTCACTTACCACGGGCCTGGGCAGGTGGTGGCTTATCCGCTGCTGGACTTGAAGGCAGCCGGTTACTACGTCAAAGAATATGTGTACCGGGTGGAAGAAGCCGTGATTCGCACGTTGGCGCATTTTGGCGTCACGGGGCACCGGGTGCGCGGTGCGCCGGGCATCTATGTGTGGCTGGAGGACCCGTTCAGTCACGCAAGACTTGCGCAACGGGAGCCGGTAAAAATGGGGTCAGAGCCACTTCGCTTGGCTACGGGATCCGACCCCGTTTTTGCCGGCATGGGCAAAATCGCGGCCTTGGGCATCAAAGTCAGCCGTCACTGCACCTACCACGGCGTAGCGCTCAACGTCGCGATGGACTTGGAGCCCTTTTCGCGCATCAACCCTTGCGGCTATGCGGGTTTGCAAACCGTTGACCTTCGTACAATCGGTGTCTCAGTGGGCTGGCAAGAGGCCGCTGATGTTTTCAGTCAAAAGCTTGTCAGCTACCTTGCACCGTAAAGTCCACGTACCATGAGCAGATCACTATGAGCACGATTGAAGTCGTCCGGGAAGTTCAAAGCCAGCAAGACTACAACCCGCTGGCCAAGCAAAAGGCGGCGGCCAAGCTGTCGCGCATTCCCGTCAAGGTCGAGTCCGCGCCGCTGCTCAAAAAGCCCGACTGGATTCGCGTCAAGGCCGGTAGCCCGACCACCCGCTTTTACGAAATCAAGCAAATCCTGCGTGAGAACAAGCTCAACACGGTGTGCGAAGAAGCCAGCTGCCCCAACATCGGCGAGTGTTTTGGCAAAGGCACCGCGACTTTCATGATCATGGGCGACAAGTGCACGCGGCGCTGCCCGTTTTGCGATGTCGGCCATGGCCGCCCTGACCCGCTGGATACTGACGAGCCCTTGAACTTGGCCAAGACGATAGCGGCGCTCAAGCTCAAATACGTGGTGATCACCAGCGTCGACCGTGACGACTTGCGCGACGGCGGCAGCGGGCATTTTGTGGCGTGCATCCAAAAGATCCGTGAACTGTCTCCCGCCACCACGATTGAAATTTTGGTGCCTGACTTTCGTGGCCGCGATGACCGCGCACTAGAGATTTTGAAGGCCGCGCCGCCGGATGTGATGAACCACAATCTGGAAACCACGGCCCGCCTGTACAAAGAAGCTCGCCCCGGTAGCGACTATCAATTCAGTTTGAATTTGCTGAAAAAATTCAAGGCTCTGCACCCCAACGTGCCAACCAAGAGCGGCATCATGGTCGGTTTGGGCGAGACCGACGAAGAGATTTTGCAAGTCATGCGTGACATGCGCGAGCACAACATCGACATGCTGACGATTGGCCAATACCTGGCACCGTCGATGTCGCATTTGCCGGTGCGCCGCTACGTGCACCCTGACACCTTCAAAATGTTTGAGGCCGAGGCCTACAAAATGGGCTTTACCCACGCGGCTGTAGGCGCGATGGTGCGCAGCAGCTACCACGCCGATGAACAGGCCCACGCCGCAGGCGTTGGGGTGACGTCGACAGGCGACGCGCTCTGATGTTTGCAAGCCTGACAAAGTGCAGGCGAAGGGTCGGGGTTATGGCGCTGGCGACAGTCGCGGCGCTTTACGGCTGCGGCATCACAGAGGCGAATGCCGCTACGTTGCAGGCCGTCAGGGGTAACGTCACCGTGGTACGGGCAGGCGTCGTGCTGCCCGCAGTCAACGGGATGCGCCTAGAGGCCGGAGACGAGTTAAGAAGCGCCGTTGACAGCAGCGAGGCGGGTGAGGCGCTGGTCCGGTTTGACGACGGCGGCTTTCTGGCCATTCGTACCGGCTCTGCGATGCAGATCAAGCGGCTGCCGCCGCAAGACGCTATCTCAGATGCTGCTAATGCTGTCCTCAATGCGGCGGTCTATCTGATACGCGGCGGCATGCGCTTTGTGACCAGCAAAGCAACGCGCAAGTACGCCACCGTGTTTGAAACACCCACGGCCACGATCGGTATTCGGGGCACCGACCTTGAAATCCTGATCAGCGATCTGGCGCTGCTGGACAACAATCCCGGCACCTATTTAAAGGTCAACACTGGGGCGGCCATCATCACCGCTCCCAACGGCGCTGTGGTGGAGGTGCTGCCAGGGGAGGTCGCTTACGGTGGAGAGCCAGAGCTTGTCGCGAGAGGCGCTGGCGGGGTTAGGCGCAGCGCTGCGAGGAAGGTGGAGGTAACGGCTGAGGGGCTGTTCAAGCCATCCACTTTGGATCAGTTCATGCGGTGATGGTCAGTCATCGTCGCGCGGGCTTGGCGCGAGGGCCCGCGCTATTTGCTGGCGACTCGGGTGAAGTCGCCTGAAATAAGGTCCGAACCACCCCAAGTGGACCTTACAGCAAACTTGTATTGCACTGGAATTGCGAAACTGTCTGAATACTCTGCTTGCCAAGTCCCGTAGCGACCCAGGTTAGTGGGCGAACCTGGTGGGCGATATGAAATTTCAACCTCCAACACCGCCCGCTGACCTGTTACGCTTTTGACTTTCCATGCCAAACTGACCGGTACATCAGGCACCCCCGAAAACTCAACAACCGCTGATCCATTCCTACCCGCCTGAAGCGGGAATTTCCAAAAATTTCCTCCCTTTAGCTCTGCAACAAAAGTACCCATTCGAGCCGAGAGCACTTGACCATCACCATTTATTTTGTCGCCAGTGCTATACGAAATCAGTTGATCTGTTTTCTCTAAAACCACCACATCAATTGTTTGCTTTTTGTTGGTAATCTGGTCCGTAACGACCACCTGACCAAGCACACCGGATGAGATGCTGGGCTGCACTGCCTGCACAGACGCCACAGCTACCGCAGTACCGGCTGGCTTGGCTGCTTGAGCTGCAACCTGAACCGCCTGAGCCGCCTGCGCATTGGCCACAGCCACTGCAACCACCTTGCTATCAGCAAGCCTTATTTTGGCCAGCCCTACAAACAAACCATTGGGAAACTGGGCAATATAAGTCTCTAGCTCAGACGGCCTGTTGCTGACCTTGATGTTGTCCCAGAACGCCATGTCCTGGGCCTGCCTTTCGGCTTGCGCTTGTTGCGATTGTTGAGCAGCGCGGTCTGCTGCTGCGGCTGCATCGGCTGCGGCTCTGTCAGACGCCGATGGGCCACTGGCTGCGGCTTTCAACGCGGCCATCCTTGCTTTGGCAACATCGGTAAAAAATCCGCTCGGGTACTTGTTGACGTAGGCCTGAAGTTCTCCCGGTACCGTGCTGGCTTTGACGCTGTCCCATAGCGCCATTTCTATTTGTACCGGATCAGGCCCGCTTGGCCTTGGGGCGGCAATGGGCTGAGGTGGTGGCGCAGGCGCGGCCACGACGACCGGGGTTTTGAAGAAGAACTGGCCTTCTAGGGCTGTGTTTTCCCACGGGGTTTGCTGGTTGTTGCTGGCGCGCCTGACTGCAGCACGTACTTGCTTGAACACTTCTTCAACCGGCAGACCGGGTTGCTGCATGACGCGGGCAAACTGCTCTGTGTAAAGCCCGTTTCTGCCGCTGCCGTCACTGGCCACCGAACCGGGCGCCGTCGAGTAGGCTACCAGTGAGCCGCTGGGTGCGCTCATGGTGGCTAGGCCGACTGATGCTGAACGGGTGTTTTTTGCGAACGGGTTGTCGCGGCAGGCGTCCAGCACGATCAGATTCATTCGGTTCTTGGCGGACTCCATTTTCTCAAGTACCGACTGGGCGTCGATGGAGTCGAAAGCGACTTCGTCTTCGCTCTTGATATCTGCGTCAACTGGAATCAAATAATTGTTGCCGCGTACCTGCACGCCGTGGCCGGCAAAGTAAAACAGCCCAACACCGCCGGACTGCTTTAGCCGGTCGCCAAAGTCGCGGATCAGCCTTTGCATATCGCGGCGTGATGCGTTCTCAGCTTTGAGCACCGTAAAGCCTGCATCTTTGAGGGATTGCTCCATCAAGCGGGCGTCATTGACGGGGTTGGTCAGGGGT
>JBBRDA010000002.1:0-60732 GCA_038204335.1 Burkholderiales bacterium
GCCGTTGGTTGAGTTGGCGTCTCCGCGTGCCAAGGGCGTTCAATGAATCAACCGATGAAGCGTGTGGTGCGGCATAACCGGTCGTTCGTGTGGGACGGCTGCGCCGCCCCACAACTCGCACGTTATGCCGATTTAAGACAAAGGCCGCTGCTATGAGCTTCTGCCCTCACTGCCACCAATCACACGGCCTGTCGGAAGTTCGGGTCTGGTTGTCCGCGCCGCTTTGGCCGGCAAAATGCCACAACTGCCAAGCAAGCTTTTGCCCGGCGCGGGTGACGAGCGCGGTGGTCGCCGAGGTTGCATTCTTTCCGTTTGGGCTGATGGCTTCCGCGGCCTCTCCCAACGCATTGGTCGCGGCGCTTTTCATCGTTGGATTTCTTGCAGCATATTCGGGAGTGCGTGCGTTCTCGCCGTTGGTTGAGTTGGCGTCTCCGCGTGCCAAGGGCGTTCAATGAATCAACCGATGAAGCGTGTGGTGCGGCATAACCGGTCGTTCGTGTGGGACGGCTTCGCCGCCCCACAACTCGCACGTTATGCCGATTTAAGACAAAGGCCGCTGCTATGAGCTTCTGCCCTCACTGCCATCAATCACATGGCCTGTCGGAAGTTCGGGTCTGGTTGTCCGCGCCGCTCTGGCCGGCAAAATGCCACAACTGCCAAGCAAGCTTTTGCCCGGCGCGGGTGATGAGCGCGGTGGTCGCCGAGGTTGCATTCTTTCCGTTTGGGCTGATAGCTTCCGCGGCCTCTCCAAACGCATTGGTCGCGGCGCTTTTCATCGTTGGATTTCTTGTCGCATATGCGGCCGTGCGTGCGCTCTCGCCATTGGTTGAGTTGGCGTCTCCGCGTGCAAAGGGCGTTCAATGAATCAACCGGTGAAGCGTGTCGAGCGGCATAACCGGTCGTTCGTGTGGGACGGCTTCGCCGCCCCACAACTCGCAC
This sequence comes from Burkholderiales bacterium, assembly GCA_038204335.1. Lineage (GTDB taxonomy): Bacteria > Pseudomonadota > Gammaproteobacteria > Burkholderiales > Burkholderiaceae_C > Polaromonas. The sequence goes on from JBBRDA010000002.1 coordinate 940, forward strand.
GTTAGCCTTCATCAATTCATGCGCCGCATTGCATTCACTCAGAAAAAGCTCCGGGGAATACCGCGCCGGCTTCGCACCCTCGCGAAATGGCCAGGCTCTTTTGAAGGTGTGTTTCCGTCTAGCCTGAGCCCAGCCGACGGATTCATGAACTACAAGCTTCCGGTCCACGAAAGCCTCGTCGACGGGAAGTGCGCAACGGCCGCACAGCGGCTGGCCGCGGCACAGAGCCTTGTCGATGCGTGCGCTCATCTCATAGCTGCAAAACCGCCTTCAGCGACGAAGTTCCGAGTCGTGGCCACAATTTGCCTGCCAAAGATGTTCCCTAGCGAGGTGTGCGTGTACTCTGACGAACGGTACTTCCAAGAGATGGTTCAGATCGGACAGTCCCGGCATGGCGCGACGAGGAGAATTGAAGGGCGTAGCCTTGCCAACGAATGGGGGCTGGTGATGCCTGCAACCATCCGGGAGTTCGGGCTCGCATACGACAACTCAATGGCTTCCAATCTCGAGGACCGACGCGTCGGCGAGTATTGGTTCTTTGGCGAGGTCCAAGGGTGACGACGGCTAACAGGTTCGTCGATTGGACCCACAACGGCGGGATGCGTTCCCGTCATTCTTCACAACTGAGTGCGCCGTTGCGGTCCACTCACGGCCAACGTTAAACCGCATGGAAAGCCTTGCATCCTTCTTGGTAGCCTCGACCTTCGCATTGCTCTTTGCAGTGTGCGTGTGTTCAGTTGTAGTGGCGTTCACCATTCGACGGCGGTTTCCCGCGCTATGGCAAGCGTGGGGAGAACCAATTGAGTGGTTGTCTTTGCAGCGATCTACGATGGATCGCCACTTCTTTAATTTCCTTGATGAGCGCGGCTACCTTGCGGCGGGCGATAGCCGATTTAGCCGGGTTTGCGCAGCGCTTCGGGCTGGTTGGTATTCGTTCTTTTTCTTGTTTGTTGCCGCCATTGTTACGTTGGCGGCGGCATTGTTCTTCAGGCCGTGAGGATGCGGCTTAACCCTTTGCTCGGCACAGACACGCAACCGAAGGCTGCCGCTTCGCGGCACGGGTTGCGTGCTGGGCAGCGCCAACGTTGAACCCTTATCCGGCTGTGTCGGATTGAGCGACTGCTTTCGTAATGGAGCAATTTCCGCTTTCGCAGCAAAGCAGCCGCTAAGCCAACCCAAACCCTTAACAGTACGAGCTAACAAAGCCTCAAACCTGCATCGGCAACCCGCACTGCCAGCATTCCTCAAACCCGCCTTCCACCAGCTCGCCGCAAGCGCACAACCAACGCCGCTGCGGCAGGTTTTGCAGGCCTTCCAGCATGGCTTTGGCGCGTGGCTCTTCTTGGTCGTTGGCCAACCAGACCTCGGGCAGGCACTGGTCGGGTGGCAATTCGCCTGCAATGCCGCTTAGAAAGTAACGCTGCACGCTGGCTGAAAAGCCGGCTTGGCGCAAGGTGTCTGCCCACAGCTCGGCGATCGCAATATTCGGGGCTTGGGCTAGGCGGCGCATAGTTTCGGCATCATTCAAACGCTATTTATTTAGGAGCTGCTTGCGCCCGTATTTATTGGCTTAAAGGCCAAATTTATACCTATTTAGCACCTAAAAGAGTCCTAAAACATCGGTTTCAGGCGATTTTGCGTTTCTCAAGCATGCTTGCGAATCGCGTCTGCCAGCACATTCACAATGCGGTCAATATGATCTTTCTCGACGATGAAGGGTGGGCAGACCACCAGGTTTTCAGCCGCGGGCCGCACCAGCACGCCGTGGTGGTAGCAGGTCATGAAGATGTCAAAGGCGCGTTTACCTGGCGCGCCTGCCACGGGTGACAGTTCTACCGCGCCAGCCAAGCCCAGCGTGCGAATGCCAATCACGTTGGGCAGGCCTTTCAGGCCGCTGTGCATGGCGTCGCCCAGTACCTTGCCCATCTGGCCTGCACGCTCAAACAGCTTTTCTTCCTTGAACAGGGTCAAGGTGGCAATAGCCGCAGCGCATGCTACCGGATGGCCTGAATAGGTGTAGCCGTGAAAAAACTCAATCGCATGATCAGGCGCTTTTGAATTCGCCGCCATCATGGTGTCGTAAATGCGGTCGCTGCAAATCACGCCGCCCAGCGGAATCACGCCGTTGGTTACACCTTTGGCAAAGTTCAGCATGTCGGGCACCACGCCGTAAAAGTCCGCGCCAAAGTTGCAGCCCAGTCGGCCAAAGCCGGTGATGACTTCGTCAAAAATCAGCAAAATGCCATGCTTGTCGCATATCTCGCGCAGCCGCTTGACATAACCCTGGGGCGGCAGGTACCAGCCTGCGCTGCCCGCAATGGGTTCAATGATGATGGCGGCAATGTTGCTGGGGTCGTGCAGCGGCAAGATGCGGTTTTCAAGCTCGGCCAGCAGGTCTTCGGTCCACACGGGTTCTTCGCCGTGAATGTAAGCATGGTTTACTGGGTCATGAATAAACCGCATGTGGTCAACCCGCGGCAGCAGGGCTGTGCCGTAGGCCTTGCGGTTGGCCGGAATGCCGCCCACGCTCATGCCGCCAAAACCGACGCCGTGGTAGCCACGCTCGCGGCCAATAAACACGTTGCGGTGGCCTTCGCCGCGCGCGCGGTGGTAGGCCAGCGCGACTTTGAGCGACGTGTCAGCCGCCTCGCTGCCTGAATTGCAAAACAGCACCTTGTTCAGGTCGCCAGGCGCCATGGCGGCAATCATCTCGGCCGCTACAAAGGCCTGGTCGTTGCTGGCTTGAAAAGCGGTGGCGTAGTCCAGTGTGTCCAACTGCTTTTTGATGGCTTCATTGATGGGCTTGCGGTTGTGCCCTGCGGTCACGCACCACAAGCTTGAGATACCGTCAATCACCTGCTTGCCGTCATGCGTGGTGAACATCATGCCGTCGGCGGCCACAAACACCCGTGGGTCTTTGGCAAAGCTGCGGTTGGGCGTGAAAGGCAGCCACTGGTGGTCCATGTTGAAGTTTTGGTAAGCCATGCGAAATTCCTTTGGTGATGCTTGCATTTTGGCACTGTGCGGCAACTGTGTTGACCTGCGACAATTCTGCCCATATGAATCATGCCTACATCCTTACCCTGTCTTGCCCTGACCGCATGGGCATCGTGCACGCCGTTTCAGGCTTTTTGCTGGAGCGCAATGGCAACATTGAAGAAGCCGCCCAGTACAACGACCCGGCTACCGGGCTGTTTTTCATGCGGGTGCAGTTTGCCTGTGACCAGTTGACCCACGCGCAGCTGAAAACCCAACTTGGCCCATTTGCCGCCGCGTTTGGCATGAACTGGAAGCTGCATTCCACCCAAGACGCGATGCGTACGGTCATCATGGTCAGCCGCGACGGACATTGCCTGAACGATATTTTGTTCCGCTTCAAATCTGGCCTGCTGCCGATTGATGTGCGCGCCATCATCAGCAACCACCGCGACTTTTACCAGCTGGCCGCCAGCTACAACGTGCCGTTTCACCACATCCCCGTCACTGCTGACACCAAAGCACAGGCTGAGGCCAAGCAGCTTGAAATCATCGAAAGCGAAGGCGCAGAACTGGTGGTGCTGGCGCGCTACATGCAGGTGCTGAGCAACGATTTGTGCAAAAAGCTGTCTGGCCGTGCCATCAACATCCACCACAGCATGCTGCCCAGTTTTAAAGGCACCAAGCCGTATCACCAAGCGCATGAGCGCGGCGTGAAAGTGATTGGCGCCACCGCGCATTACGTCACCGCTGACCTGGACGAAGGCCCCATCATTGAACAAGACGTGACCCGCGTTGACCACAAAGAAACAGTCGAAAACTTGACGGCTCGCGGCAAAGACACTGAAAGCCGGGTGCTGGCCAGAGCCGTGAAATGGCACAGCGAGCACCGCGTCTTGCTCAATGGCCACAAAACAGTCATCTTTAAATAGGCCCGCCATGAGCGCACCAGGCACACAACGCATCCCCCCGATTCAGTGCCTGCTGACGTTTGAAACCCTCGCACGCTTGCGCAGCGTGACGCAGGCGGCTGAAGAGCTCTGCGTCACGCCCAGCGCGGTCAGCCATCGGGTCAAGCAGCTGGAGCAAATCATTGGCACCAAGCTGTTTGGTCGGGCTGACTTTTCATTAACGACCGAAGGCAGCGAATACCTGGCGCATGTACGCGACGGGCTGGCCACGCTGCAAAAGTTTCCGGGTGCGGCGGGGCAAAGCGCCAATCCGGGCAAGCGCAAGCTGCGCCTAGCTGTCACGCCGACGTTTGCACGGTCGATTTTGATTCCGCGCCTGCGCCAGTTCACCGAGGCATATCCTGAAATTGACTTGACGCTGCAAGTGTCTATCCCCTTGCTGGATGTGGTGGCTGAAGATGCTGATCTGACGATTCGGTTTGGCACCGGGCGCTATGCGGATGTGGAGCATGTTTGCCTGATGAAAGACGAGGTCACACTGTTGGCATCGCCAGCTTTTGTGCGCGAGCGCGGCCCTTTTGAAGCGCTAGAGGATATAGAAGGCGAGAACCTGCTGCGCTCGCCGCTGGAGCCGTGGCGCACCTGGTTTGCGGCGCACCACCTAGACTGGCCCGAGCCGATTGACGGCTCGCAGTTCAATGACATTGGCCTGATGTGCGACGCCGCCGCCGCGGGGATGGGCATTGCGCTGATCCGCCTGAAGTTGGGCGCACCTTGGTTAGAAAATGGCTCGCTGGTTCGGCTGGGCAGAAGTGCCGTTTTTGCAGGCAATGTCCCGAGCCCCCACGCTCATTATTTGTGCTGGCGTACCGGTGCGATGGAGCGCTGGGAATGCACGGCGTTTGCAGAATGGCTGCGCAAGAGTTTGGGCACCTGATTTTTTGAAAGCCACCATGTCATATTTGCCTTCTAAATGGCCCGCGTTGATGCTCTCAGGCCTTGTGCTCGCTGGGTCATTGGCTGGCTGTGGCAGCGCAGTCACCAACCCCGTTACTGGGCAGGCCGAGCGCAGCGTGATGAGCGAGGCGGCTGAAATCGCTGAAGGTAAAAAATCTCATGCGCAGGTGCTGCAAGAGTACGGCGTTTTAAAAAATCCGCGCGTTCAGGCTTACGTTAACGACATCGGCCAGCGATTGGCCCAGCAGTCGCAACGCGCCAATTTGCAATGGACGTTTACCGTGCTTGACAGTCCGGAGATCAACGCCTTTGCGCTGCCGGGCGGCTATGTGTACATCACACGCGGCATCATGGTGTACCTAGACAGCGAGGCCGATCTGGCGGGCGTCATCGGCCATGAAATTGGCCACGTCACCGCACGGCACGGCGCGCAGCGGGCCACTCGCCAGCAAGACGCTGGCTTGGGCGTGCTGGCCGCCAGCATTTTGGGCGCGGTGCTGGAGTCGCAAGGCGTGGGCGGCGCTGGCCGCATGGCGAGTGATTTGTCTCAAACCGTGGCAGCGGGTTATGTGTCGCGCTATGGGCGCGAGCAAGAACTACAGGCCGACGGCCTGGGTGCAGAATATTTGTCGCGCATCCGGTTTGACCCGCGCAACATGATTGACGTCATCAATGTGCTGAAAAACCAGGAGCGTTTTGCAGCTGACCTGGCCCGGTCGCAGGGCCGGCCGGTGCCAGAGCAAAACAGCTGGTTGTCGTCCCACCCTAGCAACGACCAGCGCCTGAGCGCCATCACCCAACTGGCGGCTCAGTACAAAACGCCTGCGCCGTACAACGACGAGGGCCGCGCCCGTTATCAGCAGATGCTTGAAGGCATGGCTTTTGGTGAAAGCGCCGAGCAGGGTTTGACCCGGGGGCGCAATTTTTATCACACCGGTTTGGGCTTTGCCTTGTCGGCGGCCGACGGCTGGCGTATCCAGAACGAGCCAGACCAGATCACACTGGTCAACGGCGCAGGCGACGCGGCCTTGATCGTCAAAATGGCACCGCCGGATGCCGGCAAAACCCATGACGAAGTTATCCGCAAGCTGGTCAATCCGACCACCGGCCGTGTTGAGCGGGCGCAAATCAACGGCCTGGCAGCCACACGTTTTAGCGGAACGGTAGCGGGCAAAAACGGCCAAGTGCAAAACGCCGAGCTAACGCTGATCACAAGTCCGCAGGGCGCGGTGTTTGTGTTTATTCGCGCCTCCAAAGACGCAAATGCCCTGCAACGCAGCCGCGCCCAGATGGTGGAGGCTGAAAACACCTTTCGAGCTTTGACGTCCGCCGACAGGGCCGCCGCCCGGCCCTGGATGGTGCGGTCGGCGGTGATGCCGCGTGGCGGCTTTGCAGAGCTGGCCAGAACCTCTCCACTGGCCAACCCAGAGCAGCAACTGCGCCTGATCAATGGGGTGTATCCGGCCGGCGATGTCAAACCTGGCCAAGCGGTTAAAACAGTCGTCCAGCAGTAAGAAAAGGCGGGTCTTTGTCAGCCGTCACGCCAGGTTTCATGCCCGGCGTTAAATTTCTTCAACTCAAGTATTCAGGGATGGACTAAAGTCAGGGTTCACAAGGATTTTGGCCATGAATGCACCCCTGACAGCAGAGCAGCAGTTTTCTATCGAGCGCGCAGATCGGCAGGCGATGGTGGTGCGCGGGCTGAAAGCCGTCGTACCTGAGCACGCCTTGCTCTGGAACAACGAAGACACCACCCCTTACGAATGCGATGGCCTGACAGCCTACCGCCAGCGCCCGCTGGTGGTTGTGCTACCTGAAACTTATGCGCAAATTCAGGCGGTACTTAAAACCTGTCACGCACTGAACGTGCCGGTGGTGGCGCGCGGTGCGGGCACGGGCCTGAGCGGTGGTGCCATGCCGCACAAGCTGGGCGTGACGTTGTCTCTTGCCAAGTTCAACAAGATCTTGAAACTGGATCCGCACAGCCGTACCGCTGTCGTGCAAGGCGGTGTGCGCAATTTGGCTATTTCTGAGGCTGCCGCGCCGCATGGCCTGTACTACGCACCTGACCCGTCGAGCCAGATCGCCTGCACCATAGGCGGCAACGTCGCTGAAAACTCGGGCGGCGTGCATTGCCTAAAATATGGCTTGACGGTACATAACGTCATCAAGGTCAAAGGTTTCACGATTGAAGGCGATGAGCTTGAGTTTGGCAGCGACGCGCTGGACGCAGCTGGCTACGACTTGCTCAGTGTCATCGTTGGCAGCGAAGGCATGCTGGCCATCACGACCGAAGTCACCGTCAAGCTGATCCCGAAGCCGCAATTGGCGCGTTGCATCATGGCCAGCTTTGACGATTTGCGTAAAGCCGGTGATGCGGTGGCGGCTGTGATTGCGGCTGGCATTATCCCGGCAGGGCTGGAGATGATGGACAAACCCATGACGGCGGCGGTTGAAGACTTTGTACACGCCGGTTACGACCTGACGGCTGAAGCCATTTTGCTCTGCGAGTCTGATGGGACGGTCGAAGAAGTTGAAGAAGAAATTGGCCGCATGAGTGAGGTGTTGACCCGCTGTGGCGCAACCGCTATTGCGGTGAGCCAAAACGAAGCCGAACGCCTGAGGTTTTGGTCCGGCCGTAAAAATGCTTTTCCGGCCAGCGGCCGCATCAGCCCAGACTACATGTGCATGGACTCGACCATTCCGCGCAAGCGCTTAGCAGACATTTTGCTCGCCATTGCCGAGATGGAAAAAAAGTACCAGTTGCGCTGCGCCAACGTGTTTCACGCGGGTGACGGCAACCTGCACCCATTGATTTTGTTTGACGCGAATGATGCCGACCAATTGCATCGCTGCGAGCTTTTTGGCGCAGAAATTCTAGAGACCAGCGTAGCCATGGGCGGCACTGTGACTGGCGAGCACGGCGTTGGGGTGGAAAAGCTCAACTCGATGTGCGTGCAGTTTTCAGCTGAAGAAAATGAGCAGATGTTTGGCGTCAAAAGCGCGTTTTACAGCCGCAGTTTGATCAAACCAGGAAAGGTGATCCCCACGTTGAATAGTTGCGCTGAATACGGAAAAATGCTCGTTCGCGGCGGCAAAATTTCGCACCCAGACTTACCAAGATTCTGAGAATGCAAGCCCTCCGTGGCCTGGCTTGGTTACTGGCTTTTCAGTCCATGGGTGAGCTGCTGGCGCGCGGATTAAAGCTGCCTTTTCCTGGCCCAGTCGTCGGCATGCTTTTGCTGCTGCTGGCTTTACGCTGGCGGGTGGTTCGTGAGCCAGTAGGCTTGTGTGCAGACTTTTTGCTGTCACACCTTTCCTTACTCTTTGTACCGGTTGGCGTGGGGGTGATGACGCATTTGGCGCTGGTCTACCAGTACGGTTTGCGGATGTTGCTGGTGATTGTGCTGTCAACGCTGGCTGGTTTGGCTGTTACGGTGCTGTGTTTGCACTGGTTTAAAAGCCCAAAAGATGCGTTGAATGACACCTAAATTCGTTGAGCTTTGGGTTTACCTGTCTGCCACGCCGCTGTTCGGTTTGACGGCAACGCTGGTCGCGTACGTTTTGGCGCAAACCATTTATGTGCGCCTGCACCAGGCGCCCTGGGCCAACCCGGTGCTGTGGACGGTGCTGGTGTTGGCTGGTGGCTTGTTGCTGTCGGGTGTTCCTTACCCCACCTACTTTGCCGGTGCGCAGTTCATTCACTTTTTGCTCGGGCCAGCAGTGGTGGCACTGGCGTGGCCGCTGTGGCAGCGGCGGGCAGAGCTGCGCCAGCGCTGGGGGCGTCTGTTACTCGCCGCGCTCGCAGGCGGTTTGGCGGCCAGTGGGTCTGCGTTGTTGCTGGCGTGGGCTTTTAGCCTGCCACTTGAGGTGATGCTGTCGCTGGTGCCCAAGTCGGTCACTGCACCTGTCGCCATGGGCATTGCCGAAAAAATAGGCGGTATCCCTGCGCTGGCGGCCGTGTTTGCCGTCATTACAGGCTTGGTCGGGGCATTGGCAGGCAAGTATTTGTTTGACGGCTTGCGCATCCCCACCACCCACGACGGATGGGCTGCGCGCGGCTTTGCGTTAGGTACAGCAGCGCATGGCATCGGCGCTGCACGGGCCTTGCAAGTCAATGCCGATGCGGGCGCCTATGCCGCACTGGCGTTGGGTTTGCAGGTGGTGCTGGCATCTTTGCTGATGCCTTTTTTGGTCCCGCTTCTGATCAGGCTGTTTTAAGACCGCTACTGACTTGCGCCAATGCTGGCGCGACTGACGGACCTTTCGCTATGGTTCCGATCGCGCCGAACAAAATCTCTCCCGCTAGCTGGCCGCCTTCTTCAATCACCAGTTTTCCGTAGCGGATGGTACCGGTGACTTTGCCAGTTGAATAAATCACCAGCTTTTGGCGTACCGTCAGGTTGCCATTGAACTCCCCACGGATTTCAGCAACGTCAATTTCGGCGGATCCTTTGAAGGCACCTTGCTCGGCAATCTGCATCACGCGGGAGTCCATCGTGGCTTCTACCAGACCCTCGACCACCAGCGTGTCGCAGTCGGTGATTTCAACACCTTTGAGCTTGATGTTTGGGCCCACTGTGAGCTTGCTGCCACCTTCGTGTGGCGTGGCAGGGGCCGCATCGTTGGTAGATTTTTGCGCTGGTGCAATGCTAGGTGCTTGTGCCGAAGGGTTGTAACCGCTGGCAGGGCTCCTCAAATTGGTGGATGTTGTGAGCGAGCCAGCAGTATCCGTATCGCGTTTGCCAAAAAAAGGTGTTGCCATGTGACTTCCTTGAAAAAGAACGCATGGTAAGGCGGCAACCAGCAAAAAACGTCTGCGGCATGCAAGAAGCGTAACGAAATTAATTTTTACACGCTGGGTTTTCAGGTGGAAAATTGCACCTTTCTTGATCAGCTGAACATGGCCTACTTGCTCAAAATTTTTACTGCCGATGAGGTCACCGACGTTCAGCGTGAGCTGGCGGTCAAGCGGTTTAAAACGGCGCTTGAGGGTGCCTTGGGCGACGAGCGATTGGTCTTGCCCTGCTACCAGGCTTACCTCAAGCTATTTCAGCAATACGGTGAACATCCGCGCCCCTGGCCCATCAACGCAGCCGAGCAAGTGCTGGCCGAGCAATGGGAAGCCGCTGAGCTGGCAGCAACCCAGGCCGCTTTTGGGGAGCACCGATATTTAGGGGACGGCGATTTCGAGATTCGGCCTTTGAATTAAGCGATTGTTGTTTTTGACCCTGAGAGCACAAGCCAGTGCGAAACGAACAGGTTTTCTGCAGATAATGTTGTCATCATGGAGAGGGAGTTTTTGTGGCGTTTCTGGTCTGGTGTCTCGTGGCATTGGCGGTACTGGGTTTACTCGGTTTCGCGGGCTACCGCTATCGATTAAGCAGGCTCAAGCGGGAGGCTGCAGCCCGAAAGAGCCTGCAGCCGCGGTCGGCTGCTGATGAGATTCCCTACAAAATCAGTTATGCCCCTTCCGACATGGAGTGGAGCGGCAGCACGACTGGCACCATGCCGCTCAAAACCTTAACTTATAAACAGTACGAATGCCTAGAAGACGCACGCTACGGCTTCAAAATTGTCGGCGTGACGCCCACTGAGAGAAAGAAAGAGCAACCGCACAAGACCCGCGCACACGGGCTGAAAACGGTAGCGTCACTCGTGCGCCACGGCTTTCTGGAGCCGCAAGGTGCAGACGGACATGTCATCACGGATCGTGGCTTGAATGCACTGGAAGTCTGCGACGTCAGATACTAGATCGTGGCATTCGCCGGCGCGTTGCTTGCGGCCCATGAGTACAAGGCTACAAACACCAGCGCATCAAATACTGCGCCAAAGCACAAATACAAAACAGGCATGAAAAGCACAGACAGATGCTGCATGATGAAAGCCTGAGCCAGCACCTGATGAGGAATCAGGATAGCGAAAAACAGCAAAATCAAGGCGGTATTAAACAGCTTGACCCACAGACTCTGGTTGAGGATGTAATAACCCACCGCCAGCATGACAGGCGTAGCCAGCATGATGACATACCCGATGGTCATCAGTTCCTCGCTGTGGCGGGCAATGGTGTAGGGGAAATCGCTAGGCGCCCAGAAGAAATACGCTACTGCCATCAACTGCACCACACAGACAATTCTGAGAGGGTACTTCAGCGGCAAGGTTGCCCCTTTCATCAGAAGCGACAGCATCAGCCCAGCGATAGCGAGCAAAGCAGTGACCCATAGCGTTGTGATCCCCGGCATAGGTGTGCCGACCAATCCGGTAGACAAAACCCTCGAGAACTGCCCTGATTCGCCAAGTTGATCGCTGCGGCTAAATGGCAGGTTTAGCCCGCCTGACCAGAACAAAATGCAGTCGCGCCAAAAGTCCAGCAGCATGGGTTTACCCCAAAGCAAAAGCGCACAAAGCACCACGGGCAACACCACAGCTTGCGCCAGCAAGTAAGGCGTGACCTTGAGTGGCGTGATGGCACGATGCGGTCGAACGTGCACATTTTGGCTACGAGCCTGCTTGATCGCCAGAAATGCGGCATGAAATCCGCGGTCATGTTCTTTGGTTTCGCTGGCGACGGAAATAGTTTTAGTAAACATGGCGGGCTGTTAAAAGTTATGAAAGATGCCGATGTTCAGACCCGAGCGGTTGTAAAAGGGATTGGTGTATCGGTTTGCGCCTACCAATATTCCTGTTCGCGGCGTGACCCAGTGACGCCACGAAATGCTGCTCTCGTTGCTTTTGAAGTTCACCAGCTGCGTACTGGCGGTAATCGTTTGGTAGCCTTCTGCGCCCCAGGCGTGGTGCACGGTGATCAAATCCTCTTTGTCACGTCCGTAAGTCAATGCCAGAAATTGCTGCTGGGTCTTGATGGCACCCGGGTTGCTGCTGTTCAACCGTACGCCACCTTCTGCTATCCAGGGTGCGTCAAAGTAGTAAACCAGCCCTAATGAGAGGCTGTTGTCGGTATGACCGTCTGGAGCCTTGTAAGTGCCAGCGCCAACCGAAGTGACCAAGTTTCGTCCGGCCAGCCATTTCCTGTACAGAGTTGCATCTAGGCGGTAGCGCGGCAGATAGAAAGCGCCGTCGCCAAAGCCCACCGCAACGTTGGTGTACCAGTCCTCGTTGAACGTGTAGGTGTCGCTCAGTCCAACGAATGCGCCATCCTTGTTGAATCTGCGGTTGACCGAAAGCTCGCCTTGCAGCACGTGTGAAGGCAAACCGTAAGTGCCGCGCAGGGTCACGTCACGCCAACTTCCAAAACCACGGCTGAGGTTCTGGAAGCCTGCGTCGAGTTCAAGAGTGCGCGGCAAACCAGTTTGCTCGGCAGGGGGCGCTAGGCGTTCTGCTCCTGCGTCACTTGTTTGTGCCAGTGCGCCGTAGCTGGCTGCAAAGCCGCTCAAGCCAAGCATCAAGAAACGTAAGGTAAATAAAGTCGGTCTAAACATCATGAAGCCCTCGAAAGATTTGTAAAAGAAAGGCAGTTACTGGCAACTGGCTGTCGTGCTGGCGGCTGTGATCCGCCTGCTCGTCAGGATCTGAAATGCTGCTTCGTCTGTGACTGCCCAGCGCCGTGAATGGCGCATCGCAGATGTTTCACGTAACCAGCAGCGCGCGCTAGGCTCGTCGCCTTGACGCATTGCCAGCACTGCCAGCAGCCCCCACGGATAGTCCGTAACACCCTGGCTTAGCCATTCTTTGCGGTGCATTTGCATCCAGCTTTTGTAGTAAGACTTTGCGCTTTGCGGCAACACCGGAAAGTCCACCAGCAACGGGAATATCTGAGCCACGTGATCCGGATAGAACTTCGCACCTTGCGTTTGCTGCTCAAGTTGGGTAGACACCAGAAAATTCTTGTTGACGGGTTGCCAGAAAGTGCTGTGAATACTTTGCGCAAGCTTGGCAGCTTCCCCGGGCTTGGCCTGTTTTGAATGCGCCAGAAGTGACCACACCTCTAGGTTGTCCATAAAAAGGCCGTGCAGGTAGACAGGCGACACCATGTAAACGCCGCGTGATGGCTGAAACAGATTTTCAAGCGCCTTTTTACTGATCGCGTGACTGTTAGCCCAAGCTGGCGTCTTGCTCAATTGTTCTGGCATCGTTTGCAGCAGCCGCATCCAGAGCGCGAGTAGCGAGTCATCAGCATCCGCGGTTTTGCAAGACGCCCATGCTTTGGTGGCACTTTTGCAAAAGCGATCAAAGGTTCCATCAGGCTTTTGATAGGGGACGAGCCAGTTGGCAAATTTAGCGGCTGGCGCTGCGATGTCCATACCGTTGTCATGTGCAAGGAGCAGAGCCTGCATTGCAAAGTACGGGTCGGTCGTGTCACCACCATTCAAAATAGTGATCGCTCCGCTAGTGTCGGTATAGCCTTGCAAATCAAATTTCGGCAGGGCACTGGCCATCGTGCTGTGGAGCGACAGCCACCCGGCGAGCAGCATGACAAATAGGTTTTCAAGTTTCATTCTGCTTTCACCATGCCGATCTCATGTGCCCACACTGCGCCATGCACCGTTGCACCCTCTTCAATGATGATGTTGTTGGCAGTCACGGTGGTCATGGCGTCTGGCAAGCCAATAACTGCGCGGGTACCGATCAAAACATCGCTTTCTGACACGATCGGTCCGAAAGCTCTGGCATCCTTGAAAACATAGATCCGCTTCTCACAGGTAATGGCACCTTCGACGCTGGCACGGCGCGCAATGCTGGCGCCGAACCGGGCCTTGATATCGCCGATGACCGTGGTGTCCTGCCCGACAGTTAAAAAACCTGTGACTACCAATGAGCCTTGGTATATCTTTCCAGACGGAAGTGCGCAATCCCCCCGAACCAGATACAGCGAATTGGTTTGCCGAACCGCATTCGGAAGGTCGGCGTAGCTGGCTGGGGTCTGGACGACCTGACCTGGCTGCCAAGGCTGTCGTGGCTGCAAGCCAAACGACAGCGTCGGCGCCTGAAGGCGTTCAAACCAGACCTCCCTGCCAATTTCAATCGCAATCCCGGCTGAGACCCGTCGTAATGCCGTGCCGTTGTCGCCGATTCGGAGCACACCGTTGGCGTGCGCCCAATCACGGATGGCACTGTCGCTGCCTAGCGCGACGTCACCAGTTGCATAAAGTGACGAAAAGGCGGAATCGACGCCGCTTTTCAGGTCGCCGTCAACATAGAGCTGGCTGGCGGTTTTGATGGACGCTTGAGTATCAATTGACTGCTGTGCGATCAGCCGCTTGTGCGCTTTTTGCCATTGCATGCTTTCAACGGGAAAGTCAACAAATTCAAAGTCTTCAAAACCTGTGGCGGGCCCGCGCCCTAGCTTGGCGGCCACGTCTGCATTCAGTCGTCTTGAAAAGTGTTCAATGTCGCTGGTGTAGTTGGCTGAAACAGGCAACGCAGCCACGTCACTGGGATACCGCCATTCTCTAAATGCCGGTATGAAGGGAAGGGTTAACAGCAGCAGACAAATTAGCGCAAAAACTGCGAGAGTCATGTAGTTTGCATCCATCACGGAGCCGCCTTTGGTGCGCCTGGAGCAGCTCTGTAACGGATGGTTTTGTCCCATACCATCTCACGCTTGAAGATCCTGTCCATCAGTAGACTCCACACGGCGCCAGAAATGGCAAACAAGCTGATCAAAAACCCCAACATGTTGAAGGGAAGCAACCTCAGCCTGCGTCTATTTCCGTCAATCAGTACCGCAACAACAATCTCAAAAAATGCAGCAAAGTTGCCCAAGGTACCGTAAGCCATCAAGGCGAAAACCGGTATCAGTTGTGACAGAAGTGAACCCGCATTCAAAAAATACAACCCGAGTGCCAAGCCCCATCCCAACAACATGAGGAGCGGAATGACAAACACGAATAACAAGAGCAAACCGTCGATGCGCTGGCCAAACGTCAGGTATTTACTGGTCGCAAATTGCCACCAATAGCGAGCCATCACCTGGTTGTGTCCTTTGGCCCAGCGCGTCACTTGTTTGATCCGGATGCTCCACTCCTCAGGGACTTCTTCGTAGCATTCAGACCGATTCGTATACACCGTCTTCCAGCCGCTGAACATCAGTCGGAAAGTGATGTCGGTGTCTTCTGCGAGCGTATCGTCGTGCCAGCCGCCGACGGCTTCAACTGCTGACAGCCGCACGCCCCCTACCGTTCCGCCATACTGCGGCAGCAGGTTCATGTTCATGCGGGCTTGCTGGTCGACCTGATAGCCACCAGAGCGTTCAAGGTCCAGCAGGCGCGTCAGCAAATTTGCGCCCGTATTGATCGGTACGACCCGGCCCATGACGGCGCCAACTTCAGGGTCAAAGAAGGGCGCGACCAACTGCTTGAGCAACCCGCGCCCCGGCACGTAGTCAGCATCAAAAATAATGGCGATGTCACCGACTGCAAATTGCAGCGCATCTTTCAATGCCGCTGACTTGCCAGCTTTGCCATCAATACGGTGAAAGGGCGATATCCGCGAAGGAAAACGCGAAACATAACTGTCAATGATGGCACCGGTGGCGTCCTTAGAGCGGTCATTGACTGGAATGATCTTCAGACACTCCGGCGGGTAGTCGGTATTAAGCAGGGCTTCAATGCACCCTGCAATCACCTTCTCCTCGTTGTGCGCGGCGATAAATACAGTGATCATCGGCCAGCGAGCGACCGCGATATCAATATAGGGGTGGCGTTGCTTTCCTGTCAGGCGGTTCATGGTAAACATGAAATGTCTGACGCCATAAAGCATCATGACAACAACGATGAAAAACAGCATCGATGCCATGACAGAGGCAACGGGGTAGGCGCTAAAGGTAGTAGGCATGTGCAGGTGTCCGGTGGGTTGGCGCGATGCGGGTTGGTCTGCTGGTCAAACCTTGGCAGCCTCAGCAGCTTTGAGGGACTGGGTTTGAAAATGATCGGCGAGAACTGAAACGATCTGCTGCGATGCCGTGCCGTCACCAAAGGGATTCCCCGCGCGCGACATATTGGCGTAGATTGCTGAGTGGTTTGACAGGCGCTTGACTTGCTTGATGATGTTGGCGCGCTCAGCACCTATCAGCAACGCGCAGCAGGCTTCGATGGCTTCGGGGCGTTCGGTTTCGTCGCGCAGTACCAGCACGGGTACACCAAAGGTTGGTGCTTCTTCTTGCAGGCCGCCGGAGTCTGTCAATACCAACCATGCGTCGGCCAGCGCCTGCTGCATCTCGGTGTAGTCGAGCGGTTCCGTCAATTTGACGTTGGGAATACCTTTCAGGATGCTATTGACAGGCCCTTGAACCACCGGATTCAAATGCACCGGAAAAAGCACCTGCAAATCGGGCTGCATGGCTGCAATACCTGCAATGGCATGGCATATTTCGGCCAGGTCATGGCCCCAATTTTCACGCCTGTGAACGGTGACCAGCAGATGTCCGCGTCCAGTTGTCTTTCTCTTTACGCCACGGTGAGCGCAGGTCCACTGCTGTGCATCGACAACTGTATTTCCGGTCTGGTGAATGAACGCGTCGGCGATGCCTTCATTTTGCAAGGCAATCCGCGCCCGCTCGGTCGGGGCAAAGTGAAAGCGGGTCAGTCGGCTGATCATCTGGCGCAAACCCTCTTCAGGAAATGGGCGATTCAGGTTGTGGGTTCTCAACCCAGCCTCTACATGTGCCAGCGGTATACGGTTGTAAAAAGCAGCAAGCGCGCCCTGGAAAGCGCTTTCTGTGTCGCCCTGAACAACGACCAGCGCCCAGGTTTTTTTTGTCATCTCCAGTTCGAGCTGCTGCCTACAGCCCATGCTGAACTCCAGCAAACTGCTGCCCATGCGCTGCAGTGTCGTGTCTGGCACCACATCAAAGCAGGCCAGAATCTGGTCGGCCATGTCAGAATGCTGACCGGTGTGCAGCCAGTGCACATTGGCCCAACTGGCCTGACCCATGGCGTGATACAGCGGCGCGAGTTTGATGATTTCCGGACGTGTCCCTGAGACGAAAAGTATGTTGTGCATGGGTGAATTGGTTTAAATGTTTGAACTGAAACGATTTAAAACCCCTCATGACTCACCACTGCCCAGCGAAAATCTCTGGCATCCGTAGGACGTAACCTTTAGTAACTTGTGTGGTTTTCTCTGCCTGCAGCTTGCATCCTGACCGTAAGCTCCTACATATGCACCCCAATTTGTTGAAGAATGTTTTCAAATCACCCATCCCCGGCACCCCAGCGGATGTTCGCGGTGAATTAAGGCTTTTACGGGACAGCATGGCCAAGCTGAACAACATCGTGGTCATCACGGAAGTACAACCCCTGGTCACCCCGCGGCACAAGATTGTTTATGTCAACGAAGCTTTTGAAAAATCAACCGGGTACTGCAATTCGGAAGTGATGGGTCGCTCGCCAGGTTTGTTACAAGGGCAGGGAAGTCAGCCCGCAGAGTTGACTCGTATTCATCTAGCACTTGAACAGTCGATACCCGTCCATGCAGAGTTGATCAATTACAAAAAAGATGGAACCTTGTTTTGGATAGAGCTTGACATTGCCCCTGTAAAAAACGACGAAGGTGTCGTCACCCATTGGGTCTCGGCCGCGCGGGACATTACCCAGCGCAAGATCGCCGAGGAAGAAATCGAATACCTGGCCTTCTACGACCCATTGACCCAGCTGCCGAATCGCCAGATGTTGATGGACAGGCTAGATCGAGCGCTTTTACAAAGCAATACCCGAAGCAAAAAGGAACCGGCCAATACCAACGGCGCGCTGATGTTTATTGACCTGGATAACTTCAAGGTGTTGAATGACACACTGGGTCACGCGACTGGCGATCTGCTGCTATGCAAGGTTGCCACACGGTTGGGGGGGTGCATCAGGCTGAGTGACACCGTGGCCCGGCTGGGCGGCGACGAGTTTGTCGTCATGCTGGAGAGTTTGCCGGAAGAAGTTGTTGCCGCTACTGAGTATTGCCGGGGAGTAGCGCAGAGAATCTTGCAGGCTTTAAGTGAGCCCTATGACTTGGCAGGGCACCAGCATGAAAGCACTTGTAGTATCGGTGTAACCCTGTTCAGCAAGCGCAAACAAAACATGAGCGATTTGCTCAAGCAGGCCGATCTAGCTATGTATCAGGCGAAAGCGTCCGGCAGAAATGCTGTGTGCTTTTTCGATCCCGCCATGCAGGCCGTTGTCAACGCAAATGCTGCGTTAAACGTCGAATTGCGTCAAAGCTTGCGTGAAAGCCGCTTCGTCCTGCATTACCAACCGCAGGTGCATGGCAACGGCAAAATGTTTGGTGTTGAGGCCTTGATGCGATGGCAGCACCCCGAGCGCGGCTTGGTTTACCCGAACGACTTTATTGCGCAGGCCGAAGAGAGCGGACTTATTCTGCCGCTCGGCAAATGGGCGCTCGAGACTGCATGTCTGCAATTGTCTCGTTGGGCACTGCGCGAGGAGACCCGCCACCTCACGATTGCAGTCAATGTCAGCGTGCGTCAGTTTCGGCATCCTGAATTCGTCGAGCTTGTGATGATGACGATCAAAGAGTCGGGAGTCAATGCCAGCCGGTTGAAACTGGAGTTGACCGAAACCCTGCTCGCCACCGGAATCGAGGTAACCATTGCCAAAATGGGGATGCTGAAGGAGGCTGGCGTCACGCTGTCGATCGACGACTTTGGCATCGGTTATTCAGCGCTGTCTTATTTGAAGCATCTGCCCCTAGATCAGCTGAAAATCGATCGCATTTTTGTGAAGGATATTCTGACTGACCCCAACGACGCAGCAATTGCTCGAACGATCGTCGGGTTGGCTCAAAGCCTGGGACTCGGCGTGGTGGCTGAGGGCGTTGAGACCGAAGCCCAACGCGAATTGTTGGCCCGTTTTGGTTGCGAGTGTTACCAGGGCCACCTGTTCAGCCCGGCACTACCGATTGAAGCGCTTGAGATTTTCATGCGGCGACGCAACTTGACCCTGGGGACGGGGGCGATTTCGTAGGTTAATATTTTTACTCCTAAAATCATAGCTGCTTGCGCCGGTATTTAATGGTTTTAAGGGTCTTTTGAGGGTGATCCGGGACGTTCTTTAACCGCTCTCACATGGGAAATATGGGAATTTTCACTCTAAACAGCAGGTGCTAAGCGCTTGCCACCGCCTGTCGGCTGTTGTAAATTCCTATTGCCTATGCTCATAGCTCGTTTGCGCAAGTCGTTGGCATGGTGCACAAGCCGTTTTACTTAACCCCTAAAGAACATCGATGAAAACCAGATTAGCCACCATTTTCAGCGCACTGCTGATAGGAATCTCCATCCCGTCCCTGAGTGCAGCAGAGGTTGGCGTGACGGACACAGAAATTCGCGTTGGCCAGTTTGCCGCACTTACTGGCCCAGCCGCTGAGCTCGGCAAGCGCATGCAGCTCGGCATCTTGGCGCACTTTACTGCCGTCAATGCTGCCGGCGGCATCGGTGGGCGTACCCTGAAGCTGATCTCGCGCGACGATGGATACGAGCCAGAAAAAGCTGCTGCAGCTGTCAAGGCATTGATCGAAGAGGACAAAGTATTTGCATTGATTGGCTCGGTCGGTACGCCGACAACCTTGGCAGCTGTGCCTGCCATCAATGCTGCGGGTATTCCGTTGATTGGCCCATTCACGGGGGCGCAAGTCTTGCGCGAACCTTTCAACCGTAACCTGTTTCATGTTCGTGCCAGTTATTTTGACGAAACAGAACGCATCGTCCAGCACCTGAGCACCGTGGGCATCACCAAAATTGCGGTTTTTTATCAAAACGACTCTTACGGCAAGGCTGGTCTTGAAGGGGTCATGCGGGCATTGAGCAAGCGTAACCTCAAGCCAGCTGCCTCCGTTACGGTAGAGCGCAACAGCGTTGACGTCGCCGGACCGTTAGCTGAGATTCTCAAGGTTTCGCCTGAGGCCGTGATTCAAATCAGCGCCTACAAATCATGCGCCGCACTCATCAAGCAGGCCAAGGCGAAGTCTTACGGAGGCCAATTTTTCAATGTAAGCTTTGTTGGCTCAAAGGCGTTGGCCGAAGAATTGGGTGCTGACAGTACCGGCGTCAGTATTTCCCAGGTCGTTCCGTTTCCTTATATTCCATCGTCTGCCATCGTCAGCGAGTACCAGCAGCGCATGACTGAGGCGGGCAACAAGGAATTTGACTTTTCCAGCATGGAGGGCTTTTTGGCTGCCAAGGTCTTCACTGAAGGTTTGCGCCGAGCGGGCTCAAAAGCTTTGAGTCGAGAAAGCATGATGACCGCACTGGAATCACTCCGGGATTTCAACATGGGCGGGTTTAGCGTGAACTACAGTAACAAGAGTCACGAAGGCTCACGGTTTACCGACATCACCATCATTGGGCGTGGCGGAAAATTCATGCGCTGAAAAGCCTGATTAATAAGGGGTTGTAGTGAACTCAGATCGATTCTTTGCATTTTTCAGTCGGGCGATCAAGTGCGCGGCGCTGGTGCTCCTTCCGGCTCTTTCGGCCTACGCTCAAACCATGAAACCAGGCCTTTGGGAAGTGACCAGTAAGCTGGGTGGCAGCGCCGAGATGGACAAAGCGATGGCTCAGATGCAACAGCAGATGGCCAGTATGCCGCCCGAGCAACGCAAACAAATGGAGGCCATGCTCGCCAAGCAGGGCATGAGCATGTCTGGTGCCCCCGGCGGCATGCAAACCAAGATGTGCATCACCCAAGACATGGTGGCGCGAAGCCAGATGCCCGTCCAGACGCAGGGCGACTGCACTAGCAGCACCAGTGACAAAACCAGCACCGGCATGAAATTCAAGTTCACCTGCACCAGCCCGCCGTCCAGTGGCGAAGGCCAGTACACCTTCATGGGTGACAGCGCTTACACCATGAAGATGAAAATCAACGCGGCTCAGCAGGGCAAAGCAGTCACCACTACGCTGGACTCGTCGGGCAAGTGGCTGGGCGCTGGCTGTGGCAATATCAAACCGATAGCGATTCCGAAATAACGGTGCGTAGTTTATCTGCCGCCGAAGATCGCTGTACCCACGCGCACCATTGTGCTGCCTGATTCAATGGCCGCTTCCAGGTCAGCGGTCATGCCCATCGACAGTGTGTCCATTGGCTCCGCCAGCAGCCCGGCTTGGTTTACTTGGTCAAATAGGGCTTTAGCGACCGAATGCAGGGCGCAAGCAGCTACGAAATTTATAGCAGGTTCGGGGATGGTCATCAACCCGCGAAGCTTCAGGTTGGGCAGATGAATGATTTCTTTGACCAGCGTCATCAGTTCGGCGGGCGCAACGCCCGATTTGTTCGCCCCTCCGTCTGTATTGACCTGCAGACAGATTTGAAGCGCTGGCAAATGAGCTGGACGCTGCTCGCTCAGGCGCTGCGCAATCTTCAGGCGGTCAACCGATTGCACCCAGTCAAAATGCTCGGCCACCAGCCGGGTTTTGTTGCTTTGAATCGGGCCGATGCAGTGCCACTCAAGCCCAGCGTGGTCGCGAAGTGCCGTGATTTTTTCAACGCCTTCGGCAATGTAGTTTTCACCAAAGGCCCGCTGCCCGTCGCTCATGGCTTCAAGCACAGCGTCAGCACCGAAGGTTTTGGAAACAGCTAGCAGGCGTACGCTGTCCGGTTTGCGCCCCGCCGCAAAGCAGGCCGTGGTGATGCGGTCGCGCACGCTCTGAAGATTTCGGACGATCATGGTCATAATTCGACTGTAAACTGCAAGCTCATCGATTTTGTCCTACACGCCTTAAGGATTTTCGGGATGGATATTACCCAGTTGCTGGCCTTCAGCGTCAAAAACAAGGCATCCGACTTGCATCTGTCAGCCGGCTTGCCCCCCATGATACGGGTGCATGGCGACGTGCGGCGCATCAACGTTGATCCGCTGGATCACAAGCAAGTGCATTCGATGGTGTACGACATCATGAACGACACCCAGCGCAAGAACTACGAAGAGTTTCTGGAAGTCGATTTCTCGTTTGAAATCGATGGTCTTGCGCGCTTTCGGGTCAACGCCTTTAACCATAATCGGGGTGCCGGTGCGGTACTGCGAACTATCCCCTCGAAAATTCTGACGCTAGAACAGCTCAATGCCCCCAAGATTTTTGGTGATCTGGCGATGAAGCCGCGCGGCATGGTGTTGGTCACCGGGCCGACTGGCTCCGGCAAGTCCACCACATTGGCCGCGATGGTGAACTATCTCAATGAAAACGAGTACGGCCACATCTTGACCGTAGAAGACCCGATCGAGTTTGTGCATGAATCCAAAAAATGCCTGATCAATCAGCGCGAGGTGGGGCCGCACACCTTGAGCTTTAACGCCGCACTGAAATCTGCCCTGCGTGAAGACCCAGACGCCATTTTGGTAGGCGAGATGCGTGACCTGGAAACCATTCGGTTGGCCATGTCTGCGGCTGAAACCGGTCACTTGGTGTTTGGCACGCTGCACACGTCGAGCGCCGCCAAAACCATTGACCGGATCATTGACGTGTTTCCCGCTGAAGAAAAGGAAATGATCCGCTCGATGTTGTCGGAGTCATTGCAGGCCGTGATTTCCCAAACGCTGTGTAAAACCAAAGACGGCCAGGGCCGCGTGGCGGCGCACGAAATCATGCTCGGTACCAGCGCCATCCGTAACCTGATTCGTGAAGCCAAGGTGGCACAAATGTATTCATCGATCCAAACAGGCAACAGCGTGGGCATGCAAACGCTGGACCAAAACCTGACCGATCTTGTTAAGCGTAATGTGATTTCTGCGGCTGAAGCACGCGGGAAAGCCAAAATTCCTGAGAACTTCCCAGGCTAGGTTCAGCAAGTCAGATCCTCTCACAAGACGGACTGTTTCAAACGAAAGGAGTCGCAAATGGAACGCGACCAGGCCAGTAAATTTATCAATGACTTGTTGAAACTTATGGTCAGCCGTAACGGCAGTGACTTGTTTATCACTGGGGACTTTCCGCCTGCCATGAAGGTGGATGGCAAGGTGACCAAGGTCTCGCCTCAACCGCTCAACGCGGGTCACACGCTGGCGCTGGCCCGTGCGATCATGAACGACAAGCAGGCCGCCGAGTTCGAGCGCACCAAAGAATGCAACTTCGCCATCTCTCCACCGGGTGTGGGGAGGTTTCGGGTCAATGCCTTTATCCAGCAGGGCAAAGTTGGCATGGTGATGCGGGTGATTCCGGCCGTCTTGCCAACGATTGATGGCCTGGGTGTGCCGCAGGTTTTGAAGGAAGTGGTCATGGCCAAACGCGGCCTGACCATTTTGGTCGGTGCAACAGGTTCGGGCAAGTCCACCACGCTGGCTGCGATGGTGGACTGGCGTAACGAAGAGTCGTTTGGCCACATCATCACAATCGAAGATCCGGTGGAGTTTGTACATCCACATAAAAACTGCGTCATTACCCAGCGAGAAGTAGGCCTAGACACCGACAGTTGGGAGGCCGCCCTGAAAAACACTTTGCGCCAGGCGCCAGACGTGATTTTGATGGGCGAGGTGCGTGACCGTGAAACCATGGAGCACGCCATTGCCTTCGCTGAAACCGGCCACTTGTGCCTGTGTACGCTGCACGCCAACAGCGCCAACCAGGCGCTGGACCGCATCATCAACTTTTTCCCCGAAGAGCGTCGCGCTCAGTTGTTGATGGATTTGTCGCTCAACCTCAAAGCCATGGTGTCGCAGCGCCTGGTCCCCAAACAAGACAGCAAAGGCCGGGTTGCGGTGGTTGAGGTCATGCTCAACACACCGCTGATCTCTGACCTGATCTTCAAAGGTGAGGTTTCAGAGATCAAGGAGATCATGAAAAAGAGCCGTAACCTAGGCATGCAAACGTTTGACCAAGCGCTCTTCGACGCGTTCGAAACCAATGGCATCACTTACGAAGATGCCTTGCGCAATGCTGATTCCGTCAATGACCTGCGGCTGCAAATCAAACTTAACTCCCAACGCGCTAAATCCGTTGATTTGGCGGCCGGAACCGAGGGTTTTGCCATTGTTTAATCCCCCTGCTTTGACTTGAACGCTAGAAAGCATAACTCTAGAAAATCCATCGTGACGCGGATCTTTGGTGCGCGATGCCGTTCAGCCAAGATGGCCGCGTACACAGGGTATTGCTGTGATGTGTTGTAGCGGCCAAGCACTAACTTTAGCTGACCCTCCATCACCAGTTCGTTGGCCAGCACATTGTTGATTCGGCCAATACCAGCGCCAGCTAGCGTAAGCGACACAACCGCTGCGCTGTTGTTGACTCGCAACTGACCCTTCGCGTCTTGCTGAACGATTTGCCCTTTGACCGAAAATTGCCAGCGGTTGTGGGCGGCCACTGCCGTGTTGGTGATCAGCCAATGCTCTGACAGTTCTTCTGGCGAACGTGGTGAGCCGTGTTTTTTTACATAGGCGGGTGAGGCGTATAAGGCTCGCCCGTGATGCCCCAAATCGCGTGCAATAACAGTGTCGACCGGGGCTACACCAGCGCGAACGGCAATGTCGATCCCCTCATGCGCCATATTGACCAGTCTGTCCTCTATGTGTAGGTCTATGCACAGACCTGGCTGCTGTTGCCTAAGCTCGACCAGCCTAGGTATTACGACGTACTGCGCAAAAAGCTGGCTGATGCTAATGCGCACTGTTCCGGTAACTGCACGTGCTCTTGTCGTCAAGCTATCGCGTAACTGCGTCTGTTCATGGACGATGCGTTTTGCATGATCTAGAAACACCTCACCATCATCCGTTAAAGACAGGCTGTGGGTCGTACGGTGCGCCAGCCTTAATTGGCATTCGGCTTCTATCCGGGCGAAATGCCTAGAGATATGGCTGGCTGCCACACCTCTGTCCCTTGCCACTTTTGACAGCGAAAGCGCCGCCGCCACCTCAATAAATAGGGCGAAGTCATCCAGATTCAGATTTTTCATGGTTTCCTCAGCTTTGGCGTTCGTGCATTTTCTGCACAAGCGTTGTGCAGATCAAGGGGTTTCGGTCAAGCACCGTTAAACGCACACTTTGTTGGTGCTCAACAATCGTGCACGACCTCACCTTTAAAAGGAGCAACCCATGCCTCTCGTTCGCATCAGTCTGCCGCAAAAAACCCTTCCTGAGGACATCACAGCCGTGTCCGACGCTGTGCACAGCGCGCTAGTGGCTACCTTCAATGTTCCAGAACCTGATCGGTTTCAGGCTATACACAAGCACAGCCCTGAAGAGCTGATCTGCACACCAGAGTTTCTGGGCGTCAAGCACTCACAGCATGCGGTGTTACTGCAAATTAGCTGCTCGCCGGGTCGCAGTCTCGAAACGAAGCAGGCACTTTACGCAAAAATTGCTGTTAATGTTTCCCGCACCAGCAGCTTCAAAGCCGAAGACGTGATCATTAATCTAATCGAAACCAACCGCGAAAATTGGTCTTTTGGTTTGGGTGTTGCACAATACGCTCTTTGATTTCAGACCTTCGCACAAAGATAAACATGCCATCTATTAACACCCGAACCTACGAAACCACCGCACCGCAAAAAGTAGCCTTTTTAGGCCTTGGCGTCATGGGTTACCCCATGGCTGGTCATTTGGTGGCTGCAGGTCACCAGGTTAGCGTGTATAACCGTACTGCTACTAAATCAATAGCTTTTTGCGCTGAATTCAAGGGCTCTACACACGGTTTAACACCAAAATCGGCAGTGGCTGGGGCGGAGATCGTGTTTTGCTGTGTTGGCAACGATGACGACTTGCGCAGCGTCGTTTTGGGGCCAGAGGGCGCACTTGCAGGCATGAAACCCGGCTCGGTACTTGTTGATCACACGACAGCCTCTGCTGATGTTGCTCGACAGCTTTACGCCGCCGCTAAAAGCCAAGGTCTTCATTTTGTGGATGGGCCGGTGTCGGGTGGCCAAGCCGGCGCACAAAACGGTGGGCTAACGGTCATGTGCGGTGGCGATGCCGTTGCCTTTGATGCTGCTAAACCAGTTGGCATGGCGTTTTCTAAAGCCTTTACGTTGATGGGCGCGAGCGGCGCTGGCCAGTTGACCAAAATGGTCAACCAGATTTGTATTGCCGGGCTGGTGCAGGGTCTGAGCGAAGCGGTCGCTTTTGGCCAAAAAGCCGGTCTTGACGTAAACCAAGTGCTTGACGTGATTGGCAAAGGCGCGGCCCAAAGCTGGCAACTCGACAACCGCGGCAAAACCATGGTGGCCGACAAGTTTGATTTTGGCTTTGCGGTGGACTGGATGCGAAAAGACCTTGGCCTGGTGCTGGACGAAGCCAAGCGTAACGGTGCGCGTTTGCCCGTGACGGCGTTGGTTGACCAGTTTTACGCAGATGTGCAGGCCATGGGCGGCCAGCGCTGGGACACTTCAAGCCTGATTAAACGCTTGAAGTGAATTTACTTAGCTGCCAGCTGGCTTGGGCGGTGGCGGCTTGGCGGGTGTTGGCAGTTGCCGCGCCAGCTCTTCTTCACTGATGATTTCGAAAATCCGCACTACTTTTTGAACGCCTGGGGTTGCGCGCGCCACAGCCGTACCGCGGTCTGCCTCGCGCTGGGTGACGCGGCCCATCAGATACGTGGTGCCACGTTCCGTGACTACGCGAAACGAATTGGCAAAGAGATCCTTGGCGTCGACCAGCAGGGCCTTGACCCGACCCGTGACCAGCACGTCGGACGAGCGCTGAACCAGGCTGGAGCTACCCATCACAGCCAGTTCATTGACCACCGAGCTCACGTTTTCAACTCTCGAAATAATTTGCTCGACCAGCAGCTTGTCCTGTGCGTTTGGCACTTCGCCGGTCAACAGGACCTGACGGTTGTAGCTGTTCACGTTGACATGCACCCGGTCTCCAATATTGCTGCGGATGCGGCTGGTGCTGCGCAGTTCAATGCCTTCGTCTTCGAGCTGCGCACCTGATGTGCGCCTGTCGTTGGCTACCAGCGTACCGCCTACAACGGCACCGCCCACCACCAACGGTATGCAGGCACTCAGCAAACTTGCCAAAAGGGCCGCCGCGACCGAATTAACTACAGCGCGTTTCGTCATGACAATTTTCATACTGAAGACTCCTGATCACCAAGTAGTTGGGTGTCCACACCGTCGCAAATGCAGTGCAGGACGAGTAAATGCACTTCCTGAATGCGCGCTGTCCGCTCATGCGGCACGCAGATATGCACATCGGTTTCGCGCAGGGCATGGGTGATTTTTCCGCCACCCTTGCCAGTCAGCGCCACCACAGTCATTTCACGCTCATGCGCCGCTTCTATCGCGGCCAGCACGTTGCCTGAATTGCCGCTCGTGCTCAGTGCCAGCAGGACATCACCGGCGCCGCCAAAGGCACGCACCTGCTTTGAAAAAATCACATTGAAGTCGTAGTCGTTGGCAATCGCCGTCAAGATGGAGCTGTCGGTCGTTAGTGCAATCGCGGCCAGCTCAGGCCGCTCACGCTCATAACGGCCCACAAACTCCGCTGCAAAGTGTTGCGCGTCAGCCGCTGAGCCGCCATTGCCGCAAGCCAGCACTTTGCCGCCGCTGGTCACACTGGCCAAAATGGCCTGCACGGCAGCCACTATGGGTTTGGACAAAACCTGAGCCGACTGGTACTTCAGGTCGGCGCTGTCTATAAAGTGCTGTTCAATTCTTTGTTCAAGCATGGGCTAATGATACCGGGTCAGAACGTAACATTAAGCATCAAACGCGCAGCGAAGCCACTCAATCGTGGGCGCCTCGTCGGCTCCCGGCCTGCCATGGATCAACACCACATCAAACCGGCAGGGCGGCAGGGCTTTGAAACGCATCAGGTAGTGGCGCGCCGCAAAGACGATGCGCTTTTGTTTGACGGCGCTGATGCTCGCGCCCGCGCCGCCGTGCGATTGGCTGGCCCGCTGCCGCACTTCAATAAATGCCAGTGTGCCGTCGGTGTCTTTCATGATGAGGTCAATTTCGCCGCCGCCGCGCCCCGGTGTTCGATAATTGGATTCCAGCAGTTGTAGGCCAGCAGCGCGCAAATGAGCCAGCGCCATCAATTCCGCAGCATCACCCACTGCCTTGGTGGTAACCTGATCTTTAGGGTTTTTGTCCGTCTCTTTTTTGGAAAACCACATTGAACGCTTCTTTCGAGATGGCCTTGAGCGCAGCAAATGCCGCATCTAGCATGCAGCATTATCCGCAGGGCACGCTGTACGTGGTGGCCACGCCGATTGGCAACTTGGCAGACATCAGCTTGCGAGCGCTGCATGTGCTGCAACTGGTCGATTGCATTGCCTGCGAAGACACGCGCCACACCCAAGGCTTGCTGCGTCAGTTTGGCATTGATAAAAATCTGCTGGCTGTGCATGAACACAATGAACAAGAAGCAGCCCTTGGCGTGATTGACCGCCTGCAGCGCGGCGAGCGCGTTGCTTATGTTAGCGACGCAGGTACACCTGCGGTGAGCGACCCCGGCGCACGGCTGGTCTCTAGCGTGCGCGGCGCTGGGTTGGGTGTGATGCCGCTGCCAGGTGCCAGCAGCGTGACTACTGCCTTAAGTGCAGCGGGCATATCTGGCGATTCAGGCTTTGTGTTCGCCGGCTTTTTACCCAGCAAGGCCGGCGAGCGTGACCAGGCCATCGCGCTGTTGCAAACGCAAAGCAAAGCAGTGGTCATCATGGAGGCACCGCACCGCATTGAGGCCTTGGCGCTGGCCATGAGCCCCTTGGGCGACAGATGGGTAACGGTGTGCCGCGAGCTGACCAAGCAATTTGAAGAGATCGCCACAGTGACCTCCAGCGAATTTGCAGCCTGGTTGGCCGCTGGTTCGCAGCGCACGCGAGGCGAGTTTGTGCTGGTGCTGCACCCTGCGCTAAAAGCGGAACCCAAAGACGACGGCCTGCGTGTTCTGCAGTTGTTATTGGCAGAGCTGCCGCTTAAAACCGCTGTCAAACTGGCAGTTGAACTGACCGGCGCACCGCGCAATGTTTTGTATGAAGCCGCTTTGAAGCTGAAAAACGATGAATCCTGACGCAGACAAGCTATGGCCCGGCCCACGCTGGGCGCTGGCTGTGCTGCTGGCGTTGTTGGGCATGCTGGGGCCGTTTTCGATAGACACCTACATCCCGGCATTTAACGGCATCGCCAAGTCACTCGGTGCAACGCCGGTGCAGATGCAGCAAACCCTGTCGGCGTATTTGTTTGGTTTTGCCTTTATGAACCTGTTTCATGGGGCGCTGGCTGACAGCTTTGGCCGTCGCCCGGTGGTGCTCTGGGGCGTGGCCATATTCACTGTTGCGTCGGCAGGTTGCGCGTTGTCGCAGAGCATTGAGCAACTGGTGTTTTTCAGGGCGCTGCAAGGGCTGTCAACCGGCGCAGGTATCGTGGTGTCGCGTGCTGTTATCCGTGACATGTTCCCGCCGGCCCAGGCCCAGCAGGTCATGAGCCAAGTGACGATTTATTTCGGCGTTGCGCCTGCTCTCGCGCCGATTGTGGGCGGCTGGCTGTTTGTGTTTTTGGATTGGCACAGCATTTTTTGGTTTTTGACGGGTGTTGGCGTTGTTTTATGGGCCGCCAACTACAAGTATTTGCCCGAGACGCTGCACATCGAGCACCGGCAAAGCTTCAAGTTCAAGCACTTGATGCGGGGTTACTGGCAACTCGGTTCCAGCCCGCGGTTTTTGTTGCTGGCCTTGGCCAGCGGCGTGCCTTTCAACGGCATGTTTTTGTACGTGCTGGCCGCGCCTGCTTTTCTGGGTGAGCACCTACAACTGCAACCCACGCAATTTTTCTGGTTCTTCCTTCTGACCATTGCGGGCATCATGTCGGGTGCTTGGCTCAGTGGTCGTCTGGCAGGCAAGGTCGCTCCCAAGGTGCAGATTCGCCACGGTTTTGTCATCATGCTCACCGTGTCGGTTGTTAACCTGGTAGCGAACTATTTTTTTAAAGCGCATGTCTCGTGGGCGTTGATCCCGATTGCCTTGTTTGCCTTTGGCTGGGCTTTGATGGTACCCGTGGTCACGCTTTTAGTGCTGGACTTGTACCCCGAGCGGCGCGGCATGGCCTCATCGCTTCAAGCGGTGATCGGCTCTACCGCCAACGGGCTGGTGGCCGGCTTATTGACACCGCTGGTCATGCATTCAACCGTGGGGTTGGCGACAGCCTCACTGGGCATGATGTGTATCGGCCTGGTCGCCTGGCTATACCTGCACAAGCGCTTTCCCGAAATCGGCAGAACCGTTCAAAACGATGAGGCGAGTGATTCGTCTGCATCTTGAGCGGCTGCGTCAGTCTCTAGGTGGGTCTCTCCTGAAGTCCATACCCTGCCCGGTCCGCTGCACGATGTTGGCTGCGTCCAGATAGACGTAAAAGAACATGTCCTGGCTGGCGTCCTTCCAGTAGTAAGTCATGATATCGCCGGGCCAATTACCAACCCGGTCAATCAGGGCGCTCCGGCCAAACTCGCGCTCGACATCGGCGCGGCTCCACTGGTTGATGCCGATACGCGCGAAGTCCGCGCTTTGCAGCACCTGGCGGCTTGACACCACGCGGCTCGCCGCATCTAGGTCCACCATCACGGCGTGCTGGCCAGCGGGTTGATACGAGTATTGCAGCCTTGAGCCTGTGGTCAACGGCACCTCCCGTGTGGGCTGGCCGTACTTTGCCAACACCTCGGCGCGCGTGGTGCCGGGCAACACCTGCTCAACGGCACAGCCGCCTAAAAGCAGCGCCATCAGCGCCAGGCTGGCCGCGTTTCGCGGGGTGCTGAAAAGGGTACGGATATTGAACATGCTGACTCCTGAAATAACGACAACTTTTTGCATCACGGTACGATTGCAAACCATGACACTTGGTTCCACTTCTGATTTACCTGCCGTTTCACCGCCCATGGTAGCCCCAGCCAAAGTCAATGGCCGGTTTTTACTGTCTCATCCGGCGCATTTCATTGCGCTAGGTTTTGGCTCGGGTTTGAGCCCCATAGCCCCAGGCACCGCAGGCACTTTGTGGGCGTGGCTGGCCTTTTTGGTGCTGCAACCCCTGATGACCACGGCGCAAATGGGTGGTTTGATTGCCGTTTCAACGCTGGTCGGCTGGTGGGCTTGCACTGTTACTGCCAAAAACATGGGGGTGCTGGACCCGGGCAACATTGTGTGGGACGAGGTGGTGGCCTTCTGGCTGGTGCTCTGGCTCATCATGCCGACAGGCTTTACCGGGCAGATCGTCGCGTTTGTCCTGTTCAGGTTTTTTGATGCCGCCAAACCTGGCCCGGTTGCTTGGGCAGACCAGAAGTTCAAAGGTTTTGGCGCTCGCGGCGGCTTTGGCATTTTGTTTGACGACTTCGTAGCGGCCTTTTGTACGCTGCTGGTGATTGCCTTGTGGAGGTTTTGGTGATGCCACAGGATAGTGAAGCGCTATTAAATAAAGAGCTGCTTGCGCCCGATTTGATTGGTCAATTGGCCGATTTGATGCTTAAAAACGGCCTCTTTTTAGCGACAGCCGAGAGTTGTACAGGCGGAATGATCGCCGCCGCCTGCACCGACCTGGCTGGCTCAAGCGCCTGGTTTGAGCGTGGCTTTGTGACCTATTCCAACGCCGCCAAAACCGAGCTGCTCGGTGTTGATGCGGCGCTGATTGTGCAGCATGGCGCCGTCAGCGAGCCGGTGGCCCGAGCCATGGCTTTTGGCGCCATTCGCCACTCGCAGGCTCAGGTGTCGGTGGCCGTCACCGGCGTGGCCGGGCCGTCGGGCGGCAGCGCAGACAAACCCGTGGGCACGGTCTGGTTTGGCTTTTCTGTGGGCGGCATGTTGACCTCCGAGCGGGTGCGCTTTGACGGCGACCGCGCCAGCGTACGCGCAGCGACAGTGCGCCACGCCGTCGCCGGTTTGGTCAAACGGCTCAGCTAGTCAAAACGAACTTGTCTAGCGGCCGACGCGGCGTGGCGGGCGCAGGGGCTGCGGTGTAGCCGAGCCTGCAAAACATCTGTACTGTTTCATCGTTCGGCCCGCCAGGTGCTGATTTGCCCAACAGCAATTGATGGGCTTTGTCGTAAAACGGCTTCATCTCGGCAAACTCTTGCAGCGCTTGGCTCATCGGGTGCACGCCCAGGCCAATCTCTGTCGCTTTGAGCTGCAGGCGCACATAGGCACGCCCCGCTTCAATTTGCTGGCTGCGGCTGTTGCCCGGCGTGCTGAGCCAAACAAAGCCCATCGCCGTGCGGCTGTGGCCTTCAAACCGGCCCATGGCATTTTTGTAGCCGGCGCTGCCTTCAGCCGGCGGGGCACTGCGGTCAAACATGCCGACGCTACCCATCGCGCGAACAAATGGGCTGTTGATGGAAATACCGTCGCGGTGCTTCAGTATCTCGTCTGGCCCCAGGCGAATCAGTTTGATGCTTTCCATCATGGTGCGCGGTGTCAGCAGTTCGACTTTGGCCGATTGCCAGCACAAGTCGCGCAGCGGTTGCAAGCGCGCCTCATCCACCGTGCCCGCTACACGCACGCCTGAAGGGCCGACGCCGCCCACCAGTGTTTGCAGTGCGGCCGCGCTAACGGTACGTGCCGGGTCGAAATCTGTTTTCGGGGTGTGGCGGTTCAGGATGTGCCTGAACAATGCGTCCGGTGTGCTGCCGGGTGCCTGGGGTGTCAGCGTGATCCGCGCCACAGGTCGGCGGTCCCAAGCTTGTAGTGTGGCGGGCAGTTCTCCCTGTGGCCACAAAGCTACTTGGGGGGTTAAGCCCTGGTTAGCCAGCGCAATGACCAGCAGCTCAATAAAAGCACCATGACCAATCAAAATCTGCCGGCCAAACGGATCGGTTTCGGGTAGCACCCGCTCACGGTCGGTGTAAACCGTGATGGCGTTCGGCTCACGCAGGTCAGCCAGCCAGGGTTGCAGGTTGTGCGGGTTGGGCGCGGTGATGGCGTAAGCCAAAGCCCGGCGGCGCGGGTCTGCATCACTGGCTGATGGGCCCTGCCAGGCCTCAACCGCATTGGCCGGAAAGCTGCTGGACAACTGGCCGCAACCAGACTGTGTAAGGGCGGTGGCAGCCAGCACGCTGCCGCCACCGACCAGACGAATGAAATGACGACGATCCATGGGAGGCTCCTTAATTAAAAAATGAAAGTTGAAGTACGCGGGTGTATGTCGGTTTACGCAGGTTTTGTCTGCTGATGTGTATTGTGAAAATCTCCAAGGCATTACACAATTGGCTATATGTCAATAGCTGAGTTTCAAAAATGAATACCGAAAAATGAATAGCAACTTTGACTGGGCGCTGGTCCGTTCGTTTCTGGCGGCGTTGGACGAAGGCAGCTTGCTGGGCGCGGCGCGCGTCCTCAAATCGAGCCAACCGACCATTGGCCGGCACATTGCCGAGCTGGAGTCCCAGCTCGGTGTGGCCCTGTTTGAGCGGACGGGCCGCGGGCTCAAGCCCTTAGCCATGGCACTCAAACTGGCAGAGTCCGCCCGGGCGATGGAGGCGGGCGCGCACCAGTTGCAGCGCAGCGTGTCAAGCGCCGACGAGGCGGTGCGCGGCACCGTGCGCATCACTGCCAGCCAGCCGGTGGCGTGCGTGCTGCTGCCGCCGCTGCTGGCCAACATGCGTCTGCTGCTGCCCGAGGTGCAGGTCGAGCTGGTGTCCAGCAACCAGGTCAGCAACCTGCTCAGGCGTGAAGCCGACATAGCGATACGCATGGTGCCGCCCGCGCAGGCAGAGTTGGTCGCCAAGCGGATCGGCAAGGTCACGCTGGGCGTCTACGCGCACCGCGACTACCTTAAGCGTGCAGGCACTCCGCGTGAGCTGACGGATCTGCTGGCGCATGCACTGGTGGGCAATGACATCAACGACGACATCATTCGCGGCTTTGGCGCTATGGGCTTTACCATCACCCGCGAGCAGTTTGCGCTGCGTACCGACGACTTGATGGCTTACTGGCAAGCCGTACGCAGTGGTGTGGGAATTGGCTTTGTGGCCGACTATCTGGCGCGCACCGACGCTGATGTTATTGCCGTGCTACCCATGCTCAAAATCCCGCCGCTGCCAGTTTGGCTGGCGGTGCACCGCGAGATCCGCACCAACAAGCGCATCCGGGCCGTGTACGACTTTTTAGCGCAGGCCGTGCCCGAAGCTTTGTAGTGCCGAACGCAAAAAGTTAAAGGCGCTCAGGCAAATGCCTGCAGCACATTCGCGGCGTTCACGCCCACCTCGTCCACCGCGTAGCCGCCTTCAAACACCAGCACCGTGGGCAAACCAATCGCCTTGAGCCTTTCGCCCATGCGCAGGTAGTCATTGCTGGTGATGGTAAAGCCCGATATTGGGTCGCCCTCAAACGTGTCCATACCCAACGACACCACCAGTGCCTGCGCACCGTAGGCTTTTATGGCTGTGATGGCCAACTCCAACGCCGCTGACCAAGCGGCATAGTTGCTGCCTCGGGGCAAAGGCAGGTTCAGGTTGCAGCCAGCGCCAGAACCTGCACCGGTTTCATCTGCGTGGCCCAAAAAGAACGGGTACTCGGTGCGCGGGTCACCGTGGATGCTGGCAAAAAAAATATCGGGCCGGTCGTAAAAAATAGCCTGCGTGCCGTTGCCGTGGTGGTAGTCCACGTCCAGCACCGCTACTTTGTTGATGCCTGCATTTCGCAAGTGTTGCGCCGCCAGTGCCGCGTTGTTTAAAAAGCAGTAACCGCCAAAAAAGTCAGCCCCCGCATGGTGCCCCGGCGGCCGGCTCAGCGCAAAGGCCGCGCTGTCGCCATCAAGCACCGCCTGCGCAGCGCTCAACGCGCAGTCTGCCCCGGCGCGCACCACCACCCAGGTGCCACGGGTCATTGGCGAGCCTGCGTCAAACGAATACAGCCCCAGCTTGGCCGCAAAATTGTCAGGCTCAATGTCGGTGCGAAACGTCCGTGTGGGCCAAACCGACGGCAAGATGTCTTTGCCGGCATTGGCAGCGTCTAGCGCCACCCACTGGTCCCAAGCGGTTGCCAAAAACCGCAGGTAACGCGGGCTGTGTATACCTGTCAAAGCCGCATCATCAAAGGGGCGCGGCTGCAGCACATCACCCAGCTTGCGGCGCTGCAACTCGGCCAGTACATGGTCAAGCCGGGCGGGCACTTCAAAACACGGCACCAGCGCCCCACGGAACATCTCAACCTTGCCATGGTGTTGCGCGTGGAGGTGGTTGTAGAAGGTTTCCATACGGTTTTAGGGGTTAAATGGGCCATTAGCCCCTATTTTACGGGCGCAAGCAGCTACTTATTTAGTAGCGTTGTCTATCAGGTTAATCGCTATTTTCTCGGGTGCGGGTGCGGGTGAGGGTGCTGGTAGCCATCACACATCAAGGTATCGCCTGCAAAACGCTTCCAGGCTGAGAATCGGGCAGCCACTGGCCTGCTCAAACGTAGCAGCAACTGCCAGCAAATCTAGATCGCCAGAGACCAATACCTGTGCTGTGCCCGCCACTGCCAAATGCATAAAGGGCAGGTCAAGCGCGTCACGGCATGCCGCAACCTCGGGTGGCGGTTGCGGGATGCGCACGGTTTGAACATGCGGCAGGTAGTCGGCCAGCAACTCTTGTTGCTCCTGGCTTGAAAGGCGAAACTTAGGGTAGGCCAGCACGCGCACCAGTTCTTGCACGGGGGCAGTGCTGGCCAAGGGCTGAATCGCGCCGTTTTGCCAAGCCAGCCGCACCCGCCCGGCAAGGCCGCCCCCAAATACCAGCGCAGACAACACTACATTGGTGTCCAGCACAGCCCGCACCGCTGCGCTCATGGTTTTGGCGAAGGTTTTTTGGTAGCTGCCCTTGTGGGCTTGGCGGGCGTTACGGCATACACAGCGAGCGGCTCCGCAGCCAAAGCGGGTGCGGCCAGCGGCGCTCTGCCCCAAGCTACTGCTGCAACCATATCGCCATCAGTCAGACCAAGCTCGGCCAACTTGGCGCGCACCGCATCACCACGCTGGATGCGCACTGGCGTCAGGATGATCTGGCCAGCGCGGGCCTCAACATCAAAGTATTCAGTGGCCCCCACAGCCTGCGTGACGCTTTTCGGCAGGGTGAGCTGATTCTTGGAAGTGATTTTGGCGAGCATAGTTGATTGCGGAAAGTAAGGAATCATTACTTTAGCTGCAATTGCAGTTCAAGTCCAGCCTAGCGCTAAATTGAACAGAACGACCCCCGCACCTGCTTTAGCGGTAAAAGGCTCCTCCAAGGTGTTTGTGGAGGGTTTTTGGGCGGTTTTAGGGTGCCAAATCGGCCTGTAGCCCTTATTTTACAGGCGCAAGCAGCTATGAAATTAGGACTAATGTCAGTCCCGCAATATTGGCACCTGCGACCCTCGCACTGCCAACACCACGGCTTTGTGCAGCAGCCCGGTGCCCGGCTTCACCAGCGCAACCGCCTCCAGCTTCTTGGTGCGGTCAATGCCCGCCCTGAAAAGGCATACGCAGCTGTGGCTGGGGTGTTGAGCCGACGCATAAAGCACGCCGTGTAAGCCCTGCTGTCGGCAAGCGTGCGCAAACGCCTGGCTGGTTTCGTAACGCATGGACTGCAGCACGGGGTAGTGCGCTTCCAGTCCACGCAAGTCCACCAGCCGCACCGCAGCTACGGTTTCAAAGCTGACCAACGCGCGCTGCTCTATACGGCTAAGGTGGCAGCTGCGCACCTCGCGGCGGAACAGGCTTTCGTACAGCGCCGTCTCCGGGCTGTCCGCAACATAGGCGGTGGCCTCGTCTGCCAAATCAAATCTCCCGGCCAGCCCGCCGGGTGGTGCCAGCACGTAGCCTTTGTGACGCACGCTGTCTTTGCGGGCGTTTTTGCGTTGCACCCGGTGCCAAACCTGATGCGCGGGAACTTCTAGAACGGGTGGCGTGTGGCCTAGTAACTGTGGTGTTTTGAAATTCATGAAGTGAGGTCAATGTGCCTCAGCCGTTGCCAGTGCCACGATGCGCTCAAGCGGCACGCCTTGCTCCAGCGCAGCGCGGGGGGTCTGGCCGTCCAGCGCCGTGGCGGGGGACTCCAAAAACGCCAGCAACTGCCAGCCATCGGGCGTGCCCAGCTGCTTAGCCACAGGCTGCAGCGCAGGCCAAATGACGGGCTCAAATTGCCAGCGCGGCAGCTTGAAACCACGGCGCAAGTTGGCCACGCCAATGCAGCGCCCGGACTTGATCCAGGCATTGATGGTCACCCGCGTGGTGCCTGCCAGCGCGGCGGCTTCGTCGGTGGTGATCATGTCGGCTGCGTCCATGCGGTCGCGCCGGTACTGCGCGCCCGAGCGCAGAACGGCGGCTGTTTGCGCGGCGGTTGCGTAGGGGCTGCTGTTGGGGCCATGGCGTGTTTGGGCGGATTCGTGGGCAAACGGTGAGGTAAGGGTTAAGGTGTTCATGCGTGTATTTGGAAATAGATGCGCTTTAAGGCGCGTTACGCAGATTGGCTTTGCTGGCTGAAAAGAAACCCTTTGACCGCAAGCTGGACGGCGCTCCGCTGAGGCCGTCCCGACGAGCCGCTGAGGTCAAAAGAGGGCGGAAAGCCAACATTGGGTTAACAACCGCTTGGCTCGCCTGGCCAAAAAAGCCCGCCCCCGTCTTGCGTAGCAAGACATTGGCAACTATGGGCAGCGTGTGCCGCCGTTCAACGATGCCAGCTACCGATTGCAGGACGCTAAGCACTTTGTCCTGCGTTGCTTTGAGAATGATCATTTGGTGAAATCTCCGACAGCCTGTGAAATGGCTGACTCGATTCTAGTTCATTCTGTTATTTTCGAAAATTTCGTTAAGCTGGAAATATTCGTAAGTTTAAATTGAGCATGGTAGTTTAGGCATGAAGTCGGACTCTAGCCCTCGTTTGTATTGCGTAAGCAGCCATTCAGATAGGATCAAATGCCGCTTTTAGAACGCCCTCAAACCATCTTCAAAGGCGCGAGTATCAAATGCTTGGACGACTTTCAACCTAAGCCCCAACGTTCGCGAGACTAATTCGGCGGATCGAAGCTCTGCTGATTGAAGTTCAGCAATAGCGCTAACCTTAGGGACGACGCCATCTCGCGCAGCCAGTCGCTGTGCTATTGCGGCGGGGTCATCAAAGAGACAAATGAGCCCACTGACTCCAATTGCTTTGAAAACCTCTGCGCCTATTTCCTCGATGCTTCCCGCAAAAGTTCGCAGAGCAAAGTGTCCGTCCATGAGATAACGACCAGGGGCGTCTGTGACTAGTCGGTGCACCCCACGGACAAGCAAGCCCTGATTACCGCCAACATTTGCTACAGACGTCCGAGTATCCGAGGAGGGGTATTCCCGCTCCGCGCGGATGATGGCACTTGCGCCAACAACTTTCAGATCGAATTTCTCAACTACGTCTGCACACATTGATGTCTTTCCAACACCGTGCACTCCACCTAGAAAAATCAACGTCACTTTTGCCCCCCTAAGAATTCAATCAGCGAGTCGATTTCCTCGGGGCGCAAATAGCGATATGACTGAGGCGGTACAAAGCCATTACCGAAGACGGCCTTTGGACTGACCGCAACCTTTGGCAAAAAGACGCGGCCCAAGACAAGTGCAACGCCT
This sequence comes from Burkholderiales bacterium, assembly GCA_038204335.1. Taxonomy (GTDB): domain Bacteria; phylum Pseudomonadota; class Gammaproteobacteria; order Burkholderiales; family Burkholderiaceae_C; genus Polaromonas. The sequence continues at coordinate 39,212 of JBBRDA010000002.1, forward strand.
ATCTCAAGCCCATGCATGTACTCACGAAGCCTTGCACGTGTGATAGCACCCCCAAGCAATTTGCAAAGCTCCCAGAGTTGTGTACTACTCGACCGCCTAACCTCGGCAACTTCGACAACAGCAATGATGGCTTTGATTGGGGCAGTTGCATAGACCACAAGCACCCCCGTAGGTTTGTTCGACCAACGTCTACGAAACTCCACACGCTTGCGTCCGGCAGCTATCTCAGCCGCATAGAAAGGGTGCACGGAAATGAGGACGGGGTTATTCGCCGATTGCAATAGCTGACTGAAACGCGTCATGAGAAATGGCGGTGAAACTTCGAGGACGTCCATTAAGGACACGGTGTTGAATTAATTTAGCAAAGGGGATTGGACGCGACAGATGCTGTACAAATCGAAAAAGAAGCACGCGGGTTGGCTTTACAGCCATCGTCTGTATGTCGGTTAGCGTGTAAACAGTACGCCGCTTCACTTTCTGAACGATTGCATCGGTATCATTTAATTGTTCGTAGCTCTCGACAATACCGATGCTTGTAAGTGCTTGATCATCTCCGGAGCGATAAAAAAGCAAAACACTGCCTGGTTCGATGGCGTTGGTTTGAGCATGAGACAAATACGCCATCTTGATCGCGTTACTAGCGTAGTTTTCGACAGGAAACATATCGGCCTGCTGGCCCGCTACCGATTGATAGTCCGGAAATAAAATCCGATGAAACTCTGGCCGAATGGGTACTACGAATTTGGCGACTTCCGGCCCCGAATAGAAGTGTGGAAAGTACTTTCGGTGGTATTCCAAATAGGGGTAATAAGGCTTCGGCGGAAGCACTGGGTGCCGCTTGAGATACACAGCATCCCGGCCATCGCTACCAGGATGTGAGCCGACGCATTCAAATCCAAAGTCAACCAACAAATCGAAAAGAAAATGATGCTTATCTATGTCCCCATGGACAAAGATGTGCTCAAGTGGATGATCTGTGGCGTATCGAAAAGCAGCTTTCAAAAAAAGTTCACCGATCTTCCGCCCACGGTGAGTGTCACCGACCTTGAACGTGGCTAATTTCAAGGCTACCCCGGGCAACACCAAATCATCCGTGATGGACTCGCGCGTTTGGCGGTCATAAATACATATTGCACCCACTTCGCCCATTTCGTCGTTAGAAACCCACGCCCGTACCCCTGCTTGCGCCTTTCGAGCAAACCACTCATCAAATTCTGGATAACCGTCTCGTAAGCTGTCAAAGAAGACCGAGCCGAGTTGCGGCGTAAGGCTGTACAAAGGGACTTCAGTGACATTTGGCAGTGCGACGACGACCTGGCGATGTAGTCGCAGCAGCTGGTCATTCGCCGTTTGAATGGTGTAAACCCGATTGGCAATCCCACGCGCTTTCGCCCTGTCGTGTATTCCCCGATCCTCGGTCACCAGCCCATTTGCGGCATTCAAAGACAGCGCATAAAGTATCTCGTTGTCACGAGAATCGTTGACACGCATCCCGACGACATTCCAAGGGCAGTCAGGGCGTGTATCGAGCCGCTCGTACTGCCCCAATCTCTGCAGCGTCTGATTTCGTCGCTCGACATCTTTGTCTTCACGAATATCGTCCTCAGAAGCGGGGTGGTACAGCAACACATGTCCATGAAGGTGCGCTAAGCGAACGAAAGACATGAGGCTCGGCTCCAATGGACGCTGCGAGTCCTCAAGCGGGATCAGAACATTGGTATCCAGCAAGAATCTCATTTTTATCTCTGAGACCTTTTCGATGTTGAGCGAATATTTTCGTCAATGTCGCCTTGCACATCATCAGCCACATTGCAGACGTGCCAACCCGAGGCAACCAGTAGCGCGTCGATGTTTTGTCTTGCCTTGGCCTCTGGTGTCATGCAGTTCCCCCCTCCTCGTGTCATTCTAGGGGACATGGTCATACTTTGATACAGGTGATGACCTAGCAGTAGCGATGATTCCCTGCCTCAAACCATCAAGCCCGGTGTAGACCCGGTGTAGAGTTAGGCCTGAAGGACCCCACCATGCACCCCAACCAAGCCACACTAGAAAAGTTCTACAGCGCCTTCGCCCGGCTTGATGTGGACACCATGGCCACTTGCTACGCGGCTGATGCTGAATTTGACGATGAGGCTTTCTCGCTGCGCGGGCATGAGCAGGTCACAGGCATGTGGCGCATGCTGTGCGAAACCACCAAGGCCAAAGCGCTGGCCGACTGGAAACTGGTTTATAGCGGCATTGATGCCAACGCCACCACCGGCAAGGCACACTGGGAGGCTGACTACCGCTTTACGGCCACCAAGCGCTTGGTACACAACGTGATTGATGGCGTGTTTGCGTTCAATGACCAAGGCCTGATTACCCGGCACCGCGACAGCTTTAACTTTTGGACCTGGGCGCGGCAAGCGCTGGGCACCCCTGGCTTGCTGCTGGGTTGGACGCCGTTTTTTCGGCAAAAAGTCAGAGCCACTGCAGCCGCTAATCTTAAAAAATTCATGGCGGCCAGAAAGGCAACATCATGAGTTGGTTTGACGGCTTTGAGCAGCGCAGTTTTGAAGTCAACGGCGCAACGATCAATGCGCGGGTGTCCAAAACCGCGCTGGGTGATGTGCCAAAGCCTGCCCTGCTGCTGTTGCACGGGTTCCCGCATTCGCATGTGATGTGGCACCGGGTCGCTAAAGTGCTTGCCCAAGATTATTTTCTGGTCATGCCTGACTTGCGCGGGTACGGTGATTCGTCTAAAACGCCGGGTCTGCCAGACCACAGCAACTACAGCAAGCGCAACATGGCGCATGACATGGCCCTCGTCATGGACGCGCTGGGTATTGACAAGTTTTACCTGTGCGGCCACGACCGGGGCGGGCGCGTGGCGCACCGCTTGGCGCTAGACCACGCTGCGCGGGTCAAAAAGCTCTGCGTGATAGACATTGCCCCCACGCTCGACATGTACGACGGCACCACGCTGACGGGGCCGTATATGGAATTTGCACGCGCCTACTACCACTGGTTTCACATGCTGCAGCCCGCGCCGCTGCCTGAAATCATGATGGGCGCTAACCACCCAGAGACCGCCAAGGCCTACCTGCATGCCAAGCTGGGCGGTTGGGGCAGCGCGGGCTTAAGCTATATCGAGCCGCAAGCTTTGCTGGAGTACGACCGCTGTTTTTGCAATGCCGAGGCGCTGCACACGGCCTGTGAAGACTACCGCGCCAGCGCCGGTATTGATTTGACGCATGACCGCGAAGGCCGCTTGCTGGGTGCCAAAGTGGCATGCGACATGCTGGTGCTGTGGGGCGCGCGCGGCGTGGTGCAGCGCCTGTTTGACCCGATGGCGCTGTGGCAGGCGCAGTGCAGCGGCGTGGTGGCAGGCCATGCGGTGGCGGCGGGGCATTTCATTCCTGAAGAATTACCGGGCCCGACGGCAAATGCACTGAAGCAGTTCTTTGTTTAGCCAAAAGCAGACAATCACACCATGACGCTGACCGAACTCAAATACATCGTGGCCGTGGCGCGTGAAAAGCATTTTGGCAAGGGCGCTGACGCCTGCCACGTGTCGCAGCCCACCCTGAGCGTAGCGATCAAAAAGCTTGAAGAAGAGCTGCAGGTGAAATTGTTTGAGCGCAACGCCAACGAGATCACCGTCACGCCGCTGGGGCAAGAGATCATCCGCCAGGCGCAAAGCGTGCTGGAACAAGCCGACCAGATCAAAGACATTGCCAAGCGCGGCAAAGACCCATTGGCGGGCAGTTTGCGCCTGGGCGTGATCTACACCATTGGCCCGTATTTGCTGCCAGACCTGGTACGCCAAATGATTGTGAGGCTGCCGCAAATGCCGCTGATGCTGCAAGAAAACTTCACCGCCCGCCTGCTTGAAGAGCTGCGTAATGGCGAGATTGACTGCGCCATTCTGGCCGAGCCCTTCCCCGACACCAACCTGGCGATTGCGCCGCTGTATGACGAGCCCTTCATGGCCGCTGTACCGAGCAACCACCCACTGGCTGCGCGCAGCAGCATCACGGCTGAAGAGATTAAGAAAGAGACGCTGCTGCTGCTGGGCAATGGCCACTGCTTTAGGGACCATGTGCTGGAGGTCTGCCCGGAGTTCGCCCGCTTTTCCAGCAACACCGGCGGTATTCAAAAAAGCTTTGAAGGCTCGTCGCTAGAAACCATCAAACACATGGTGGCCGCTGGCATGGGCATCACGCTGGTACCGCGTTTGGGTGTGCCCAAAGAAGCTTTGGCGGCGCCCGTGGGCGGTAAAAAGGCCAAATTGCCGGCCGAACAGCCTTCGTTCATCAAGTACCTGCCGTTTGAGGGTCACATCCCCTCAAGGCGTGTGGTGCTGGCCTGGCGGCGCAGCTTTACCCGCTATGAAGCCATAGCCGCGTTGCGCAATGCCATTTACGCTTGCGAGTTGCCCGGTGTGACCCGCTTGTCTTGACGGTTTGAAAAGCAAGCTCCGCCTCTATTTGCAACTGATCCGCTGGGACCGCCCCGCTGGTTGGCTGTTGCTGCTTTGGCCCACGCTGTCGGCGCTGTGGTTGGCGTCGCACGGCTTTCCGGGCTGGCATTTGCTGGCTGTTTTTACCCTCGGCACGTTTTTAATGCGCAGCGCTGGGTGCTGCCTGAACGACGTGGCCGACCGCGACTTTGACCGCCACGTCAAGCGCACCGCCCAGCGGCCTGTCACCAGTGGCCAGTTGGGCAGCCGTGAGGCACTGGCGGTTGGCGCGGTGCTGGCGTTGTGTGCTTTTGGTCTGGTGCTAACCACCAACCGCACCGCGATTGGCTGGTCGTTCGCCGCATTGGCCATTGCCATCATCTACCCGTTTGCCAAGCGCTTTGTGGCGATGCCGCAGGCCGTACTGGGTGTGGCTTTTAGTTTTGGCATCCCGATGGCGTTTGCAGCCACCCAGTCCCGCGTGCCAGAAGTCGCCTGGCTGTTGCTGCTGGGTAATTTGTTCTGGGTCATCGCCTACGACACCGAATACGCGATGGTGGACCGCGACGACGACTTGAAGATCGGCATGAAGACCTCGGCGATTACCTTTGGGCGTTTTGACGTGCTGGCGGTGCTGGCAAGCTACGTCTTATACCTTTTTATATGGCTAAATGTGCTTTTAGCCCAATTAAATCGGGCGCAAGCAGCTATGTATTTAGTAGCACTTGGTTTGGCACTGGGCCAGGCCCTGTGGCATATCTGGTTGATTCGAAAGCGCCAACGCGATGATTGCTTCAAGGCTTTTAGGCTGAATCACTGGCTCGGGTTTACCGTGTTTGCAGGCATTGTGCTGTCGTACGCGGCGCAGCTTTGAATCCACTTCAAGACGAACCAAACTCCTCACCCATCTCTTTTGCGCGCTGCCGTGCTGCCAGCATGGCCCGGACAAAATGCGTTTTAACGTCATCCTGGTCCATCGACGTAATGGCTGCGTAGGTTGTACCGCCCTTGGACGTAACCCGCGAGCGCAAAATTTCAACGGGCTCGTCACTCGCTTTGGCCAGTGCGCTCGCACCGACAAAAGTACCGACGGCCAGCTTGTGCGCTTGCGCCCGCTCTAGACCCATCACCACCCCGGCTTCAATCATGGCTTCAATAAAGTAAAAAACATAAGCTGGCCCCGAGCCGGACAGGGCGGTGACGGCGTCGAGATGTGCCTCATCATCCAGCCACAGCAGGTCTCCTGTCGTTTTGATCACCCGCTCAACCGCCAGCTTGTCGGCGGCAGTCACAGCAGGCCGCGCAAACAGCGCCGTCATGCCCTTGCCTACCAGCGCGGGGGTGTTGGGCATGGCCCGAACAATTCGCTCGGTACCCAGCCAACGCGCAATGCTGCCAGATGTGATGCCCGCTGCCACACTCAAATGCAGCGCGTTTTTGGTATGAAACCGGCTGTCTAAGGCCGCGTCTTTGAAGGTTTGCGGTTTGATGGCCCACACCACCAGGCCAGCGCTGGCCAGCGGCTCACCTGGCAAAGCATCTACGGGCACACCAAATTGCTGCTGGAGCTTGAGGCGCTGCTCTTCAAACGGCTCTACCACCCGAATCTGGCTGGCGGCCAAGCCACTTTTGATCAGCCCGCCAATGATGGCGCTGGCCATGTTGCCGCCGCCAATGAAAGCGATGTTGTCGTTGTGATGACTTGTGGTGCTCATGTTGATTCGTCCAGAAATTCAAAAGCCAGAAACTGCGTGATCTGCCGTGGGTTGAAATTGTCGTCGCTGACAAACAGCAACGTGCGGTTACCGTTCGGCAGAACTGGCCCCCAGCATAGACCTTCTGTGTTGTCTAGGCGGCTCAATGCCGGGAAGCTGGCAAAGTCAGCCACCAGCGTTTTGGCGGCGGGTGTGTGGTTGCCAGGTTTTAGAGCGGCGATGCCCAGCGTATCTGTTGCCTGGCGGGTATCGATGGCGTACAGCCTTATAGAGTTGCGCTCTTTGTCGCCCAGCCCGGCCATGTAGGCCCGCTCCAGCACCAGCATGCGGTGCGCGTCCTGCATCAACACTTCAACCACGCCGTTGTCAGCATTTGCGCTGGGCGGCGAGGGCGCTTTAGGAATCGCGTCAGGCACATAGGCTATTTGCCGTACAGCTTTGTCGCTGGCCATATCAATTTGCGTGAATCGGCAGGGCCCGCCTGCGGCTACGACGGTGGGCTCTGGCCCGTCTTGGCGCAGTGCGGCCTCCATCGCCAGCCAGGCGCTGCGGCCATCGGGGCTGATGGCCAGCCCTTCCATGGTTTTGTTGACGCGCGGGCCCTGATTTTTGGCGATATCGAGCAAACCAAAGTCAAACATATCGGGCAGGGCAAACTTGCGTACCAACGAGCCATCAGGCTGCGTCTGTTGCAGGCTGGGCGCAGCGCCAAGCAGGGCGTTGCCCTCGCTGGTCCACAAGAGGGTCTGGCTGGGTGCGTGCCAGCGAATCGCCTCCGGGTCGGGAGAGGTCAAACCTTGTAAAAAGGTCACGCCTGTCAGTTCAATCTTCAGTTCAATCTTCGGTTCAATAGCGCCGAGCTTTTCAGCCGTCAGTGCAAGCCGCGCGGTGTAAAAGCGCGGCGGGCTTTGGCTACCGCCGTCGTCACTGAGCAAATACAGCACGCCGCTGGCCGGGTCAAAGTCAATGCCCGACAAGCCGCCGACGGTGGTGTTCTGAAAGGGCAACTTGTGGGGCAAGCGGGTTTCACCGATCAGCCGCAACCTGGCTGCGGGCGTTGCAGCTTGGGTGGCCGCTCTGCCCGACCATCCAGCCGCTAAAACCGCGCTGGAACTGGCCAAAAACTGGCGGCGGTTGAAGGCGGTCTTGAGCATGCTGGCATGTTAGCTGGGCGCCATGACTTGGGGAAGACGACAGATCAAAGCCGCGCTGCTTGCGCTACGCTTGGGCCATGCGCTACATCCTCTCACTTGACCAAGGCACCACCTCATCACGCGCCATGCTGTTTGACCACGCTGGCTCGGTGGTGGCGACGAGCCAAGCGGAGTTTGCCCAAATCTTCCCGCAGCCGGGCTGGGTGGAGCATGATGCACTTGAAATTTGGCAAAGTCAGCTAAAAACCGCCCAAAATTGCTTAAAAAAGGCATCAAATCAGCCTTTAGGCCAATCAAATCGGGCGCAAGCAGCTCCTGATTTAATAGCAAATTCAAGCCCTGAGATTCTGGCTATCGGCATCACCAACCAGCGTGAAACCACCGTGCTGTGGGACCGGCAGACCGGCCAGCCGCTGGCCAACGCCATCGTCTGGCAAGACCGGCGCACCGCTGCGCGCTGCGACGACATGCGCGCGCAAGGCCATGCTGACATGATCCAGCAAAAAACCGGGCTGGTGCTGGACGCCTACTTTTCAGCCACCAAACTGGCCTGGCTGCTAGACAACATACCCGGTGCGCGGGCCAAGGCTGACAAGGGTGAACTGGCCTTTGGCACGATGGATTCGTGGCTGATCTGGAACCTGACGGGCGCTGCATTGGGTGGGGTGCACGTCACCGACGCCAGCAACGCATCGCGCACCCTGCTGTTCAACATCCACACCCTGGCCTGGGACGATGAGCTGCTCGCGCTGTTCAACATCCCGCCCTCTGTCTTGCCCAAAGTGGTGGCCAGCAGCGGCGTTGTGGGCGAAAGTAGCCACTCACTTTTCGGCGTGTCTATCCCCATCGCGGGCATCGCTGGCGACCAGCAGGCGGCCACATTCGGGCAGGCTTGCCTGAAGCCTGGCATGGCCAAAAACACCTACGGCACCGGCTGCTTCATGCTGATGAACACTTCCAATCTGCCGGTGGCGTCTAAAAACAAGCTGCTCAGCACGGTCGGCTGGCAGCTTGAATCAAATGAAAAGCCCACTTATTGCCTAGAAGGCAGCGTTTTTATGGGCGGCGCCACCATCCAGTGGCTGCGCGACGGCCTGCAAATTATTCAGTCAGCGGCCGAGGTACAAGCCCTGGCCGAAACCGTGCCCGACAGCGGCGATGTCTACCTGGTGCCCGCCTTTACCGGCTTGGGCACGCCCAACTGGGACCCGTACGCCCGTGGCGCGATGTTAGGGCTAACTCGCGGTACAACCCGCGCCCACATTGCCAGAGCCGCCCTAGAAGCCATCGCCCTGCAAAGCGCAGACGTTTTTACAGCCATGAGCCAGGACGCAGGTTTTAGCCTGAAGGAACTGCGGGTTGATGGCGGCGCCTCTGGCAATAACCTGCTGATGCAGATGCAGGCCGACTTTTCAGGCGTACCCGTGGTGCGGCCCAAAGTCACTGAAACTACGGCCTTGGGTGCCGCCTACTTGGCGGGGCTGGCAGTAGGCTTTTGGTCGGGTACAGACGAAATAGCCAGCCAATGGCAAGTTGACCGCCGCTTTGAGCCCCACATGAGCGCTGATGCCAGAGCCGCCAAGCTGGCGCGCTGGCACAAAGCGGTGGCACGGGCTGGGGACTGGGCTGATGGGTGATTAATTGCTATATAAATAGGAGCTGCTTGCGCCCGTATTTATTGGTGCAAAGACTGAAAGTAGCATATAAATGAGCCGTATTTGGGCCATCAACAGCGCAAATAGGAGGCGTGCAGTCTATTTAACCCCAAGATCCTTGTGATATATTGCTGGCAATATGAGTTATTTGCTGGACACCAACGTCATCGTTGCTGCAGTGCGCAGCCCGCAAGGGGCATCAGCTGAGATATTGCGCCGCGTATTGACTGGCCAGCTAAAGGTTCTGTGCAGTGTGCCGCTGTTTTTAGAATACGAAGCGGTGTTGTCTCGGTTAGAGCATTTACAGGCGGCGGGTGTTTCGGTGGCTGACGTGACGAACTTGCTCGATGTGTTGGCGGGTAAGGTAGAGCGAGTAGATATTGCCTATTTATGGCGGCCACAGTTGCGTGACGCGGCGGACGACATGGTGCTGGAGGCAGCAGTCAATGGCCGAGCGACGGCCATCATCACGTTTAACCAGCGGGATTTTTTGCCGCAAACACTGAATTTTGGTATTGCCGTGTTGACGCCGGCACAGTTTTTTCAAGGAGCCAGATGATGGGAACTCAAAGCAATTACGCGCTGCGTTTGCCGCTGTCGCTCAAAAGCGGTGCAGAGCAAATGGCGCGCGAAGACGGCAGCACGCTGAATCAGTTCATCGTGAGCGCTGTCGCTGAAAAGCTGGCGGCTTTAAAGACCGCTGATTATTTTGTTCAGCGTGGGGCTAACGGCGACTTAAGTGCTGCGTTGGCATTGCTGGGCCGCGCGGGCGGGCAGGCCCCAGTCGCTGGGGATGAATATCAAAGACCAAGCGCTACAGATTAGATAGCTGCTTGCGCCCGTATTTATTGGGCCATATCCTGATCTAACAACTAAATAATGTCGTTTTTGGCGACAGAATCACCCTTTAAGTCGCTCAGCTGTGTTCAGCCATCAAGAACCACTTCTCGGGCAATCGGTTGGCCTTGGTAGCTCTGTAAAATAAATTCAGTGTATTGTCGCTTACCGTTAAACGGTATAAAATAAATGGCATGATTCAGTCCTTCAAGTGTGCGCAAACACAGACGCTTTTCGAGACCGGTAAGTCCAAGCAGTTTGCCAACATCAAACAAGTGGCTGAACGAAAGTTGACCCAACTCGCGGCCGCGGTGACGCTAGAGTTTTTAAGGTCGCCGCCCGGTAATCACCTTGAGCTGCTGGTCGGGGACAGGGCAGGTCAGTACAGCATTCGCATCAACCAACAATGGCGCTTGTGCTTTGTTTGGACGGCTGATGGCCCCGCCGACGTTGAAATTGTTGATTACCACTGAACGACCGCTCAATTCAAAACCAGGAACCCATCATGATTACAAACGGAATGCGCCCTGTCCACCCCGGCGAAATACTGCGGGAAGACTATTTGAAGCCACTACAGATGAGCGCCAACGCCTTGTCGAAAGCGCTGCACGTGCCTGCGGGGCGGGTGAATGACATCGTGTTGGAGCGGCGCGGCGTGACTCCTGACACCGCCCTCCGGCTGGCACGTTATTTTGGGGGCGACGCGCAGTCGTGGCTCAACTTGCAGCAAAGCTATGACCTGAAAGTGGCACAAAAGCAAAGAGCCAAGCAGATTGAAGCTGAAATTGAGCCGCTCGTTTTGGCTGCCTGACGGTTGGTTGTTCGTCCCCTTATGAGCCGCGCATCCCTGATTGAACAACTCGCCCGCCCCGTCACCTACGACGTGGCGGTGATAGGCGGCGGCGCGACTGGCTTGGGCGTAGCGCTTGACGCGGTGGCCCGCGGGTTTTCAGTCGTGCTGGTCGAGTCGCATGACTTTGCCAAAGGCACGTCGTCGCGCGCGACCAAGCTGGTGCACGGCGGGGTGCGCTATTTGGCGCAGGGCAATATTTCATTGGTACGCGAGGCGCTGCATGAGCGCAGCACGCTGCTGGCCAATGCGCCGCACCTCGCCCAGCCGCTGGCTTTTGTGATGCCGTCGTACAAGTTCTGGGAAGCGCCTTTTTACGGCATTGGGCTAAAGATGTACGACGCGCTGGCAGGCAAGGCCGGGCTGGGCGCGACTGAATTTTTGAACCGCGACGAGACGTTGGCGCTGCTGCCAAATAGCAAACGCGATGGCCCGGGCGGGCAACTCAAAGGTGGCGTGAAGTACTGGGACGGCCAGTTTGACGACGCGCGGCTGGCACTGGCGTTGGCCCGCACCGCAGCAGCCAAAGGCGCGTTGCTCATCAACTATTGCGCAGCCACCGGTTTGATTCACGCGGGCGGCAAAGTTGTCGGCCTTCATGTTGAAGACGTGGAAACGGGCAAGGCCTATGACATCAAGGCCAAGGCGGTCATCAATGCCACGGGCGTGTGGGTCGATCAATTTCGCATGGAGGACGGGCAGGCGACAGGCCGCACCGTCAAAGCCATGGTTGCGCCCAGCCAGGGTGTGCATATTGTGGTGGACAGAAGCTTTTTACCCGGCAACCACGCCATGTTGATCCCCAAAACGGCAGATGGCCGTGTCTTGTTTGCGGTGCCGTGGCTGGGCAAAACCATTTTGGGCACCACCGACACGCCCCGTCACGATGTGGTGCGAGAGCCCATGGCGTTTAAAGAAGAGGTTGACTTCATATTGAACGAATCGGCCCGGTATTTAACCCAAGCGCCTACCCGAGCCGATATCAAAAGCGTCTGGGTCGGTTTGCGGCCGCTGGTCAAGCCGGCGGATGATGAGGGCGACAACACGAAAGGGTTGTCACGTGAACACACCATTTTGGTCAGCAAAAGCGGGCTGGTGACGGTGACGGGTGGCAAATGGACGACCTACCGAGCCATGGCGGAGGATGTTTTAGACGCCTGTTTTGCAGATGACCTGTTACCCAGGCGCCCGGGCGGTGTGACAACTGGACTAAAGCTGGTTGGCGCACAGCCAACAAAGCAAGCCATCAGTGACGCACCCGGCATCCATCTCTATGGCAGCGAGGCTGCAGCGGTGCTCGCGCTGCCGGGAGCTGACCGCGAGCTGGGCGGCGGATTGACGGAGGCGATGGTGCGCTTTGCTGCCCGGTTTGAATACGCCAGAACGGTAGAAGATGTGCTGGCGCGGCGATCACGCTTGTTGTTTTTAGACGCCGCGCTGGCCAAATCGCTGGCAGGGCCTGTCGCGGCCTTACTCGCGCAAGAAACCGGGTTTGACCCGGCTTTGAGTGAATTTGTGGCTCTCTGTGACCAGTATTTATATGTGCCGGACTGATATTTTGGGATTTTTTGCAAATTTATGGGGTTTTTACATCCACCACGGTTGACAGAGCCCGAGACTTGAGTGATACTCATGGGCTTCGCTTGAAAAAGTGAAGATCTAGAAATAGCCTAATGGAAGCTTTGCAAGTGGTTTGCGAAGTGGACGACAGGCCCAAGACTGACTGGTCTGCTTGAAAAAGCGCTCCGGTGCAAGTTGGGAACACATTTAAATGATTCAAACGCAATCCAAACTCGACGTTGCTGACAACACGGGTGCCAAATCCGTGATGTGCATCAAAGTGCTGGGCGGCTCAAAGCGCCGTTACGCCAGCGTTGGTGATGTCATCAAAGTCAGCATCAAAGAAGCCGCTCCCCGTGGCCGCGTCAAAAAAGGCGAGGTTTACAGTGCTGTGGTCGTTCGCACCGCCAAGGGCATTCGCCGTGGCGATGGTTCGCTGGTTAAATTCGACGGCAACGCAGCAGTGTTGCTCAACGCCAAGCTGGAGCCTATCGGCACCCGCATCTTCGGACCAGTGACGCGCGAACTGCGCACTGAAAAGTTCATGAAGATCGTGTCCCTGGCTCCTGAAGTTCTGTAAAGGCACGCCATGAACAAAATTCGCAAAGGCGATCAAATCATCGTCATCGCAGGCCGCGACAAAGGCAAGCGCGGAACCATCACCCAGCGCGCCGATGACGCTTATGTGCTGGTTGAAGGCATCAATCTGGTGAAAAAACACACCAAGCCCAACCCGCTCAAAGGCACAACCGGCGGCATCGTTCAAAAAAGCATGCCGATTCACCAGTCCAATATCGCCATTTTTAATGCGGCATCGGGCAAGGCGGATCGCGTAGGCATCAAGTTGTTGGCTGACGGCAAAAAAGTGCGCGTCTTCAAGTCCAGCGGCGACGAGATCAAGGCAGCATAAACATGGCTAAAACAATCACACAACAAGCTGCCACACAGACCCGCCTGCAAACGCAGTTCCGCGAGAAAATCGCGCCGGCCCTGGTTGAAAAGTTTGGCTACAAGTCACCCATGCAGGTGCCACGCATCACCAAGATCACGCTCAATATGGGTGTGAGCGAGGCGGTTGCTGATAAGAAGGTCATGGACAGCGCGGTGGGCGACATGACCAAAATTGCTGGTCAAAAACCGGTTGTCACCAAGGCTAAAAAGGCGATCGCTGGTTTTAAAATCCGCGAAGACTTGCCGATTGGTTGCATGGTCACCTTGCGCGGCGTGAAGATGTATGAATTCCTGGATCGTTTCGTGACCGTGGCTCTGCCCCGCGTCCGCGACTTCCGCGGTATTTCTGGTCGCGCCTTTGACGGCCGTGGCAACTACAACATCGGCGTGAAAGAGCAGATCATTTTTCCTGAGATTGAATACGACAAGGTTGACGCCCTGCGCGGACTCAACATCAGCATCACCACAACGGCCAAGACCGATGAAGAGTGCAAGGCGCTCCTCACCGCGTTTCGCTTTCCGTTCAAGAACTAAGGCTCTAGCATGTCAAAACAAGCATTGCTGCAACGTGAAATCAAACGCGACAAATTGGTCGCTAAGTTTGCTAAAAAGCACGCAGAACTCAAAAAGACGTCTAACGACTTCAAACGCACTGACGACGAGCGCGCCCTGGCCCGTCTTGAGTTACAAAAGTTGCCACGCAACGCCAACCCTACCCGCCAGCGTAACCGTTGCGCGATCACGGGTCGTCCGCGTGGTACGTTCCGCCAATTCGGCTTGGCTCGCGCCAAGATTCGTGAGTTGGCATTTGCTGGTGATATCCCTGGTATCACCAAAGCAAGCTGGTAAGCATAGGAGAACCGCAAAATGAGTATGAGTGATCCTATCGCCGACATGCTGACACGCATTCGGAACGCACAAATGGTTGAAAAAGCCGTTGTCCAAGTGCCATCATCAAAAGTCAAAGTTGCCATCGCGCAGGTTTTGAAGGACGAAGGCTACATTGATGGCTTTTCCGTCAAGCTTGATGACGGCAAGTCACAACTGGAAATCGCCCTGAAGTATTACGCAGGCAAGCCCGTGATTGAGCGCATCGAGCGCGTCAGCCGCCCTGGTCTTCGCGTATACAAAGGCCATGGCGCCATTCCTCAAGTCATGAATGGCTTGGGTGTGGCAATCGTCACAACCCCGCAAGGTGTGATGACTGATCGTAAAGCGCGCGCTACCGGTATCGGTGGTGAAGTGCTTTGCTACGTAGCTTAACCCGCGGCATTGAGGAGTAACTGAAATGTCCCGTGTAGGAAAAATGCCAGTGTCCATACCAAGCGGTGTAGATGTGGCCATCAAACAAGACCAGATCAATGTCAAGGGCGCTCTCGGCGCCTTGGCACTGGCACAAAATGCGCTCGTCACCATCACCAATGATGCTGGCAAGCTGAGCTTTGCACCTGCGAACGAGTCGCGCGAAGCCAATGCCATGTCGGGCACCATGCGTCAGCTGGTGAACAACATGGTGATCGGTGTGACCAAGGGCTTTGAGAAAAAGCTCAGCCTGGTTGGGGTGGGCTACAAGGCCGCTGCTCAAGGCAATAAACTGAATCTAGCGGTCGGCTATTCGCACCCGGTTGATTTCGATATGCCGGCTGGCATCACGGTGGCAACACCAACGCCAACCGAAATCGTGATCAAGGGTTCTGACCGCCAGCGCGTCGGCCAGATAGCCGCTGAAGTTCGTGCTGTTCGTCCCCCTGAGCCTTACAAGGGCAAGGGCATCCGCTATGTGGATGAGAAGATCACGATCAAAGAAACCAAGAAGAAATAAGGAGCTGCACCATGTTGACCAAAAAAGAGCAGCGCCTGCGTCGTTCACGTCAGACCCGTATTCGCATCGCCACGCAAGGTGTTGCTCGTCTGACTGTGAACCGTACCAATTTGCATATTTATGCCAGCGTTATTTCTGGCGACGGCACCAAAGTTTTGGCGGCCGCATCCACTGCAGAAGTCGAAGTCCGCAAGGAAATCGGCGCTGCGGGCAAGGGCGGCAATGTTGCAGCGGCACAAGCCATTGGCAAGCGCATCGCTGAAAAGGCGAAAGCCGCCGGTGTAGAAAAAGTTGCATTTGACCGTGCTGGTTTTGCGTATCATGGCCGCGTTAAAGCGCTGGCTGATGCAGCTCGCGAAGCTGGCCTGCAGTTTTAAGAAGATTGGATTAGACGTATGGCCAAGTTTCAAGCTAAATCAGCAAACGATGCTCCAGACGATGGTCTGAAGGAAAAGATGATCGCGGTCAACCGCGTGACCAAAGTGGTGAAGGGTGGCCGTATTCTCGGTTTCGCTGCACTCACTGTGGTTGGTGACGGTGACGGACGTGTGGGCATGGGCAAGGGCAAGTCAAAAGAAGTGCCAGCAGCCGTGCAAAAGGCCATGGAAGAGGCTCGCCGCAATCTGAAAAAAGTGTCGCTTAAAAACGGCACGATTCATCACAACGTGTACGGCCACTGGGGTGCCGCCAATGTGATGATGATGCCTGCTGCCAAGGGTACTGGCATTATTGCTGGTGGTCCAATGCGTGCTGTTTTTGAAGTCATGGGCATCACCGACATCGTGGCGAAAAGCCACGGTTCGAGCAACCCCTACAACATGGTGCGTGCAACGCTCGACGCGCTGAACAATTCCACCACGGCTTCTGACATTGCGGCCAAGCGTGGTAAATCAGTCGAAGAGATTTTCGGCTAAATCGCTGAATAGTTAGCGCTTGAGGATTACAAAATGACAACAGAAAACAAATTGAAAGTTCAGCTGATTCGCAGCCCGATTGGTACCAAGGAGTCACACCGCGCTACTGTGCGTGGTTTGGGTTTGCGCGGTGTCAACAGCGTTAGCGAGCTGGAAGACACGCCCGCTGTGCGCGGCATGATCAACAAGATCGCGTACCTGGTCAAGATTGTCTGAGCCAAGGCTCAAAACCGAAGCTTCGAACTGACGCACATAGGAATTCAAAATGGAATTGAACGGAATCAAGCCTGGTGAAGGCGCCAAACATTACAAACGCCGTGTGGGTCGTGGTATTGGTTCGGGCATTGGCAAAACGGCAGGTCGCGGTCACAAAGGCCAAAAATCTCGCGCAGGCGGCTACCACAAGGTGGGCTTTGAGGGCGGTCAGATGCCTATGCATCGCCGTTTGCCAAAGCGTGGCTTCAAGTCGCATTTGCTCAAGTTCAATGCTGAAGTCAGCTTGACCGCGCTGGAGTTGCTGGGCTTGCCAGAGGTTGATTTGTTGGCACTGAAAACCGCTGGTCTAGTCGGTCAGCTGGCTAAAAACGTCAAAGTCATCAAGTCGGGTAACTTGACCAAAGCGGTCAAACTGAATGGCATTGGCGCTACCGCTGGTGCGAAAGCCATCATCGAAGCGGCTGGCGGCACGATTTCCGCTGCAGTTTAAGTTCTCAGAAGCATCAACGGATTAATCAGTGGCAACCAACGCGGCTCAAATTGCAAAAACCGGCAAGTTCGGTGATCTGCGCAATCGCCTGATATTCTTGCTGTTGGCGCTGGTGGTTTACCGGATTGGCGCGCACATTCCTGTACCCGGTATTGATCCGGGTCAGTTGAAAGAGCTTTTTAAAGGCCAGTCTGGCGGCATCTTGAACTTGTTCAACATGTTTTCTGGCGGTGCTTTGTCGCGGTTTACGGTATTTGCGTTGGGCATCATGCCCTACATTTCCGCCTCCATCATCATGCAGTTGCTCACCTACGTCTTGCCGACGTTTGAGCAGTTGAAAAAAGAAGGTGAAGGCGGCCGGCGCAAGATTACCCAGTACACGCGTTACGCCACGTTGGGGCTGGCTTTGTTCCAGTCGATTGGTATCGCAGTTGCGCTTGAGAGCTCGCCCGGATTGGTCCTGGCGCCTGGCTTTGGTTTTCGAATGACAGCCGTGGTGAGTCTGACGGCTGGCACGATGTTTTTGATGTGGTTGGGTGAGCAAATCACCGAACGCGGTTTGGGTAACGGTATTTCAATCCTGATTTTTGCCGGGATTGCTGCTGGTTTGCCTAGCGCTGTGGGTGGTTTATTAGAATTGATTCGGACTGGTGCCATGAGTATTTTGGTGGCAATCGCCATCATCGCAGTCGTCGTATTGGTCACTTACTTCGTGGTGTTTGTTGAGCGTGGCCAGAGAAAAATTCTCGTCAATTACGCCCGCCGCCAAGTTGGTAACAAGGTTTATGGTGGCCAGTCATCCCACTTGCCGCTGAAGTTGAACATGGCAGGTGTGATTCCTCCGATTTTTGCGTCCTCGATTATTTTGCTGCCTGCGACCGTTGTTGGTTGGTTCAGCACCGGTGAGAGCATGCGCTGGTTGAAAGACATTGCGGGCACTTTAACGCCCGGTCAGCCGATTTATGTATTGCTGTATGCCAGCGCGATCGTGTTCTTCTGTTTCTTTTACACGGCGCTGGTATTTAACAGCCGTGA
The DNA here is from genome assembly GCA_038204335.1 of Burkholderiales bacterium. GTDB lineage: Bacteria > Pseudomonadota > Gammaproteobacteria > Burkholderiales > Burkholderiaceae_C > Polaromonas. The sequence continues at coordinate 56,852 of JBBRDA010000002.1, forward strand.
GACGGCCGACAACCTGAAAAAGAGCGGCGCATTTATTCCTGGTATTCGTCCTGGAGATCAAACCGCGCGGTATATCGACAAGATTTTGGTGCGTTTGACGCTGGCTGGTGCGGTTTACATCACTTTTGTATGTTTATTGCCCGAGTTTTTGATTTTGAAATACAACGTGCCGTTCTATTTTGGCGGTACGTCGTTGATGATTATTGTGGTGGTGACCATGGATTTCATGGCCCAGGTTCAGAATTACATGATGTCCCAGCAGTACGAGTCGTTGCTTAAAAAAGCAAACTTCAAGACCACGCTAGGCAACTAAGTGATTCAAGTTTCAGGAATAAATTTAGGAGAATGGAAATGAAAGTTTCAGCTTCGGTCAAGAAAATTTGCCGCAACTGCAAGGTTATTCGTCGCAAGGGCGTTGTCCGTGTGATTTGCACCGATCCACGTCACAAACAGCGTCAAGGCTGATTTCAAGAGTTTAGAGGACCCATATGGCTCGTATCGCTGGTATTAACATTCCGCCGCATCAACACGCTGAAATCGGCTTGACCGCTATTTTTGGCATTGGTCGCACACGCGCTCGCAAAATTTGCGAAGCCTGCGAGATTGCGTACTCCAAAAAGGTCAAAGACCTGACAGACGGTGATCTGGAAAAAATTCGTGACCAGATCGCTCTGTTCACCATTGAGGGTGACTTGCGTCGCGAAACCACGATGAACATCAAGCGCCTGATGGACATCGGCTGCTATCGTGGTTTCCGCCATCGTCGTGGCTTGCCCATGCGTGGTCAGCGCACGCGTACCAATGCCCGTACCCGCAAGGGTCCGCGCAAAGCCGCAGCGTCCCTGAAGAAATAAGTAAGAGATAGGTAATTACACATGGCAAAAGCACAAAACAACACGGCTGCACAGCGCGTCCGCAAGAAAGTTCGCAAGAACGTTGCCGATGGTATTGCACACGTGCATGCATCGTTCAACAACACCATCATCATGATCACCGATCGTCAAGGCAATGCTTTGTCTTGGGCGTCGTCAGGTGGTCAGGGCTTTAAGGGTTCGCGCAAGTCGACGCCTTTTGCAGCTCAGGTGGCTTCTGAAGTCGCTGGTCGCGCTGCCATCGAGCAGGGCATCAAGAACCTCGACGTCGAAATCAAGGGCCCAGGTCCTGGTCGTGAGTCGTCGGTTCGTGCACTTGGCGCGCTTGGCATTCGCATCAACTCGATTGCTGATGTGACACCGGTACCGCATAACGGTTGCCGTCCGCAGAAGCGTCGCCGTATTTAATTTTTCGCCGTCTTGACCAATGGGCTATTCATTTAGCCAACTGAGCGCAAGACATTTAACCAAAGCCCACCGCCATTAAGCTGAAACACCAAAGTTAAAGCTGAAGGCTCCTGCAGCAATGCAGCAGATGACACAAGGAAACTCAAGTGGCACGTTACTTAGGCCCCAAGGCCAAACTGTCCCGCCGTGAAGGTACGGACCTATTCTTAAAAAGCGCTCGCCGCGCTATCGCTGATAAAGCCAAGTTTGACTCCAAGCCGGGTCAGCATGGTCGTACGTCTGGCACGCGCACTTCTGACTTCGGTCTGCAACTGCGTGAAAAGCAGAAGGTCAAGCGGATGTACGGTGTGCTTGAAAAGCAATTTCGCCGGTACTTTGAAGAGGCTGATCGCCGCAAAGGCAACACCGGTGCGAACTTGTTGTTCATCTTGGAATCGCGTCTCGACAATGTCGTGTATCGCATGGGCTTTGGCTCAACCCGCGCTGAAGCGCGTCAGTTGGTCTCGCACAAAGCCATCGTGGTCAATGGCGGTTCAGTGAACATCCCGTCTTACATGGTTAAGGCGGGTGACGTGATCGCTGTGCGCGACAAGTCCAAAAAGCAAACCCGTGTGGCTGAGGCGTTGCAACTTGCGACGCAAGTGGGCATGCCATCGTGGGTTGACGTAAGTATTGACAAAGGCGAAGGCACCTTCAAGAAAGTGCCTGATCGCGACGAGTTCGCTGCCGACATCAACGAATCGTTGATCGTCGAGTTGTACTCACGCTAATTTCGTTCCTGCGGCGTGCATCTCACGCCGTCGGCCTTATCGGTGTAACGAACCGAGGGTATTGAGAGGAAGATTGCATGCAGACTAATTTACTGAAACCAAAAACCATTAATGTTGAGCAACTGAGCGCTAACCGCGCAAAAGTGACGCTCGAACCGTTTGAGCGGGGCTACGGTCATACGCTCGGCAACGCTTTGCGTCGCGTTTTATTGTCGTCAATGGTTGGCCACGCCGCCACTGAAGTGACGATTGCTGGCGTTTTGCACGAGTACTCTTCTATCGACGGCGTGCAGGAAGACGTCGTGAACATTTTGCTGAACCTGAAGGGTGTGGTGTTCAAACTTCACAACCGCGACGAAGTGACTTTGAGCTTGCGTAAAGATGGCACAGGTCCTGTGACGGCTGCAGACATCCAAACGCCGCATGACGTTGAAATCATCAACCCGGAGCACGTGATTGTTAACTTGTCGCATGGCGGCAAAATCGACATGCAGATCAAGGTCGAAAACGGTCGAGGTTATGTGCCTGGCAACGTTCGCCGCTATGGTGACGAGTCGACCAAGTCGATTGGCCGTATTGTTCTTGACGCGTCTTTCTCCCCGGTGAAGCGCGTCAGCTACACGGTTGAAAGCGCCCGCGTTGAGCAGCGCACAGACTTGGACAAGCTGGTTCTTGAGATCGAAACCAATGGTGCTGTGACGGCTGAAGACGCAGTTCGTGCATCGGCCAAAATCTTGGTTGAACAGTTGGCTGTGTTCGCGCAGCTTGAAGGCAACGAGTTGCCCGACTTCAATGCGCCGGTTCAGCGCAGCTCGCAACAGTTTGATCCAATTTTGTTGCGCCCGGTTGATGAACTTGAACTGACTGTTCGTTCTGCCAATTGCTTGAAAGCTGAGAATATTTATTACATTGGTGATCTGATCCAGCGCACTGAAAATGAGCTGCTCAAAACACCAAACTTGGGCCGTAAATCGCTCAACGAAATCAAGGAAGTGCTCGCATCGCGCGGTTTGACGCTCGGTATGCGCCTTGAAAGCTGGCCACCTGCTGGCCTCGATAAACATTAAATAATCTTCATTCCGAAAGGAATGACGAAAATGACGCACAGGGCAGTACCTGATACGGCTGCCTGATTAATATAAAGGAAACTCACCATGCGCCACGGACACGGACTACGTAAACTTAATCGCACCAGCTCGCATCGCCTTGCGATGTTGCGCAACATGATGAATTCACTGATTCAGCATGAAGCCATCAAAACCACTTTGCCCAAAGCCAAAGAATTGCGCCGCGTGGTTGAGCCCATGATCACTTTGGCCAAAGAGCCAACGCTGGCCAATAAGCGCTTGGCGTTTGACCGTCTGCGTGACCGCGACATGGTTGTCAAGCTATTCGCCGAATTGGGCCCACGTTATAAGGCCCGCCCAGGCGGCTACACCCGCATTTTGAAAATGGGTTTCCGCGTCGGTGACAATGCACCGATGGCTTTGGTTGAATTGGTTGATCGCCCGGAGGTGGCTGATACCACTACAGCTGACGCAGCTAAGGCAGAGTAAGCTATAATCAAGACATACCGCGCGGTGGAGCAGCCTGGTAGCTCGTTGGGCTCATAACCCAAAGGTCGTAAGTTCAAATCTTGCCCGCGCAACCAACATCCAAGTCGTTCAGGCTGGTAGCAAACGCCCACTTCAAGTGGGCGTTTCGCTTTCTGGCCCAAATTTGGCCCATCTATGGCCCAAGCTTGGCCCACAGAATTCGAACATTCTCCGAAGCGACCATTGGGTCGTGGCCCAGTCAACATAGTAAATCCGCTTAATATGGCCCGTATTTC
>JBBRDA010000003.1:0-59982 GCA_038204335.1 Burkholderiales bacterium
CCCACCGCATACACATGACCGCCGCGCCCGCCGTCGCCGCCGTTGGGTCCGCCAAACTCTTTGTACTTTTCGTGACTGAACGAGACGCAGCCCGCCCCGCCATCGCCAGCGGCAATGTCAATAATGGCTTCGTCAACGAATTTCATGGTCAGGCTCTGGTTGAGTAAACGGAGACAAATAGTCTACAAATAAAATAGCCCCGACTGATCGGGGCTTCCACATTGTAAAGTTGTTGTCAAAAGGACATGTCGAAGTGACTGTTATGCCGGGCTGGCAACAGCCGTCACGCTGACAGTTTGCTTGGACAACGCACCTTTGACCGCAAAAGAGACTTGACCGTCTACCAATGCAAACAGGGTATGGTCTTTGCCGATACCGACATTGGTGCCGGGGTGAAACCGGGTGCCGCGCTGGCGAACAATGATGCTGCCTGCGTTGATGACTTCGCCGCCAAATTTTTTGACGCCAAGCATTTTGGGCTGTGAGTCACGCCCGTTGCGCGTAGAGCCGCCGCCTTTTTTCTGTGCCATTTTTCAATAACTCCTGATGCTGTGCTGCTGCTTAACCAGCGATAGCGCCAATTTGCAGTTCTGTGTAGTTCTGCCGATGGCCCTGACGTTTTTGGTAGTGCTTGCGCCTGCGCATTTTGAAAATGCGAATTTTGTCACCTCTGCCGTGAGAGATGACCGTCACAGTAACACTGGCACCTAGCACCAAGGGCGTACCAACTTTGATATCAGCGCCATTTCCGACAGCCAACACTTGGTCAATAACGATCTCTTGGCCTACGTCCGCAGCAATCTGTTCTACTTTAATTTTTTCACCAGCAGCAACTTTGTATTGTTTGCCGCCGGTTTTTATGACCGCGTACATGTAAGACCTCTTCAATCTATTGTCAATTGAGTTCCGCAGAAGGATTTCCGCAGAGCCCAATATTCTAGCATGCGGGGCCGAAAATAGCCATATCCGCAAAACACCGGCATCAGTCGGGGTGGTCGACGGCGACTGACTTCCTATAATCTACGAACTTTATCGTCGGGATTTACCTCTTTTGTCTGCCAATTCCTCCAGCACCGCCGCTGCCCTCGCCTTGATTGCTGATGACATGCGCGGGATGGATGCGGTGATTGCCAAGCGCCTGACATCCGATGTGCCGCTGGTCAGCCAAGTCTCTCAGTACATCATTGCGGCGGGCGGCAAGCGGCTGCGCCCCGCCTTGCTGCTGCTAATGTGCGGCGCGCTGGGCTTTCGGGGTGAGCAGCGTTTGAACATGGCCGCAGTGGTGGAGTTCATTCACACGGCCACCTTATTGCATGATGATGTGGTCGATGAGTCCACTTTGCGCCGCGGCCGCGCTACTGCCAACGAAGCGTTTGGCAACCCTGCCAGCGTGTTGGTGGGCGATTTTCTGTATTCCCGGGCATTTCAGATGATGGTCGATGCAGGTGACATGCGCATCATGCAAACCTTGGCCGAGGCAACCAATGTGATTGCTGAGGGTGAGGTTCTGCAACTCATGAATATGCATGACGCCAGCCTGTCGGAAGACGGCTACTTGCTGGTCATCCGCTCCAAAACCGCCAAGCTATTTGAAGCGAGCGCAAGGCTGGCGGCACTTCTGGCTAAGTCTTCGCCTTTGGTCGAGAAAAGCTGCGCCGATTACGGCCAAGCACTGGGCACGGCCTTCCAGGTGATTGACGATGTGCTCGATTACGACGGAGATGTCCAGGAAATGGGCAAAAACTTGGGCGACGATTTACGTGAAGGCAAGGCCACGTTGCCGTTGATCATCGCCATGCAGCGGGCGACCGCTACCGAGCGAGTCATCATTGAGCAGGCGATCATGACAGGCGGCATTGACCAAATGGCGCAAATCATCGAGATTGTGCAAAAAACCGGCGCTTTGACCGCTACCCGCGCCGCGGCTGCTGCCGAGGCGCAACGCGCGCTGGACGCTTTGCAAAACCTGCCGCAAAATACCCATGCGGATGCATTGAAACAACTGGCCTCGCAGTTGCTCGACAGGCGCGCTTGATGACCGACACCAACTCGGTTACCGTTACTTTTGCCTTCGCCGGAAAACCTGTACATTTGAAAGACTCATGGCCGCTGTTGAATCACTGACCAAAGAAGCCTCGACGGTGGCCTTGCCCGGGCTGGGCCGGGCGTTGGTGATCGCGGGCAAACTGGGCCAAAAAGCAGCGGAAGATATTTTCAGCAAGGCCAAAAGCGGGCGAACCAGCTTTATTGCCGAACTGACCGGCTCGGGTGTGGTGTCGCCGTCCGACCTAGCGCACATCATGTCGTCAGCCTTTGCGGCCCCCCTGCTGGATCTGGAAGCGATTGATACGCAGAGGCTGCCAAAGGGCTTGCTCGATGCCAAAATTTGCCAGACCTACCGCATTGTTGTCTTAAGTAAGCGCAACAATCGGCTGATCGTTGCCACGGCCGATCCGTCAGACCAGGAAGCGGCTGAGAAAATCAAGTTCTCCACCCAGATGGGCGTGGATTGGGTGATTGCAGAATACGACAAGCTTTCTAAGCTGGTTGAGGCGTCCACCACGACAGCCGCCGAGGCGATGGAAAGCATCATTGGTGACGACTTTGAGTTTGATGAGAGCAGCGCGGAATTGGCTGGCGAGAGTCAGGAAGCCGCGGTCTCGGAAGTTGAAGATGCGCCGGTCGTCAAGTTCCTGCAAAAAATGCTGCTTGATGCGTTCAGCATGCGCGCCTCTGACCTGCACTTCGAGCCGTTTGAGCACAGTTACCGGGTACGCTTTCGGGTTGACGGTGAGCTGCGCGAGATAGCCTCGCCGCCGGTGGCCATCAAGGAGAAACTGGCCGCTCGTATCAAAGTGATTTCAAAACTCGATATCTCTGAAAAGCGCGTCCCGCAGGACGGCAAGATGAAGCTAAAAATTGGTCCGGATCGGGTAATTGATTTTCGGGTCAGTACCTTGCCCACCATGTTCGGTGAAAAAATCGTTATCCGTATTCTGGATCCGAGCAGTGCCAAGCTGGGTATTGACGCGCTGGGCTATGAACCGATTGAAAAAGAGCGCTTGCTGGCAGCCATCGGCAGGCCTTACGGTATGGTCCTCGTCACTGGGCCAACCGGCTCCGGCAAAACCGTGTCGCTCTACACCTGCCTGAATATTTTGAACAAACCAGGTATCAACATCGCCACGGCGGAAGACCCGGCCGAGATTACCTTGCCAGGTGTCAACCAGGTCAGCATGAACGAGAAGGCGGGTATGACCTTCCCTGTTGCCCTGAAGGCCTTTTTACGCCAAGACCCAGACATCATCATGGTCGGTGAGATCCGGGATCTGGAGACGGCCGACATCTCAATCAAAGCCGCGCAAACCGGACACCTGGTGTTGTCGACCCTGCACACCAACGATGCCCCGACCACACTGACGCGGATGCGCAATATGGGCATTGCACCGTTCAACATTGCGTCCAGCGTGATCCTGATCACCGCGCAGCGCCTGGCCAGACGCTTGTGCCCGAACTGCAAAGCTGCGGCCGACATTCCACGCGAGACTTTGCTGGAAGCAGGCTTCAAAGAAGAGGATGTTGACGGAAGCTGGACACCCTACCGCCCGGTGGGTTGCTCCATGTGCAACAACGGCTACAAAGGTCGGGTCGGTATTTATCAAGTCATGCCGATCACCGAAGAAATCCAGCGCATCATCCTGCGTGACGGGACAGCACTTGAGATTGCTGAGCAAGCGCAGAGGGAAGGCGTCAACAGCCTGCGCCAGTCCGGCCTCTATAAAGTTAAACTTGGCATGACCTCGCTCGAAGAGGTTGTGGGCTGCACCAATGCCTGACGTCATGTTCAGTGACCCGTACCGTTAAAACGAGAAAACACCATGGCAACTGCTTCCAAAGGTATTCAGGAGTTCGTCTTCGAGTGGGAGGGCAAAGACCGGGGCGGCAAACAGGTCAAGGGCGAGATACGCGCTGCGGGTGAGAACCAGGTCAAATCTGCGCTGCGCAGGCAGGGCGTGCTGCCCACCAAGATCAAAAAGCGCCGCATGAGCTCGGGCAAACGACTCAAGCCCAAGGACATTGCTATTTTTACCCGCCAGCTGGCCACCATGATGAAAGCTGGCGTGCCCCTGCTGCAATCTTTTGACATTGTCGGCAGGGGCAATCCCAACGCCAGCGTCACCAAGCTGCTGAATGATGTGCGTACCGATGTTGAAACAGGAACATCACTGAGTGCCGCTTTCCGCAAATACCCGCTGTACTTCAGTGCACTGTATTGCAACTTGGTGGAGGCGGGGGAGGCGGCCGGTATTTTGGAGGCTTTGCTGGACCGGCTTGCGGTTTACATGGAAAAAACCGAAGCCATCAAATCTAAGATCAAATCTGCGTTGATGTACCCCATCTCGGTCGTCATTGTGGCTTTTGTCGTGGTTGCCGTGATCATGATTTTTGTGATTCCGGCATTCAAAAGCGTGTTTTCGTCTTTTGGTGCGGATTTGCCTGCGCCCACGCTGTTCGTCATCGCCATCAGTGAGTTTTTTGTTGCGTACTGGTGGTTGATTTTTGGGGGCATCGGCGGCGGCCTGTATTTTTTCTTTCAGGCCTGGCAACGCAGCGTAAAAGTACAGCGTTTCATGGACAGGGCTCTGCTCAAAGTCCCAGTGTTTGGCGTCCTGATTGAAAAATCCTGTATTGCCCGCTGGACGAGAACGCTGGCCACCATGTTTGCCGCTGGTGTGCCGCTGGTCGAAGCGCTTGATTCAGTGGGTGGCGCATCAGGAAACTCAAAGTACGCAGATGCTACCGAAAAAATCCAGCAGGAGGTGTCAACCGGTACCAGCCTGACAGCGGCCATGACCAACGCCAACCTTTTCCCGTCCATGGTGCTGCAGATGACAGCGATTGGTGAGGAATCCGGCTCGGTCGACCACATGCTGGGCAAGGCCGCCGACTTTTATGAAGCCGAGGTCGATGAAATGGTGGCCGGTTTGTCCAGTCTGATGGAGCCGATCATCATCGTGTTCCTGGGCGGTTTAATTGGCGGTATTGTGGTCGCTATGTATCTGCCTATTTTCAAACTGGGACAAGTCGTTTAATGCTGGACGGTTTGCCCAGCGAAGTGCTGGTTGTCTTGGCTGGTTTTTTGGGTCTTTTGGTTGGCAGCTTTTTGAATGTGGTGATTTACCGCCTGCCCAAAATAATGGAGCAGCAATGGCAGGCTGAATGCGCGGAATTGTCAGGCCAAGCGGTCAGCCTGGAGGTTGAAAAACTCAGTTTGCTGTCACCCCGCTCGCGTTGTTCAAGTTGCGGTCACACGATCGCATGGTACGAGAATATTCCGCTTTTCAGTTATGTTTTTTTGCGCGGTAAATGCTCGGTGTGCGGCACACCTTTTGGCCTTCGGTATCCTTTCGTCGAATTGACGACAGGTATTTTGTTTGCCTTTTGCGCTTGGCGCTGGGGCTACACCGCTGTCGCACTGGCCTGGTGCGGCTTTTCCGCGGCGCTATTCGCTCTGGCGGTGATTGACTGGGACACCACCCTGTTGCCTGACGACATCACCTTGCCCTTGTTGTGGGCGGGCCTGATTTGTGCGGCGCTGCAGTTCAATCCATCCGTTATGCTGGCAGATGCTTTGTGGGGGGCAGTGGCGGGTTATATGTCCCTCTGGCTGGTGTACTGGGCCTTCAAGCTGCTGACTGGCAAGGAGGGCATGGGCTATGGGGATTTCAAGTTGTTTGCCGCGCTCGGCGCTTGGTTCGGCTGGTCGGCGCTGGTACCCATCATTTTGATGGCTTCGGTGATTGGCGCGGTAGTAGGTATCGGCATGAAATTTTCAACTGGCTTGCGTGAAGGTGGCTATGTACCGTTTGGCCCGTTTCTGGCTGGTGCAGGTTTTACCGCCATGGTGTTTGGCCCGCAGTCCATCCTGCGGTTTATAGGACTTTAGGTGCTGCGCCTGGGTTTGACCGGTGGTATCGGCAGCGGCAAAAGCACCGTTGCGCAAATGTTGATAACGCATGGCGCAACACTGATTGATGCAGACGCCATATCGCGTGCCTCGACGGCAGCTGGCGGCTCTGCTATCCCACACATAGCGGCCCGGTTTGGGCGCGACGCCATCACACCAGATGGTGCGATGAACCGTGACGTCATGCGCCAACGGGTGTTTGCTGACCCGATGGTCAAGCGCCAACTCGAAGCCATCATTCACCCGCTGGTTGGTGCAGAGTCTGCCCGTCAAGCTGAAGTTGCGCGGCTTGCAGGCAGCGCTTTGTTGGTCTTCGACATTCCCCTGCTGGTTGAATCACAACGCTGGCGTCAGCAGCTGGACAAAGTGCTGGTGGTTGATTGTGAGAAGGCCACGCAGATCAGCCGCGTCATGGCGCGTGAGACTGCCAGCAACGGCTGGACGCTTGACGCCATTGAAAAAGTCATCGCCAGCCAGGCCGACCGTTCCGTGCGACTCGCGGCTGCTGACTTGGTGATTTATAACGATGGTTTGGCACTTGGTGAATTGGCTGAGCAGGTCAGGCAAATTGCCGGGCGCATCACGCTATGATTCGTGTTTGCTTGTCCCCCACGTGATGCCAGAGACCACGCTGTGATTCTTTACGAATACCCTTTCAACGAACGCATACGCACCTATTTGCGGCTGGAGCACCTGTTCCACCGGCTGGGCGAGTTGGTAGCACGCGAGCATCCGACCGATCACCATTACGCCATCACCACCATTTTCGGGGTGATGGATGTGGCGGCCCGGGCCGATCTGAAAACCGATGTGCTGAAAGACCTCGAAAAGCAAAAACATATTTTGAACGGCTACCGCGGCAACCCGGCGATTGCCGAGACTGTTCTGGACGACGTCACTTCGCAACTGGAAACCTGCTTTTCAAACCTGAGTGCGTTAGCAGGCAAAGCGGGGCAGTCGCTGACGGAAAACGATTGGTTGATGAGTATCAGGAGCCGAGTCGGTATTCCTGGCGGCACTTGCGAGTTTGATCTTCCCGCTTATTTCGCTTGGCAGCACTTAAGCCCGGCCAGCCGCCAGCAAGACTTGCAGCGATGGACGGCAACCTTGGTGCCGCTGGCAGAATCTATCCGGCTGTTGCTGCAACTGTTGCGCGACTCCGGTGCGCCGCAAATGGTGACCGCGCGTGAGGGCGTGTACCAGCAAAACTTGCCGCAAGGTCGTACTTTTCAACTGCTGCGGCTACGCATTGACCCGAGCCTTGGTTTGATTCCGGAGATCAGCGGTAACCGCCTGATCGTGTCGGTGCGATTGATGCGTCATGAAAGTGACGACCGTCTGCATGCGGCCAATACTGAAGCGTCCTTTGAACTGACGCTTTGCTCCTGAATCTGCGAGATATGCCAGAAGATCAAACGATGTACAAGATCGTTGTTTGCCCGGTGTGCAAGGGTGACAGCGTGTTTGCACCCATCAACCCGTTCAGGCCGTTTTGCAGCCAGCGCTGCAAGAACATTGATTTTGGTGCCTGGGCCAGCGAAGGTTTTCGCCTGCCTGCCGATACGCCGCCGGACGACGCCTTGTATGGCGATCCGAAACTTCAATAATCTTGCGAAAGAAGTTGCATGCTGAATAAAATGTTGTGGATGTCCGCGCTGCTCGGATTTTTGTTGGCCACGGGAGCCTATGCACAAGCGCCAGAGGTGCTGAATCCACCGACCAAAACTGCTGCCAAGAAAAAGGCCAAAAAGCAAAAGGCGCCAGCAGCCGCCAACGCCAAATTTATGCCGGGTTTGCAAGAAACTAAAAAAGAGCGCAGCTCGCGTTTGACACGCGAATGCAAAGGCCAGGTTAACGCTGGCGCTTGTACCGGCTACACCCAATAGTCTTTTTGCTCGGGATCAAGCGGTAGGCGTAGCCAACATTTGTTGCAGCTCACCGTTCTCGTACATCTCCATCATGATGTCTGAGCCGCCCACAAACTCACCTTTGACGTAGAGCTGCGGAATCGTCGGCCAGTTGCTGTATTCCTTGATGCCTTGACGGATTTCGCCGTCTTCCAGTACGTTGACTGTTGTTGGCTTGGTCACGCCGCAGGCTTTGAGCACAGCAATTGCCTTGCCGGAAAAGCCGCACTGCGGAAAATTCGGGTTGCCCTTCATAAACAGCACCACATCGCTGGATTTAACGATCTGGTCAATGCGGGTTTGGGTCTCATCCATGGCGTTATCCTTAAAAAATCGATATACCGATTATCCCGCGAATTGACCTGAGCCAATTTAACCCCACTGCCCGCCGGTACAACGCGCGATGCCAGCCAGATCCTTGCGGCTTTGCACCTGCCCGAAGCCGCGCTGGCTGAGCAGTTCGCCCACCGCGCTGGCCTGGTCGTAACCATGCTCCAGTAGCAGCCAGCCGCTTGGGTAGAGGTGCGCGGGGGCTTGCTGGACGATTTGCCGGATGTCGCTCAGACCGTCGCAGCCAGCGGTCAGTGCGCTCAGTGGCTCATGCGCCAAAGCGGCCAGGTGCGGGTCAGCGTTGGCGATGTAGGGAGGATTGCTGACGATGAGGTGGTAGTGATCGCTAACTTTGTCCAGCCAGTCGCTTTGGATGAATGCTACATGCACGCCCAACTGCGTGGCGTTTTTTGCGGCGACTGCGAGCGCCTCCACGCTGAAATCGGTGGCCGTCACGCGCGCGTTGAGATGGTGCGCCACCGCTAGGGCCACCGCGCCGCTACCCGTCCCCAAGTCAAGAACTCTAGGTGTAGCAGCATCTTTTAATACATCCAGCGCCCACTGCACCAGTGTCTCTGTGTCGGGCCGCGGCACCAGCACACGTGGGTCCACAGCCAAACGCAAGCCAAAAAATTCCTTGTAGCCCACGATATAGGCTAGCGGCTCGCCCGCTGCGCGGCGCAGGCTAAGACGGCGAAACACGTCAGCCACTGCCCGCGGCAACTCATCGGCGTCATGCGCCAGCAGCCAGGCGCGTTCAGCCTCGGGTTTGGCCAAAGTATGCAGCAGTAACAATTGGGCATCGAGCCTGTCCAACCCCAAGGTCTGAGCGCTTGCCAGGGCTTGACTGATGGTGATGGCGTTCAAGTTGCAACCTCAACAACACTGTGACGATAGTTCTGAACGCTATAAATACAGGAGCTGTTTGCGCCCGTATTCATTGGGTTATATGCCAATTTGATAGGTAAAAACAGCACTTGGAAGGGCTTTTTTAGGCTTGCGACGCCGTTTCCAGCTCCGCCAGCTGCTCCGCGCCGCGCGCCACCTGCAGGGCGGTGACCACGTCTTCCAGGTCGCCTTCCATGATGGTGAGCAGCTTGTACAGGGTCAGGTTGATGCGGTGGTCCGTCAGGCGGCCCTGCGGGAAGTTGTAGGTGCGAATGCGGTCGCTGCGGTCACCGCTGCCGACCAAGCCCTTGCGCATCGCCGCATCTACGGCCGCCCGCTCAGAGCGGTCTTTTTCATGAATACGTGCTGTCAGCACCTTCAGGGCTTGGGCCTTGTTGCCATGCTGGCTGCGGCCGTCTTGGCATTCGGCCACGATGCCCGTCGGCAGGTGGGTGATGCGTACCGCCGAGTCGGTTTTGTTGATGTGCTGGCCGCCCGCGCCACTGGCCCGGTAGGTGTCAATCCGCAAGTCTGACGGGTTGATTTTGATCGCTTCCAGCTCATCCGGCTCCGGCAGTACAGCCACCGTACAAGCGCTGGTATGAATGCGGCCTTGTGTTTCTGTCGTCGGTACCCGCTGCACCCGGTGGCCGCCGGATTCAAAACGCAGCTTGCCATAGACGCCCACACCTTGAGCATCCGGCGCGCCTTCAATCCGCAGCACCACTTCTTTGTAGCCACCCAGTTCACTGTTGGACTCGCTGATGATCTCCGTGCGCCAGCCACTGCGCTCGGCATACCGCGTGTACAAGCGAAACAAATCTGCGGCAAACAAGGCCGACTCATCGCCGCCCGTACCGGCACGAATTTCTACAAACGCGGGCCGCACATCGTCCGGGTCTTTGGGGATCAGCATCAGCTGCAGAGCGTCGTCGATTTGCGTGATGTCGGCTTTGGCAGCGTCGATTTCCTCCTCGGCCATCGTCGTCATGTCAGGGTCGCCCTTGCTAGCTGCCAGCAGTTCTTGGGCACCGGCCAGGTCAGCTTCACGCGCCGTGAGCTTGCGGTACTGCTCAGCCACCACACTGACCTCCGAATGCTCGCGGCTCAAGCTGCGAAAGCGCTCCATATTGCTAACGACATCGCTCGCAGACAGCAGTGCATCCAGCTCATGCAGGCGAAGGAGCTGGCGGTCCAGCGTTTGTCTTAAAAAGGGTTTCATCTGTCTTTGGGTATTTGTCGGTCATCCCGAAGTCAATTCGGGGCCATCGCAATCGCGGGCTAAAAAAGATCGGGCCTGATGATCGGGGGTCAAGCCCGCAATCACTACCTGGGGGACGGCAGCTAACGCTCAGCGTCGTCCGGTTTTGATCTGGCTTGCCCGCGCAAGAACAGCTTGGATACGGTTTGCGCCGTCGCTTCGCGACGGTCGGCGTCGCCGACGTGAAGTTCAGCCAGAGTGCCGTGCAGCATTTTCTGGCTCATGCCGCGCGCCAGAGCCTCAAGCACGTTGTCAATCGATTCGCCTCTGGCGAGCAGCTTTTTGGCGCGGTTGATCTCGAGCGAGCGCCACTCTTCAGCTTGTGCATTGAGCTGTTGAATCAAAGGCACGCGGCCACGTTGTTGCAGCCAAGCCATGAAGTTTTGCACGCCTGCATCAATGATGACCTCAGCCTCCGCTACTGCCGCCTGGCGACTTTCTTTACCGCTTTGCACCACTTTTGCCAGGTCGTCCACGGTGTACAAATAGACATCAGGTAAAGCCTTGATCTCAGGCTCAATGTCACGCGGTACGGCCAGGTCCACCATGAATATCGGACGGCGCTTGCGCTGTTTAACGGCCCGCTCAACAGCGCCAAGGCCAATGATGGGCAGCACGCTGGCGGTGCAGCTAATGACCGCGTCAAATTCATGCAGTCGTAACGGCAGATCCGCCAGCGGCATGGTTTGCGCTCCCAATTTTCTGCCGAGCGCTTCACCACGTTCCATGGTGCGGTTGGCAATCACCATCAAAGCCGGGTTTCTAGCCGCAAAGTGCGTGGCGGCCAGGTCGATCATTTCGCCTGCGCCGACAAACAATATCTTGATGCTGCCCAGGTCTTCAAACAGCTGGCTTGCCAGCCGCACGGCCGCCGCCGCCATGCTGATGCTGTGTGCGCCAATTTCGGTCGAGGTACGAACTTCTTTAGCGACCGCAAAGCTGCGCTGAAACAATTGGTGCAGCGTGCTGCCCATCGCGCCTGCGTCTTCAGCCGCGCGCACTGCGTCTTTCATTTGGCCCAAAATCTGCGGCTCACCCAGCACCATGGAGTCAAGACCGCTGGCGACCCTGAATGCATGCCGCGCTGCCTGGTCGCCTTCGAGCGTGTAGGTGTGTGAGCGCAAGGCGTCCTTGGTCACACCGCCGCTATTTGCCAGCCAGGCCAGCGTGTGTTCGAGTGCAGGGGCGTCACTGGCACCATAAATTTCGGTGCGGTTGCAGGTCGACAAAATGGTCGCCTCGGGTGCGTTGGCCAAGCCGGCGTGCGAGTCGCGCAGGCGCATCAGCGTGGGCGCCATCTGATCGAGTGAAAATGCAAAACGGCCTCGCAAATCGAGCGGTGCAGTGTTATGGTTTAGCCCCAAGGCCCAGACAGACATCCCTCTATTATAAAATTGAACGCATGCAAATGGTGCTGCCCTAGCAAAAACACCTAATGCCGACCTAAAACTGCTCCATGACCGCCTATCTACTGACGGATCACCTGCTGAATTTTGTGGCGCCAGCCGCCGTAGTGGCGTTGCTGTTGGCGCTGTTAAGCCGACTTTTCAGCCGGTTTTTGGTATCAAAAAGGCCCAAAACTCAATCAATAGGGGCGCAAGCAGCTATTATTTTTATAGTAAACGTCGTCATTCTCGCAGCTGGGCTGGTGTTTTTCGGCAACGACGGCAAGATGGCAACCTATGCCGCCATGGTCTTGGCCTCTGCGTTGTGCCAATGGGTTTTGGCGCGCGGATGGCGGGTGTAGCCCAAGTCGATCAGCTTACTCAGGGCTTGAAGACGTCAACCCGGTCAGTGATGATGCCGTCGGTCCCTAAGGCCAGAAGCCGCTGGACTTCAGCCTCATCATTGACGGTGTAGCTCAGGGTTCTAAAACCTGCGCTTTTGGCTTGGGTAACGCTGGAGGTGTCCCACAGCCGATGATGGCAAATGGCAGCCTGACAGCCCAAAACCAAAGCCGTTTCCAGCCAGCCGGTCCACAGGTCGTGTAGCAGCAGACCGCGCGGCAGGTCTGGCGCAGCGTCTTGTGCCGCCCGCAATGCATCTGGTTTGAAGGATGTCAGCAGCGGCTTGCGAGCAGTTTTTTGCCAGAGCTGCGCTGCCAGTTTGGCAACGACTTCACCGGTAAGCTCGTCGGTGCCCGTGGTTGGCTTGATTTCAATGTTCAGATCAAAGTCGTTGTGGATACACCAGGTGGCGATGGTCTCTAGGCTTGCTAATTTGGCAAGGGGCTCGCCCGTGTAAGTCGCTGAATGCCAACTGCCGGCATCCAGTTTTTGCAGTGCGGCCCAGGTTTGCAAGCCGGCCACGCCTTGGCCATTGGTGGTGCGCTCCAGCGTGTCATCGTGCAACAAAAAGGGCACGCCGTCACTGCTGAGTTTGACGTCGCACTCAAACATGCGGTAGCCGTTTTCAGCGCCCAGCTTGAAAGCAGCGAGTGTGTTTTCAGGAGCCAGTTTGCCTGCGCCCCGATGCGCTACCCAGCGGGGATACGGCCAGTCAGTTGTCATGGCGTTGCCTTCGGTAGTTGCTGCATCGTCGGGTCAATCCACACGCGCAGCTTGCCGCCCACCACTTTGACATCCGCAATACTCATGCGCGCCATTTTTTCAGTCTGGTTGCTTTTAAAGTTGTAAATCGGGGTGCGCTCCAGGCTTTGCTTGGCCAGTATCGAGCCGTATTGGGTCACGAAGTTCGTCACATTGGGCGGTACGCCCTTGAACTGTAGAGCCTGAATCTGCGAATCATCTAGAAAGATCTCGCCGGTGCTGGCTTGGTAACGCGGCTTGGCTGACACCACCGCCGTGCCAGTCACTGGCTGCTGCAATATCGTCACCGTGGTATCCAGCATCAGCGTGATACGGTCTGAGTTGTCTTGCAGCGTGACCGCCGGGTTTTGCAGCTTGATGCAAGTCAGCGGCAAAGGGCAGTTTTCTGCCGGAAACTTGGGTGCAATGGCATCCTGAATCTGCCGGGCCGAAAAATCAAGCGTGAATTTACCGTCTGAAAAACCGCAGGCGGGAAGCAGGCTGACCACTAAGAGCAACAAAAAGCGTTGGGTCATGTGGCGGCAGGTCATTCGCCCATTATCGGCAGTTTGTCGGTCAATCGCTGATGCGCGTCCCGGTAGCAGCATCAAAGTGATGCACTCTGTCTGCACGCGGCGTCAGGGAAATTGTTTGACCCAAAGTGGGAGCTGCCGCTGCCTCATCGGTACGCACCACCAATTGCTCGTTACCCAAGCGGCAATACAACAGTCGCTCAGCGCCCAGCATTTCGGTTGATTCAACCACCGCCTGCCAAGCTCCTGAGCCGCCATCTGTACCGATGTCCAGATGCTCAGGCCGAATGCCCAAAATATACCCAGGCTTGGCGCCCGTCGCGTTCTTCAAGAGGTTCATTGGCGGCGAACCGATAAAACTGGCTACAAACGTGGTGGCCGGGCGGTGGTACACCTCTTCGGGCGTGCCAAATTGCTCCATGCGGCCCGCGTTCATGACCATCATGCGCTGGGCCAGTGTCATGGCTTCAACCTGATCGTGAGTAACGAACAGCGACGTGATGCCGAGTTCGCGGTGTAGCTTTTGAATCTCTAGCCGGGTTTGGACGCGCAGCTTGGCGTCCAGGTTGCTGAGTGGCTCGTCAAACAAAAATACTTGGGGCTGGCGCACGATGGCGCGGCCCATGGCCACGCGCTGACGCTGGCCGCCCGACAACTCACGCGGCTTGCGCTCTAAAAACTTGCCGAGTTCCAGAATGCCGGCGGCTTTGTCCACACGCTGCCGGATCTCTTCAACCGGTACTTTCTTAATTTTGAGACCGTAAGCCATGTTGTCAAACACGCTCATGTGCGGGTACAGCGCATAGTTTTGAAACACCATGGCAATGTCGCGCTCTGCCGGCTCCAGCTTGTTGACGACACGGCTGCCAATGCTGATCTCGCCGCCGGTGATGTCTTCCAGGCCCGCCACCATGCGCAGCAGCGTGGATTTGCCGCAGCCTGATGGCCCGACGATGACGATGAATTCATGGTCAGCAATGGCGGCCGTCACCCCGTGAATGACTTGCAGCGCTTTGGCACCGTTGCCATAGCTTTTGGTGACGTTGTTGAGATTGATCGATGCCATATTATTTCTCAGTGTCCACAAGGCCTTTGACAAACCATTTCTGCATCAGTATGACCACCAGCGCGGGCGGCAGCATGGCGAGGATGGCCGTTGCCATGACCACATTCCATTCGGTGTAGGCTTCGCCCGCAATCAGGCGCTTGATGCCCAGCACCACTGGGTACATGTTCTCGTTGGTGGTGACCAGCAGGGGCCACAGGTATTGGTTCCAGCCGTAAATGAACTGAATCACAAACAGCGCTGCGATCGAGGTTTTGGACAATGGCAGCAGCACATCCCAAAAAAAGCGCATCGGGCTGGCCCCGTCCATACGCGCGGCCTCCACCAGCTCGTCGGGCACGGTCAAAAAGAATTGGCGAAACAAGAAGGTAGCAGTGGCAGAGGCAATCAGGGGAATCGTCAAACCGGCATAGCTGTTGAGCATGCCCAAGTCAGACACCACCGCGTAAGTAGGGCCAATGCGTACTTCCACTGGCAACATCAGCGTGACAAAGATCATCCAGAAAACCAGAGTCTTGGCTGGGAAGCGAAAGTAAACAATCGCAAACGCCGACAGCAGCGAGATAGCAATTTTGCCGATGGCAATCACCAACGCAGAGACCAGGCTGACCCACATCATCGGCAGGGCAGGCGGAAAGGTGCCGCCCCGCGTGTTTTCACCGCCAAACAAGGCGATGCGGTAAGTCTCCAGCGCATGGCCGCCCGGAATCAGCGACAGCGGATTGGACTGGGCGATCTGGTCGGGGGACTGGGTTGAGGCGATGATGGCGAGGTACAGCGGAAAGGCGACGATGGCCACGCCAACAATGAGCACAGCATGCGAGAAAAATTTTGCGATCGGTCGGCGTTCAATCATGTGAAAATGACCCCCACGGTTGTTCACTGCGTGTAACGCCCTGCCCCCCGAGGGGGCCGCTGCGCCTGCGGCCTGGCAAAGCCAGATCCGCGGCCCCTGTTTGACTGAGAAACATGTATCTTTGTCGTGCCATATTTCAGTAGTTGACTTTTTTCTCGATGAACCTGAATTGCAGCACCGTCAGCGCAATCACAATCACCATCAGCACCACCGACTGCGCCGCCGAGCCGCCAATGTCCATGGCCTTGAATCCGTCAAAGTAAACCTTATAGACCAAGATGGCTGTGTCCTTGCCCGGCCCGCCCTGGGTGGCGGCGTCCACAATGCCGAAAGTGTCAAAAAACGCATAAATCACGTTGATGACCAGCAGGAAAAACGTGGTGGGGGTCAAAAGCGGGAAAACAATCGTCCAAAAGCGCCGTGCAGGCGACGCGCCGTCAATGGCTGCTGCTTCCAAGAGCGATTTGGGGATGGACTGCAGACCCGCCAGAAAGAAGAGGAAGTTGTACGAAATCTGCTTCCACACCGCAGCAATCACGATCAAGGTCATCGCGTGGGTCGAGTTGAGCAGGTGGTTCCACTCGACGCCCACCGATTGCAGCGCAAACGAGATCACGCCCATTGGCGACGAGAACATGAAGACCCACAGCACACCGGCAACCACAGGCGCTACCGCATAAGGCCAGATCAGCAGCGTTTTGTAGGTGCCCGCACCGCGTATCACGCCGTTGGCCATCACTGCCAGCAGCAGCGCACTCGCCAGGCCGCAGCCGGCGACCAGCACTGAAAAAACCGCCGTGACTTTGAAAGAGTTGAGGTATGTGCTGTCGGCCCAAAGCCTCGAAAAGTTCAGCATGCCGACAAATTCGCTTGACGTGCCGAAAGCATCTTCAGACAACACGCTTTGCCATACCGCCTGGCTGGCAGGCCAAAAGAAGAAAACCAGCACGATCAACAACTGGGGCGCAACGAGAACCCAGGGCAGCCAGGCTGATTTGAAGAGGACCCGTTTTTCCAATTCGATGTTTCTTTTTATAGATAGTTTGCTATTAATTAAATAGCTGCTTGCGCCCGTATTGATTGGGTTAAGGCAGTATTTAACCCCTAAAAATAGCCTTTTTAGGCCATTTTTAGGTGGTTTCCTGGCTTACTTGCCCTTGTTGGCGGTCTGGAAGCGCTCGAGCTGTTCATTGCCGCGTTTGACAGCGGTGTCCAGTGCGTCTTTGGCAGACTTTTTACCGGCCCAGACTTGTTCGAGCTCTTCGTCGTTAATAGCGCGGATTTGCACAAAGTTGCCCAATCGAATGCCGCGCGACTTGTCAGTGGTTTTGCGGATCATCTGCGTGACTGACACATCGGTACCCGGATTTTCTTTGTAGAAATTGGACTTTTCAGTCATCTCATAAGACGCCTTGGTCAACGGCAAGTAACCGGTGCGCTGGTGGCTCTTGGCCGCTTCAGCGGGCTGCGACAGGAACGCATAAAACTGGCCGACGCCTTTGTAGTCACCCGCAGGTTTGCCCGACATGGCCCACAGGCTGGCGCCGCCAATCACGGTGTTTTGCGGTGAACCCGGAACGTCCGGGTAGTAGGGCAATGCGCCAATCCCGGCAGCAAATTTGGCATTGCGTTTGATGTTGCCGTACAGGGCGGATGAGCCTGTCACCATGGCGCATTCGCCAGAAACAAAGGTGGCATCCGCCAGATTGCCGCGGCCTTTGTAAACGAACAGGCCCTGTTTGGACATGTTGGCCAAGTTTTCAATGTGACGAACGTGTAGCGGCGTGTTGAAGGTCAGGCGCGTGTCCAGGCCCTTCATGCCATTGCCTTTGCTCGCAAACTCGACGTTGTGCCAAGCTGAAAAGCTCTCGAGCTGGGTCCAGCTGACCCAACTGGTGGTGAAAGGGCACTTGTGGCCATTGGCTTTGAGTTTGGCTGCTGCCAAAGCCACTTCAGGCCAGGTCGTCGGAACGGTATCGACACCTGCGGCCTTCAGCGCGTCTTTGTTGTAATGGAAAACAGTGGTGGAACTGTTGAAAGGAAAGCTGAGCATGTCGCCGCTTGGTGCGGTGTAATAGCCCGCGACTGCTGGCACGTAAGCGCCAGCGTCAAACTTGATACCGGCTCTTTTCATCACGTCAGTCACTGGCACGATGGCTTGCTTACTCGCCATCATGGTGGCGGTACCGACTTCGAAAACCTGCAAAATATGGGGGGCGTTACCCGCGCGGAATGCGGCAATCGCGGCAGTCATGGACTCGTCGTAGCTGCCTTTGAAGGTCGGGACGACTTTGTAGTCTTTCTGGCTGGCGTTGAAGTCTTTGGCTTGGTCATTGACCCACTCGCCGAGGGCGCCGCCCATCGAATGCCACCACTGGATTTCAGTTTGTGCATGGCTGCTGAGCGGCAGATACGCGGTAAAAGTAGCCAAAGCGGCGGCTGCAAAACGATATTTCATAAAAGCTCCTGAAAAATAACCTGAAAAAGCCGAATCCCAGCATATGTCTGGTTTGTGACAGTGATATTTAAAT
This sequence comes from Burkholderiales bacterium, assembly GCA_038204335.1. GTDB lineage: Bacteria > Pseudomonadota > Gammaproteobacteria > Burkholderiales > Burkholderiaceae_C > Polaromonas. The sequence continues at coordinate 17,869 of JBBRDA010000003.1, forward strand.
CCAGCGAAAATATTTAGCAAGCCGGGTTTGTAGGGGGTTAGCCGCCGTTCCTGTCACGAATGTTGCACTGCGGTAACATTAGCTCGCGCTTGCGGATGGTCGCTGAACGCGCCACATTTTCACGATGAACGCACCCACTTTATTTCAAGAATTAGATGCTTTTGCTGTTGATGCAAAGGCCGACGAGTCTCGCATCCGCGAAATTCCTTACAACTACACCTCTTTTTCTGACCGCGAAGTCGTCATTCGCCTGTTGGGCGCACGAGGCTGGGACCTGCTGAACCAGTTGCGTGGTGAGCGCCAAACCGGCCGGTCTGCCCGCATGCTCTACGAGGTGCTGGGCGATGTCTGGGTGGTGCAGCGCAATCCTTATCTGCAAGACGACATGCTCGACAACCCCAAACGCCGCAAGCTGCTGGTTGATGCGCTACAGCACCGGCTGGGCGAAGTTGAAAAACGCCGTACGCCGGGTGCGGACAGCCAGCGTGATGCTGTTGTGGGTGAACTTTTACAAGCTGCGCGCGATGCTGTTAGTCGTTTTGCCCGCGCTTTTGAAGAAATATACGATCTGCGCCGCCTGGCCAGTCGCAAACTGGGCAAGCTGACCGAAAAAGACAACATCAAGTTTGACGGTTTATCGCGTGTCTCGCATGTGACGGACGCGACCGACTGGCGGGTTGAATACCCGTTTGTCGTGCTCACGCCCGATACCGAAGTTGAAATGGCAGGCCTGGTCAAAGGCTGCATTGATTTGGGCCTGACGATTGTCCCGCGCGGCGGCGGCACGGGGTACACCGGCGGCGCGATTCCTCTGACCTGGAAATCTGCCGTCATCAATACTGAAAAACTCGAGGCCATGACCGAAGTAGAAATGGTCACGCTGCCGGGCTTGGACAATCCCGTCGCCACCGTATGGACCGAAGCCGGTGTGGTGACCCAGCGCGTCGCTGATGCCGCCGACCGGGGCGGCTATGTGTTCGCGGTGGACCCGACGTCGGCTGAAGCCTCTTGCATCGGTGGCAACATTGCCATGAACGCGGGCGGTAAAAAAGCCGTTCTTTGGGGCACGGCGCTCGACAACTTGGCCAGCTGGCGCATGGTCACGCCGGATTCGCAGTGGCTGGAAGTCACCCGCATCAACCACAACCTGGGCAAGATTCATGACGCCGAGCTGGCCAGCTTTGACCTGAAGTATTTTGAGTCGGATGGCAAAACATTTGTACGGTCTGAGCGGCTGGACATACCCGGCAAAAGCTTTCGCAAAGAAGGCTTGGGTAAAGACGTCACTGACAAGTTTTTAAGCGGCCTGCCAGGCATTCAAAAAGAAGGTTGCGACGGATTGATCACCAGCGCCCGCTGGATCGTTCACCGCATGCCGATTCACACCCGCACCGTCTGCATGGAGTTCTTTGGCAACGCCAAAGACGCAGTTCCCAGCATTGTCGAGATCAAAGACTTCATGTTTGCCGAGCAAAAGCGCAGCGAGGCGGCCGGCTCGCCTGTGCTGCTGGCGGGCCTGGAGCATCTGGACGACCGCTACCTGCGCGCCGTGGGTTACGCCACCAAATCCAAACGCGGCGGACTGCCCAAAATGGTTCTGATTGGTGATATTGCAGGCGACGATGCAGATGCCGTGGCCCGAGCCACCAGCGAAATCGTGCGCATTGCCAACTCGCGCAGTGGCGAAGGCTTCATCGCTATCAGCCCTGAGGCGCGCAAAAAGTTCTGGCTAGACCGCAAAAAAACCGCTGCTATTTCGCGTCACACCAACGCCTTCAAAATTAACGAAGACGTGGTGATTCCCCTGCCGCGCATGGCCGAGTACACCGACGGTATTGAACGCATCAACATCGAGTTGAGCCTCGCCAACAAGATCAAGCTTTGCGATGCGCTGCAGGCTTTCTTGAGCAAAGGCAATTTGCCGCTAGGCAAGGCTGAGGATGCGAGCGATGTACCGTCTCCCGAGATGCTGGAGGATCGCGTTGCACAAGCCTTGGCTTTGGTCGAAGAAGTTCGTACTTTGTGGGCGGGTTGGCTGCAAAACGTCGATGCTCTTTTTGCGGAACTGCAAGACCACACCCTGCGTGCTAGCTGGAAAACGCAGCTCAAAGCACCGCTGCAAGCGATTCTGACCGGTGGTGCGTTTTTGCCGATATTTACCGAATGCGTGGCGATTCACAAGCGCGTGCTCAAGGGCCGCGTCTGGGCTGCGCTACATATGCATGCGGGTGACGGTAACGTTCACACCAACTTGCCGGTCAACAGTGACGACTACGAGATGCTGCAAACTGCACGCCATGCCGTTGAACGCATCATGCTGCTGGCGCGCTCGCTGGATGGGGTGATTTCTGGCGAGCACGGCATCGGCATCACCAAGCTGGAGTTTTTGACCGACGCAGAACTGAAACCGTTTGCTGATTACAAAGCCAAAGTAGACCCGGAGGGGCGTTTCAACAAAGGCAAATTGCTACGAAATAAGGAGCTGCTTGCGCCCGAATTTATTGGGCTAGAGGCCAATAATATAGGTAAAAACAGGTTAAAAGAGCCTCTGCTGGCTGATCTTACCAATGCCTACACACCGAGCTTCGGTTTGATGGGGCATGAGTCTTTAATCATGCAGCAGTCAGACATTGGCGCGATTGCCGATAGCGTCAAGGACTGCCTGCGCTGTGGCAAATGCAAGCCCGTTTGCGCCACCCATGTGCCGCGCGCCAACCTGCTGTACAGCCCGCGCAACAAGATTTTGGCCACCTCGCTGTTGGTTGAGGCTTTCCTGTATGAGGAACAAACCCGGCGCGGCGTGAGCATCAAACACTGGCAGGAGTTTGAAGACGTCGCTGACCACTGCACCGTGTGCCACAAATGCTTGAGCCCTTGCCCGGTGGATATTGACTTCGGCGAGGTCTCGATGAACATGCGCAACCTGCTGCGCAAAATGGGCCAAAAAACCTTCCGCCCCGGCAATGCAGCAGCCATGGTGTTTTTGAACGCCACAAATCCGCAAACCATCAAGTTCATGCGCAGCGCGATGGTCGATGTCGGTTTCAAGGCGCAGCGATTGGCGAACAAGCTGTTCAAGCGATTGGCGCGCAAGCAAACATCTGCGCCGCCCGCCACGACCGGCAAGGCGCCGATCAAAGAGCAGGTGATTCATTTCATCAACAAAAAAATGCCGGGCGGCCTGCCGAAGAAAACGGCGCGCGCGCTGCTGGACATCGAAGACAAAGACTACGTCCCCATCATTCGCAATCCGAAAGTCACCACAGCCGAGACCGAAGCGGTGTTTTACTTCCCTGGTTGCGACTCTGAGCGCTTGTTCAGCCAAGTCGGCTTGGCCACCCAGGCGATGCTGTGGCATGCGGGCGTGCAAACGGTGTTGCCGCCAGGCTACCTATGCTGCGGCTACCCGCAAAAAGGCAGCGGCCAGTTTGACAAGGCCGACAAAATCATCACTGACAACCGGGTACTGTTTCACCGCGTGGCCAACACGCTGAATTACCTGGACATCAAAACCGTGGTGGTGAGCTGTGGTACCTGCTATGACCAGTTGCAGGGCTATGAGTTCAACAAAATTTTCCCCGGCAGCCGCATCATTGACATTCATGAGTATTTGCTCGAAAAAGGCATCACTTTGCGGCCTGAAAATGGTGATGGCAATGGCTATCTCTTCCACGACCCTTGCCACAGCCCGATGAAGCTGCAAGAGCCCATGAAAACCGTCAAGGCGCTGCTCGGCGACAACGTGCTCAAAAACGAGCGCTGCTGCGGTGAATCCGGCACGCTGGGGGTGACGCGGCCTGACATCTCGACCCAAGTCCGGTTTAGAAAAGAAGAAGAGCTGCAAAAGGGTGAGGCGCAATTGCGAGCGTCCGGTGCTGTTGCTGAGCAAGCCAACGTCAAAATCTTGACCAGCTGCCCCAGCTGCCTGCAAGGCCTGTCACGCTACCAAGACGATATGAAAAACGGCCTGCTGGAAGCTGACTACATTGTGGTCGAAATGGCTAACCAGATGCTTGGCAAGGACTGGTTGCAGAGTTATGTTGACTCGGCCAATCATGGCGGCATAGAGCGGGTATTGGTGTGAGCGTGACTGGCTGCCCTTTGTGCGAAACAGATGGCGGCTTGCTGATCTTTAAGAATGAGCAGTTGCGTGTTATTCAGGCTGTTGAGGCGGGCTTTCCGGCGTTTTACCGTGTCGTGTGGAATGCGCATGTGGCTGAGTTTTCAGACCTGTCGCCAGATGAACGCAACCACTGCATGAACACCGTGGTCTTGGTCGAGCAGATCTTGCGGGAACGGCTAAAACCGACAAAGATTAATTTGGCTGCGCTAGGTAACGCCGTGCCGCATTTGCACTGGCATGTCATGGCGAGGTTTGACTGGGATAGCCACTATCCCGGTTCTGTATGGGCCGCGCCGCAGCGCGAACCGAATGCAAAAATGTTGGCGCAACTGTCCTTGCAGTGCGCGCAAGTCAATTTTCTGCTGGCTGAAAAGCTGGCATCCTGAATTTTTTAAAGGCAACTCCTATGGCCGGCCTCCAGGCAGATTCACCCACCCCCACAGCACTGACCGTCCATAGCAAATCGCGACTGCTGCAGGTGGCCTTTTCGGATGGTGCGGAGTTCAAGATTCCGTTTGAGTTGATGCGTGTTTACTCTCCTTCAGCCGAGGTCATGGGCCATGGCCCGGGCCAAGAGGTGTTGCAAACCGGCAAGCGTGAAGTTGGGGTGGTTGAACTTGAGCCGATTGGCAACTACGCCGTCAAGCCGGTGTTTTCTGACGGTCACGAAAGCGGTATCTTTTCGTGGGACTATCTTTATCATCTGGGGTCCCAGCAAGCGCAACTGTGGGACGACTACAACCGCCGCCTAGAGGCAGCAGGAGCGCTGCGCGATGCGCCCATGGTGGTTGCAGGGGGTCATGGTTGCAGCAGCCACTAAGTCCTACGCCAACTTCGGTGTTGTTTTTCCGGCATAAAAGGCGGCAATGCCCTACGGCTCACTAGGGTTGTCAGCGTTAAATACATCGTTCACGTCCTAGTATTGAGTTCATGACAACTACCCATTTCGGTTTTCAATCTGTCGAGGAAAAAGACAAGGCCAAAGCAGTGCGCGGCGTGTTTGACTCTGTCGCGTCCAAATACGACGTCATGAACGACCTGATGTCGGTCGGCATGCACCGCGCATGGAAGGCTTATACGGTGCTGGTGGCCAACGTCAAATCCGGTCAGCGTGTGCTGGACATTGCGGGCGGCACTGGCGACCTGGCGCTGGCGTTTGCCCCCAAGGTCGGCGCCACCGGTCAGGTGGTGCACACCGATATCAACGAAGCCATGCTGCGCGAAGGGCGTAACCGCTTGCTGGATGCAGGCGTGAGCCTGCCAACCCTGGCGTGCGATGCCGAGCATCTGCCCTTTGCAGATGGTCATTTTGATTTGGTGACAGTTGCCTTCGGTTTGCGCAACATGACGCACAAAGATGCTGCGCTTCTAGAAATGAATCGGGTGCTCAAACCTGGCGGCAAGCTGTTGGTATTGGAGTTTTCCAGGGTGGCCAAGCCGCTGACAAAAATTTATGATTGGTATTCTTTCAAGGTTTTACCGAAACTTGGCAAGCTGGTCGCCAATGACGATACCAGCTACCAATATTTAGCTGAGTCGATTCGAATGCACCCGGACCAAGATGCGCTAAAAACCATGATGCTCAAAGGTGGTTTTGGTCATGTGGACTATCACAACATGTCGGGCGGGGTGGTGGCATTGCATGTTGGAATCAAGTGTTGAGATTTCAGTATTTGTACACATATCGAATTCTTGTTCCCATTGAAGTTTTGTACGGTTTGTACTAAGGAGACATTATGAAAATCTGGTCTATTGTTCTTTCCGCTGCCATGGCGCTCAGCTTTGGCTTTGCATCTACCAGCGCCGATGCTGCCAAACGAATGGGCGGCGGTAAGTCCATCGGTCAGCAGTCCTCGAACGTGACCAAGCGCGATGCTGCGCCTGCGACGCCAGCCGCGCCCACGGCGGCGCCTGGCGCTGCCGCTGCTGCACCCAAGAAACCATGGGGCGCCATGCTTGGCGGTTTGGCCGCCGGTCTTGGCTTGGCTTGGCTCGCATCCTCGTTGGGCCTAGGCGGGGCTTTTGGTCAGATCATCATGTTTGCCTTGTTGGCGCTGGTCGTGATGGTGGTCGGCGGCTTTTTGTATCGCAAATTTAAAGGCGGTGGCTCTGAGCCAGCAAAATCCCCGTTCGCCTTTCAGGGTGCGGGCAACCCAGCGACACCCAAAAGCTACAGCCCCGAGAACGTCGGGAACGACGCCTCCGCTCGCCCTTGGGAGCGCAACAGCATGGCTTTTGACGCAAGCTCGCAAGGTACAGGCTCAGGTTCAATGATCGGTTCCGGTCTGGCTGGTTCGCAATCTTGGGGTGTGCCTGCCGGTTTCGACGCTGACGGCTTCCTGAAGGCCTGCAAGGCCAACTTCCTGACACTACAGGACGCTTGGGATCGTTCAGACATCAACAACCTGCGCGCCATGATGACCGACGAGATGCTCAGCGAAATCAAGACGCAGCTGTCCGAGCGGGAGTCCCACACGGGTGCCGATGTGAACAAAACTGACGTACAAATGCTCGATGCCAAGCTGCTTGGCATTGAGGAACTGGCCGATGTGTACATGGCGAGCGTTGAGTTCTCGGGCATGATCCGCGAGGACCTGTCCAGCGGGGCGAGCCCATTTCGCGAAGTCTGGAACATGACCAAGCCGCGCAATGGCACGGGCGGCTGGCTTGTAGCAGGCGTACAAGCCTTGCAATAAATGTCTGGCTAACCCCTCGGGGTTAAATAATCCGTCAAAATCGGGAACGTATGAATAACACGTTCCCTTTTTCTTTTCTGGAATCCATCGCCACACGTTTTCAGCCGCCCGATTGGGTGGTCAGCGAGACGCAGCAGCGCTTGGTGCTTTTTTTGAACCATATCCTGATGCAGGAGAAGGAAGCGCAAGACCGTCTGGCCCGCAAAAAAGGCAGCGTGCTGCACATCCGCTGGGGCTTGTTTGCACTTGATTTGCTGATCACCCCGGCAGGCCTGCTCGACAAAGCCAGTTCCGCTGCAAAGCCTGATTTGTTGATTGAGGTAGCGGTTGATTCACCGATGAGTTTGCTGCAATCGGTCATGGCCGGCAAAGCACCGCCAGTAAAAATAGAGGGCGATGTACAACTGGCCGCTGAGCTTGGCTGGCTGGCTGAAAACCTGCGCTGGGACTTTGAAGAGGACCTGTCACGCGTGCTGGGCGATGTGCCTGCCCATGCCTTGGCTGATGCAGCCAGGCGCGCTTTGGCGGGTTTGAAGCAGTTCGTGGCCACTGCTCCCGGCAGCCCCTTCGCTGCTTCGCGTGATCTGAATGTCAAGGCGGGGGCATGAGCCGGATTTTCAGGGGAACCTTCATCGTCTGGACGGTGCTTCGGTTTGGCCTGGATGAGTTGGTATTGGCCAGTTTTGAAAAGCCCTGGATCAAGCTGCTCAAACGCATTGTTTCTGTCGGTCGAGACTTGCGCGCACCGCGCGGTGAGCGACTGCGCGAGGCATTGGAGAGTCTTGGCCCGATATTTGTCAAGTTTGGGCAGGTGATGTCGACCCGCCGGGATTTGTTGCCGCCAGATATTGCAGATGAGCTGGCCAGACTGCAAGACCGTGTTCCGCCGTTTGAATCAGCTCTGGCTGTGGCCATGATTGAGAAATCGTTTGGTCGCCCGCTGGACAGGATCTTTGCCAGTTTTGAGCACACACCCATTGCCAGCGCATCGATTGCCCAGGTTCATTTTGCAGTCCTGCCAAATGGCCGTGAAGTAGCCGTCAAGGTGCTGCGGCCAAATATGAAGCCAGCGATTGAAAAAGATCTCGCTTTGATGCACATGATGGCAGGTTGGGTGGAGGGTGCGTCACAAGATGGCAAACGCTTGAAGCCGCGCGAAGTGGTGGCAGAGTTTGACAAGTATCTGCACGACGAACTGGACCTGCTGCGCGAAGCCGCCAGCGGTGCACAACTGCGGCGCAATATGGCCGGGCTGGATCTGGTCATGATTCCAGAAATGATTTGGGACTACTGCATGCCCGACGTGATGGTGATGGAGCGGATGAAGGGTGTGCCGATCGGACAGACCCAGCGCTTGCGCGACGCTGGTGTGGACATGAAAAAGCTGGCGCGGGATGGCGTAACTATATTTTTCACACAGGTCTTCCGCGATGGCTATTTTCATGGCGACATGCACCCCGGCAACATACAGGTCAGCCTTGAACCCGCAACCTTTGGGCGTTTTATTTCACTGGACTTTGGCATCGTCGGTACGCTGACCGAGACTGACAAGGAGTATCTGGCGCAAAACTTCAGTGCGTTTTTCAGGCGTGATTACAAGCGCGTCGCAGAGTTGCACATTGAGTCAGGCTGGGTGCCCGCTAGCACCCGTGTAGATGAACTGGAGTCTGCCATCCGCGCCTGCTGTGAGCCGTATTTTGACAGGCCGCTTAAGGAAATATCGCTCGGTCTGGTGCTGATGCGGCTGTTTCAAACCTCGCGCCGCTTTCATGTCGAGATTCAGCCGCAACTGGTGCTGCTGCAAAAAACTCTGTTGAACATTGAGGGCCTAGGCCGCGATCTGGATCCCGATTTGGACTTGTGGAGCACGGCCAAGCCGTTTTTAGAAAAATGGATGGTTGAGCAGGTCGGACCTGAAAAGCTACTGGCTCAGTTCAAGATTGAAGCCCCGTCCTATGCCAAGTTGCTGCCGACGCTACCGCGACTTTTGTCGCAGTACCTGAAAGAGCCGCAAAACTCGAACCGGCGAGAGTTGCTGGAGTTGCTGGCTGAGCAAAAACGGACCAACAAATTGCTACAAGGCATTATTTACGGGGGCGTCGGGTTTTTGCTGGGGCTGGTCGCCATGCAGGTACTGCTAAGAGTCAGGCTTTTCTAGGCCAAGCCTTATAATCGAGGGCTTTGAATCTCGCGCCCCGCCCGAGATTTACCCATCTTTCAGAGTTTTCAAAACCATGCCAATTTACGCCTACAAATGCGAGTCCTGCGGGCATGCCAAAGATGTTTTGCAGAAAATGTCAGACGTCCCATTGGTTGACTGCCCTGCATGTGGCGCGCCAGCCTTTAAAAAGCAACTGACGGCCGCTGGTTTTCAGCTCAAGGGTTCGGGCTGGTACGTCACAGATTTTCGCGATGGCAAAGGCGGCGCGGGTGGCGGCGACAAAGCCAAAGACGGTGAAAAATCCTCAGAATCCAGCAGCCCAGAAAAAGCAGTGGCGAGTACTAGCGGCGGATCAGATGCAGCAACGCCGGCCGCAAAGGTGCCAGCCGCAGCGCCAGCACCTGCACCCGCCGCGGCGAGCCCGGCGCCCGCGCCCAAGGCCGCGTCATGATGGCCGCTGTTCGCAAGTGGCTGCTGGCTGGACTTTTGGTGCTGGTGCCTTTGGCCATCACGGTCTGGCTCTTGAACTGGTTTATTGCCACGCTGGATCAAACCCTGCAAATCCTCCCGGAGAACTGGCATCCTGATAAGTTAATCGGGTTTCACATTCCCGGGTTTGGTGTACTACTTGCGCTGGCGATCGTACTGATCATCGGCGGTTTTGCGAGTAATTTCTTTGGCAGAAAACTCGTCAGTTGGTGGGACGCGTTGCTCGGTCGTATACCTATCGTTCGCTCAATATATTCCAGTGTCAAGCAGGTGTCCGACACGCTGTTTTCAGAAAACGGCAATGCCTTTCGCAAAGCCTTGCTGGTGCAGTGGCCGCGCGAAGGCGTCTGGACGATAGCCTTTCAAACTGGCTCCCCTGGCGGCGATGTGGCGAACCATTTGACCGGTGACTATCTCAGCGTTTATGTTCCGACAACACCCAACCCGACAGGCGGCTATTTCGTGATGCTCAAGCGTGAAAACTGTATTGAATTGAACATGAGTGTCGACCAGGCGTTGACGTACGTTATTTCTATGGGCGTCGTCGTCCCCGGCAGTGCTGCAACTTACAAACCAAAATAATCCTCTCAGAATAGTTAACTATCCATGTCTTCACAAATGCGCTCGAACTATTGCGGTCTGGTGACCGAAGCCCTGATGGGCCAAACCGTCTCCCTGTGCGGCTGGGTCAACCGCAGGCGTGATCACGGCGGCGTTATTTTTGTTGACCTGCGGGACCGCGAGGGTTATGTGCAGGTGGTTTGTGATCCCGACCGTGCGGACATGTTTGCTACCGCTGAGGGCGTGCGTAACGAGTTTTGTATTCAAGTCAAGGGAATTGTGCGAGCCCGCCCCGAGGGCACCGCCAATGACAGCCTGAAAAGCGGCAAGATTGAGGTGCTGTGCCACGACATGACGGTATTGAACGCCAGTGTGACCCCGCCTTTTCAGCTCGATGACGACAACCTTTCTGAGACGACCCGCCTAACGCACCGCGTGCTGGATTTGCGTCGTCCTTACATGCAAAACAACCTGATGCTGCGCTACCGCGTAGCGATGGAAACCCGCAAGTTTCTCGATGCCAATGGTTTTATTGACATTGAAACCCCCATGCTGACCAAAAGCACGCCAGAGGGCGCGCGCGACTATCTGGTGCCCAGCCGTGTCAATGAAGGCATGTTTTTCGCGCTGCCGCAAAGCCCGCAGTTGTTCAAGCAATTATTGATGGTGGCAGGCTTTGACCGCTACTACCAGATCACCAAATGCTTTCGCGACGAGGATCTGCGCGCTGATCGGCAACCCGAATTCACGCAGATAGATATTGAAACGTCCTTCATGGGCGAGCAGGATATTCGCGACATGTTCCAGGGCATGATCAGCAACATTTTTAAAACCGTTTTGAATACCGACTTGGGCGAGTTCCCTGTCATGGCGTATGCCGATGCGATGCATCGTTATGGCTCTGACAAGCCGGATTTGCGTATCAACATGGCGTTCACTGAACTCACTGATGTGATGGCTGACGTGGACTTTAAGGTCTTCAGTGTGCCTGCCACTACACCCGGTGGCCGCGTGGTGGCTCTGCGCGTTGCGGGCGGTGCTGAGATGCCGCGCAGCGAAATTGATGCTTACACCGAGTTTGTCAAAATTTATGGTGCTAAGGGGCTTGCCTGGATCAAGGTCAACGACATCGCCAAGGGTAAAGAGGGTTTGCAAAGCCCGATCGTCAAGAACATCCACGATGCTGCCATTGCAGAGATTTTGAAGCGCACCGGTGCAGTCAATGGTGATTTGCTGTTTTTCGGGGCTGACAAGGCGAAAATTGTCAACGACAGCATCGGTGCTTTGCGCCTGAAAGTGGGTTTAAGCGCCTTGGGTAAAAAGCTCGGGCTCTTTACCGCCGGCTGGAAACCGTTATGGGTGGTTGATTTCCCGATGTTCGAACACGACGAGGCCAACAACCGCTGGAGCGCTGTTCACCACCCGTTCACCGCTCCCAAAGACGGCCACGAAGACTGGATGGACACGGATCCGGGTAAATGCATCGCTAAAGCCTATGACATGGTGCTCAACGGCTGGGAACTCGGTGGTGGCTCGGTGCGTATTCACCAGGCTGACGTGCAAAGCAAGGTGTTTGACGCCCTCAAAATCGGCCCTGAGGAAGCGCAAGAAAAGTTCGGCTTTCTGCTCGATGCCCTTCAGTACGGTGCACCACCACACGGTGGCCTGGCCTTCGGCCTGGACCGCATCGTGACGATGATGACAGGTGCAGAGTCGATCCGCGACGTGATTGCCTTCCCGAAAACCCAGCGCGCCCAATGTTTGTTGACACACGCGCCTAGCGCGGTAGACGAAAAGCAGCTCAAAGAATTGCATATTCGGTTGCGGGCGCCTGCTGCCGCCTAGTTTTTTCAGTAGTCGTAGTCGCCGGTAAATGACCACCAAGGCAGGTAGCCAGGAGTCGTGAAAAACTTCAAAATACCTGAGTCGGTTCTGGTCGTCATACATACGCCAGAGCGAGAAGTTTTGCTGATTGAACGAACCGACTACACCGGCTTTTGGCAAAGTGTGACTGGCTCCAAAGATACGCTGCGCGAGGAGTTGCGGCACACCGCCCGACGTGAGGTGATGGAAGAAACCGGCATCTCGGCCGACCTTGACCAGTTCATGGACTGGTCTGTCGCAAACGTTTACGAAATTTACCCTGCCTGGCGCAGCCGCTATGCGCCAGACATCACGCATAACACCGAGCATGTGTTCGGCTTGCGCGTAGCACGCAGCACGACTGTCAGGCTCAATCCCCGCGAGCACACGGCACACCAGTGGTTGCCTTATATGGCTGCTGCAGATGCATGTTTTTCCCCCTCTAACGCAGAAGCCATTTTGATGTTGCCGCAGTTCATGGCATAAGCTCTGACCATGACTGTGAACCAGACATCGCCGGAACTTGTGCTGCTGCAAGGCGGGCAGGCCTATTTCCCGGCGCTCATCAAGGCGATCGATGGGGCATTGAACTGGGTACAGCTTGAAACTTATATTTTTGACATGCACGGCTTTGGCGCGAACGTTGCAGAGGCATTGATTCGCGCCGCGCGGCGTGGCCTGACCGTACAGGTGCTGGTTGACGGTATTGGATCTGGCCATCTGAACGCCGAATGGGACCAAAAAATGCGTGTTGCCGGCGTCCAGTGGTGCGTTTACTCGCCGTTGACAGCGGGTTTAGGCGCGTTGGGTATGTTGATGCCAGACCGCTGGCGCAGGTTGCACCGCAAGTTGTGCGTGATTGATCAGCGCGTGGTTTTTTGCGGGGGTATCAATATTCTGGATGATTTTTATGACCCCAACCACGGCGACCTGAAGTCGCCCCGCTTTGATTTCGCGGTGGCAGCTACTGGGCCGTTGGCAGTTGAAGCGGCTGACGCGGTTGCCCTGCTCTGGTGGCGCGTGCAAGCGGGTTACAGCGCCCGCAAAAGGCATTTAGGCGCCGCTTGGGACAAGTTCAAGGCCGCTGGCTACGGCGGGCGCACATCGTCAGCGGGTTTGGCGCCAGCCACGCCCATGACGGGTGAACCGGTGACGGCCACGCCGGGTGTCAAGGCAGCGCTGGTTTTGCGTGACAACCTGCGCAATCGCAACAGCATTGAAAAAAGTTATCTCAGAGCCATTGGGCAGGCACATGATGAAATTCTGATTGCCAATGCTTATTTCTTACCCGGTGGCAAGCTGCGCCGCGCACTGGTGGCCGCGGCCCGCCGTGGCGTGAAGGTGACCTTGCTGCTTCAGGGCAAATACGAGTACTTCATGCAGTACCACGCAGCTCGCCCGGTGTACACAATATTGCTTGGTGCGGGGATAGAAATTCATGAATACGAAGCCAGCTTTCTGCATGCCAAGGTCGCGGTGATCGACAGGCACTGGGCGACTGTCGGGTCGTCCAATCTTGACCCGTTGAGTCTGCTGCTGGCGCGGGAGGCTAATTTGGTGGTCGAAGACCCGGTATTTGCCGGGCAACTACATGACCAACTGCTGGCAGCTATTGCCAACCAAGGTCGGCAAATTGATCCGGCAGCCTACAACAAGCGGCCCTTTGGCCAGCGTATGCTGGGGCATCTGGCGCATGCCCTGATGCGGTTCGGGATCTGGATTGTCGGAAAACGCTACTGAGATTGCTCCTTTTCCCATGCAGGATTTGATTGTTCAAAGACCCGAAGGCCTGTACTGCGCGGCGGGTGATTTTTACATTGACCCTTGGCGCAGCGTTGAGCGCGCTGTTATCACCCATGCTCATGCAGACCATGCGCGTTCCGGTCACAGGCACTATCTGGCTGCTGAGCCCGGTGAGGCCGTGTTGCGCTCGCGGCTGGGCCAAGGCATCGCGCTGCAATCCGTCCAGTATGGCGAAGTCGTCAAGCACAACGGTGTTACCTTGTCACTTCATCCAGCCGGCCATGTGCTGGGCTCTGCGCAAGTCAGGTTGCAGCACGGTGGTCAGACTTGGGTGGCCAGCGGTGACTACAAAGTCGCGCCTGATGCAACCTGTGCCCCGTTTGAGGCGGTGCGCTGCGACGTTTTCATCACCGAGTCCACCTTTGGCCTTCCGATCTACCGCTGGCGGTCAGACAGCGAGGTGTTCGCCGAGATCAATGCCTGGTGGGCGGCCAACGCAGCAGCCGGACGCGCCAGCGTGTTGATGTGCTACAGCTTTGGCAAGGCACAGCGTATTCTGAGCGGCGTTGATGCGTCGATTGCCCCGATCATTGTTCACAGCGCGATTCAAACACTCAATACCGCGTATCGGGACGCTGGCGTGACCTTGCCCGACACAAAGCTGGTCAGTGAAGTACTTGACCCCGCCGACTTCAAACGTGCTTTGGTGCTCTGCCCACCTAGCGCGGCAGCCGGGCCTTGGATAAAACGCTTTGGCGACTTCAGCGATGCGTTTGCGAGCGGCTGGATGCAACTGCGCGGTGCCCGCAGGCGCGGCAGCTATGACAAGGGCTTTGTATTGAGCGACCACGCCGACTGGCCAGGGCTGATGAGTGCCATCGGTGCGACGGGAGCGAATCGCGTCATCGTTACGCATGGCAGTATTCCCGTCATGGTGCGGTATCTGGCCGAGCAAGGCTTGCAGGCTGGGTCGTTTCACACCGAGTATGGCAATGACGCAGCCGAAGAAAGCATGGCAAACAGCGGCGTCTCTGCATGAAGCACTTCGCGGCCCTCTTTACTGAACTGGACAGTACGACATCGACCAACGCCAAGGTCGCTGCACTTCAGCAATATTTTCAAGCGGCAACGCCTGCCGACGCGGCCTGGGCCGTGTATTTTTTATCGGGCGGCAAGCCTCGGCAAGTGGTTAAAACGGCGACTCTGCGGGCGCTCGCTTGCGAGGCTGCAGGCATCGAAGACTGGCTGTTCGATGAGTGCTATGAGGCCGTTGGCGACCTGGCTGAAACCATTGCCTATATCTTGCCGCTCAACTTTGACGCCAGCGATGTGGGCCTGGCTGTTTGGGTAGAGGAGCGGCTGCTGCCCCTGCGCGGCTTGGACGAACAAGAAATAGCGCAGCGCATCAAAAGCTATTGGCGTGAGCTCGATTCACGTGGTCGCTTTCTGCTCATCAAGCTGGTGGGCGGCGGCTTTCGCGTCGGCGTGAGCAAACTGCTGGTGCAACGCGCGCTGGCTGCGCATTCGGGCTTGGATGCCAAACGCATTGCGCAGCGCATGATGGGTTATGTCGATGCCAAATCGTTGCCGACGGCCAGCAAGTTCGGTGCGTTGATCGCCTATTCTGAAGACGGCACTGCGGACGTGATGGAGGCCGGCCAGCCGTATCCGTTTTTTCTGGCGCATCAGTTGGATTCAGCTTTAGAGGGGCTCGACAGCAAGCTTGGCCCGGTTGGTGACTGGCAAGTTGAATGGAAATATGACGGCATCCGTGGGCAAATCGTCAAGCGGGCAGGGCAGGTGTGGGTCTGGTCGCGCGGTGAGGAACTGGTGACCGAGCGTTTTCCGGAACTTGTCGCGCTGGCTACAGCCTTGCCGGATGGGACGGTACTCGACGGCGAGATCATGGTCTGGGCAAACAACGCACCCGCCGCTTTTGCCTTGCTGCAGCAGCGCATAGGCCGTAAAACGCTAGGCAAAAAAATACTGCACGACGCGCCTGTCACTTTCATGGCCTACGATTTGCTGGAAGCGGGTGGTCAGGACATCCGGGCGCAGCCACAGCATGTACGTCGCTCGCAGCTCGAACAAATCCTTGGCGTGACGGACTTCAGACTGTCGCCGATAGAAAGGCTGAGCTCGTGGGCAGAGTTTGCTGCTTTGCGAAGTGAGTCGCGCGCCAGGGGGGTGGAGGGCTTCATGCTCAAACGTGTGGATGCCGCGTATGGAACCGGTCGAACCAAAGCCGATGGTTTGTGGTGGAAATGGAAGATTGACCCCATGACGATTGATTGCGTCTTAATCTATGCGCAGGCAGGCCATGGCCGTCGGGCATCGCTTTACACTGATTACACCTTCGCGGTGTGGAACCGTCAGCCAGCCTATGCTCAGGAAGCAGCTGCTGTCGTCCAAGCTATTGAAAAACGCGAACCGGCTAAAGAAGGTGCGCTGCAGTTGACCGCGTTTGCCAAGGCCTATTCGGGCCTAACAGATGAAGAGTTCAAGCTTGTCGACAGCGTGATTCGAAAAACCACGCTCGAAAAGTTCGGGCCAGTACGAAGCGTCAAGCCCACATTGGTGTTTGAGCTGGGTTTTGAAGGTATCAACTTGAGTTCGCGCCACAAAAGCGGCATTGCGGTACGCTTCCCCCGTATGCTGCGTATCCGAAGTGACAAGGCGCTGCATGAGGCGAATACGCTGGATGACTTGAAGTTGCTATTAAATCAGTAGCTGCCTGCGCCCGTATCTATTAGCTTAAAGCCATAAAACCTTCCCAAAAAGCAGGTTAAAACGGGATTTTGAGGGGTTTGGTAACATCAAAGCATGCTTATGAAATCAGACACGTCATTACAAGACACCACAGACGAAGGCACACCTGTCTCCGTCAAAATCCGCGAACGGCTGGCCGCTGCCAAGAAGCGCTTCAATGCCAATGACAACATTGCCCAGTTTATCGAGCCAGGCGAGCTGGAAAAGCTGCTGGACGAAGTGGAACTAAAAATGCAGGGCGTGCTGGACAGCATGGTGATCGACACCGTGCGGGACCACAACACCAACAATACGGCCAGGCGCGTCGCCAAGATGTATTTGAACGAGGTCTTCAAGGGCCGCTATCTTGCTGCACCGGCGGTGACGGAGTTTCCGAATGCTGAGCATTTAAACGAGCTGATGATCGTCGGGCCGATCACCGTGCGCAGTGCCTGTTCCCACCACTTTTGCCCTGTCATTGGCAAGGTCTGGATCGGCGTGCTGCCGAACGAGCATACCAACGTGATTGGTCTGTCCAAGTATGCGCGGCTGGCTGAATGGGTCATGAGTCGGCCCCAAATCCAGGAAGAGGCTGTTGTGCAACTGGCCGACCTGATCATGGAAAAGACATCGCCAGACGGCTTGGCCATCGTCATGGAAGCCACCCACTTTTGCATGGGTTGGCGTGGTGTGAAAGACATGGACAGCAAGATGATCAACTCGGTCATGCGCGGCGTGTTTTTGAAGGACCCCAATTTGCGCCGCGAATTTTTGTCGCTCATCCCCAAAGCCTCGTGATATTTTTTTAGTCCCAGCCCATCAGTAATCTTCAGCAACCAGAGCACACTTTCCATGTTGGTACGTCTTCTTTACGCCAGTCGCCTAGCTGATACCGAGTCTGCATCGGCCACTGATTCGATCCTCGCGCAATCGCGCACCCACAATCCGGCCAGCGGGATCACTGGCATTCTTTGCTATGGCGGCGGTATATTTTTGCAGGCCCTTGAAGGTGGCCGCATGCAGGTCAGTGCTTTGTATGGCCATATTCAAAAAGATGTGCGTCATAAAGACGTGGTGCTGCTGCACTATGAAGAAATCATGGAGCGCCGGTTCGGCGGTTGGACCATGGGCCAGGTTAATGTGGCCAAGCTCAACACCACCATCTTGCTGAAATACTCTGAAAAGCCGGAGTTCAACCCGTATGCGGTGTCCGGTCAGGTATCCCTAGCGCTGCTTGAAGAGTTGATGGCAACAGCCAGCATTATTGGCAGGTCCTGAGTTGACCCTGCTGCTGGGATGCGATTTTTCGAGCAGTCCCAACCGCCAAAAGCCGATCGTTTTCGCTCTTGGAGCTGCTAAAAATGGTTGCGTCCAGCTCTCAAAACTCGAGCCAGTTGCTTCCCTCGACGCGTTCGGAACCTGGCTCGCCCAACCACAGACTTGGCTGGGCGTTTTCGACTTGCCGTTTGGTTTGCCGCGCGAGCTGGTTGAGTTTTTGCAGTGGCCGACGACTTGGCCCGAGTTGATAAACCACTACGCCGCGTTAAGCCGCGAGGACATTCGCAGCACTTTTGCTGCGTTTTGCAATGCACGCCCCGTGGGCGGCAAATTTGCGCATCGTGCAGCCGACAAACCCGCAGGCTCCAGTCCGTCCATGAAATGGGTCAACCCTCCCGTGGCTTTCATGCTGCATGCCGGTGTGCCGCACTTGCTGCGTGCGGGCGTGCATTTGCCTGGCCTCTTTAGTGGCGATAAGACCCGCATCGCTCTGGAAGGCTACCCCGGCTTGCTGGCGCGAGAAGTGCTGGGCCAGCGCAGCTACAAAAGCGACGACAAGGCCAAGCAAACGCCAGATCGCCTGATTGCTCGCAAAGACCTCATCACGGCGCTGGAGTTGGGTCAAACGCGGCTCGGACTTCGCCTCAAACTCACCCATGCGCAGCGTGACCTGTTGGTGGGAGATGCCAAAGGCGACAGCCTAGATGCGGTGTTGTGTTTGATGCAGGCGGCATGGGCGCAGGG
The DNA here is from genome assembly GCA_038204335.1 of Burkholderiales bacterium. GTDB lineage: Bacteria > Pseudomonadota > Gammaproteobacteria > Burkholderiales > Burkholderiaceae_C > Polaromonas. Next base: position 36,275 of record JBBRDA010000003.1, read on the forward strand.
CCAAGGCGCACCGCGCTACGGCCTGCCGGCTGATGTTGATCCGCTGGAAGGTTGGATTGTGACGGCTTGAGTCTGCTCAAAAATGCTCAAGAATCTCTCTTTTAAACTATATTTTTGGCCAAAAGACCAATGGATACGGGCGCAAGCAGCTATAAAATTAATAGCTTATTTGATCCCTGCCCTGATTGCCTTGCAGGCGACAGCGGCGACACAGCGAGAGCAATCTGGCGTGGTCACGCGGGTGGTAGATGGCGACACACTGTGGGTGAAAACCAGTGCGGGCCAGCCGCTACTGAAAGTAAGGATTCAGGGCATTGACGCTCCTGAAATTTGTCAGGCGGGCGGTGTGGCGGCGCGTGAGGCGCTAAAACGACGGGTGCTCGGTCAAAGCGTGACTGTCACTTCTCGCACGTTTGACGACTACGGCCGTAGCGTGGGCATACTCCGCCTGGGGGGTCAGGACATCGGGCGTTGGCAGGTAGTGCAGGGCCATGCATGGGTCTACAGCTATCGCCGTCAGCAAGGCCCCTACGCTGAAGAACTGAACCAAGCCCGGTTGGCTCGGCGCGGTGTATTCAGCGATGCGGCAGCGGAAGAGCCTCGGCTGTTCCGCAAACGCCGTGGCAGTTGCCACTTGCGTCCATAAGCCCGGCTTGTCCTACATGAAAAGCAGTCGCATCTGACCTGCCTTTTCAGCCCCTGCTACTAAATTCATGGTGCAGGCTGTTTTAGCCTGTAGCAGCCGCGACGTGTCGCGTTGCCCAGTGCTAAATCATTTTTAACCCTCGAAGGAAGCATCATGAATAAAGATCAAGTCAAAGGCCGTGTTGAACAAAGCACCGGCAAGCTGAAAGAGGCCGCCGGCCAGTTGGTTGGCAATGACCGATTAGAAGCGGAAGGCAAGGCCGAAAAAATCAAAGGCAAAGTGCAGGCTGGCTACGGCGATGCCAAAGAAAGCGCCAAGGACAAGGTTAAAAAGGCCATCGATAAACTTTGATTTGCTTTAACTCGCTAGCGCAGCGTTCTGCTCTTTCCATCATTTCCCCGGAGTCTTATGAAAATCACCCCACACTTGGCTCTAACCAACAACTTCAAGTCAGCGGCTCTGGCGCTGTCTATCGTCGCGTGCGCGGCTTTGTCTGCCTGCGGCAAAAAAGAGGATGGCCAAACAGCGGGTCAAAAACTCGATGCCGCGGTGACAAGCACTGAGCAAGCGGCGACTGAGGCAAAAGCCAAAGCCGAGGCTTCTATGGCCAAAGCGGGGGATGCCATGAAAGATGCCGTCCAAAACGCCGAAACCTCGGGTGCGAAAACCGCTCAATCACTGGCTGGCAAAGCTGATGATGCAGCGATCACAGCATCCATTTCAGCCGAGTTCGCCAAAGACGCTGATTTGAGCGCCATCAAGATTGATGTGGACACCAAAGACGGTAACGTCACGCTTTTTGGCCCTGCGCCTACGGCTGCGGCACGCGACAAGGCTACGACCTTGGCCAAAAGCATCAAGGGAGTGATGTCTGTCAGCAACAAATTGGCGGTAAAAGGTGGTTAGGGGCGGTCAATAGCGGACGACAAAGCGCGCATAAAAAAACCTCCGTTAGGAGGTTTTTTTATGCCGGACGAAGCCAGCATTTGGCTGTCTGGTGTTCAGTCCGAAATCAAGGACGGATAACGATGTCGTTGCGCACGGCGCGGACATTCTTCACATTGCGTGCAATATTTTCGGCTTGGGCTTTTTCAGCACCAGACTTTGCAAAGCCTGACAGCTGAACCGTACCGTTGAGTGTTTCTACACTGATGGAAGAGGCTGCGACTGTTTTGTCTTCAACAAAACGGGCCTTCACAGAGGTTGTGATGGCGGCGTCATCGACATAGGCGCCGGTTGTTTCTTGACCACGCACAACAGCGCAGCCCGTGGTCAAAACAGTCATGCCAGCCAGTGCGGCAAATGCACAGACGAGTGCGGTAGTACGAAGGGTAGTGCGATTGGAGTTCATGGTTTTTCCTCTAAAGTTGGTTTATTGACATTGGTGCAAAGTTTCAAAGGCTGGTCCGCCAGCGGCACCACGCTGACGGCCTGCGGGTAACCATTTGATGTGGCTTCAGTCTTCCAGCCAGTCAGCCAACTCGTCGGCGTGCTCTTCTTCATCGGCCAGAATATCTTCCAGCATGCGTCGGGTGGTGCTGTCCTTGTCGCCAATCAGCGCGATCATTTGGTGGTAGGTTTCAACGGCGACACGCTCGGCGATCAGGTTCACGCGGACCATGGTTTTCAAATCGTTGGATTCGTCATAGTCAGCATGGCTGCGCGCCAGCAGGGTACTGGGTGAAAAGTCTGGCTCGCCGCCCAGTTGCACGATGCGTTTGGCGATTCTGTCGGCATGGGCTGCTTCTTCATTGGCGTGCACCATGAACTCTTCAGCGATTTTTGGTGATGCCAGGCCACTGGCCATAAAGTGGTGACGCTTGTAGCGAAGTACGCAAACCAGCTCGGTAGCCAGTGAATCATTGAGCAGTTTGATGATCGATTCACGATGCGGACCGTAGGCAGGTGTCACGGCACCGTCGTCCAGACTTTTGCGCGCGGCCTTTAGACCTGCCTCATCAATCGTGAGTTGTTCGGTCATGCTTGTTTGTTGCGATTTCATGGTGCGTCTTTCAGGAGTTGTTGTATTTTTCGGGAATGTGGGCTGATTGCTGCTGTGCCGCCGGGATGGGTCGCCGCGGTAGCAATGACAGCAAGGCGGCGGGCAGCCTAGTGGACTTGAGAAGACTTACTGCCAAGCCTGTGGCTGACACCAATCGCCATGGCTTGACCAACACTGCGGCAGCGCCGATACCCGCTGCGATACCTAGCAGTTGCAGCGGTTTGTCTCGCGCATAGCTGTTCAAGTAGGGTCTGCCGATGTCTATAGCAAACTGCGCGGGGTGGTTCTGCCACCACGCTCCTACAGCCTGCGTAAATATTTGCCATGAACTGCTTCGCCCAGCGCGATCCTGTGTGTCTGCAGTTTGCTGCTGATGACGACTGCTGTTCAAGCCATGGGTGGCGTCATCGCTCATGCCGTCTTCGTCGCGCGACATCTGTCTAACCAGCGCTTGGCGGGATGCGACCAGCCGTGCTTGGGGCGAGACCGGTGTGGACTTCATGGGTGTCATAGGATGGGTTTCAAGAGACTGAACGAAGTGCCCGAATGTCGCTGTCAATTTGCGCTTTCAGCTCGGTAAACCGTGCCTCGGCCAACGGAGCTTTAGCATTGGCAATCGCCACCAACATCATCGCAAGTGCGCTGCCCGGCACAGCCAGCAACACCCAGTGAAACTGGTTGTGCAATATCCCCATCATTAAAGCCACCCCGGCAAACAAGACAAACACCAGGCCGCAAATGGCAGCCACGGCCCATGCCATATAACGCTTAAGCAGTACTGATCCGGCTTGGGTGGCCTCTTGGTGAAACAGCGCACTGTAAGCAGAAACGTGCTCCACCAGCAGGTCGGGGCGCTGAATCAGCGTTGAAAAAAGCGGATGCAGCATATTTCAGTCAGGCAGTAGGTCAGCGAGTTGTATGGAAGTCATTGCCAATAGGGGCATGTATCAAGAGCGGTTGCGGTTACGTGACGATGACAACAGCAGGGCAACAGCCGCGCCCACCGCAGCGGCAATCAGCACCGACTGCACGGGCTTGTCGGCAACATAGCGGCTGGTAGCCGCGCCATAGTTCGACAACGACTCACGTGCTTTGTCTTTAGCCTGCATAGCTATGTCCATGCCCTGATGTGCGTACTCTTCGGCCTTGCGTGAGAACTTGTCCAGTGCCGGCTTAACGCCGTTGCTCAGCTTGTGCATTTTTTCTTCCGTCACGTCCAGAGCGTGGTTGGCGTAATCGCGGGTCGAGTCGATCGCTTGGTCAGCTGAGTGCAGCAGGCCATCAGCAACTTGACGGGTATTTTGTTGGGCGGTGGCCGGTGTGATCATGTTGTTTCCTTGGTTAAAAATTTAGATAAAAAAAGTGAAAAAATTGAGAACAGGTGACGTCGGTAACGATGAACTCATTTCCTTTTAAGCAGACTCATGACGAAAGTGACGATCGCGATGATGGCGAAAATGAAGAACAAAATCTTGGCAATTTCGACGGCGCCGGCAGCAATGCCGCCGAAGCCGAAGAGGGCAGCAACAAGTGCGATGACCAGAAAAATCACGGAATAGTGCAGCATGGGCAGGTCCCCGGTTGAAAGCGGATATCAGGTCTATTTGTAGTGAATCCCATTGACGGGTGCACTTCAAATACATGCTGCAAGCTTATGGCGGGGGCAGAGTTTTCATCATCGGCTCTGGCCTCACGCCTTTGTCAGCGCTACAGGTCAGCGCGTGTAGGAGGGCGCCGATGCCGACTTGATGTGGCGATTGCCACGCGCCTGCCCCGCCTAACGGTCTTTGGGCAAGACGGCGGAAATTGTGGTGCCTGCGTTGGGGCTGGTGGTAACAGTCAAGCGCCCACCCGCTGCCTCGACACGGTGGCGCATGCCTGTCAGGCCGTGGCTGCCTGAGCCGACGGCGTTTGCATCGAACCCCTTGCCGTCGTCTCGTACTTCAACCGTGACATAGCCGTCCATGTCTTCTAGGCGGATCACAATTTTTTTAGCTTCTGCGTACTTGCCAATGTTGGTCAGCGACTCCTGCACCAGCCGGTAGACCGTGAGTTGCGCCGAACCACCCAGCTCAACATTTTCTAGATCAGTGGTGATCGACAGGTCGGCACGCTGCTCAAACTCGCGCGCCAAAATTTCCAGTGAAGCCACCAGGCCCAGGTGCGACAGCGACGAAGGCCTCAGGTCTTCAACAATTCGGCGCTTTAGCGCAATTCCACTGTTTAAGGTCGTGGTTAGGTGGACCAGGCGTTCGGCCGCCTCTGGCTGGGTGGCGCCCAGACGCGACTTGAGCCGCGCCACATCGAGTTTTGCAGCCGTCAGAAGCGCGCCCAATTCGTCGTGCAATTCACGCGCCAAATGACCTCGCTCGTCTTCCCGCACATTTTGCAGGTGGGTAGCCAGCTCGGCCAGATGGGCGGTGCGCTCACGCACCTGCAAGTCCAACTGATCGCGCTCTCGCTTGAGAGATTCCTTTTCTCGAACACCAGCATTGAGCAGCGCCCTGGTTTGCAGCAGATACATGTAAAAAGCCAGCAGACCGACGATCGCCAGGATCGAAACGCCGATACGTGACAGCAGCAATGTTTCCTTGATCTGGGCCTGCCCTTGCTCCATGTTGCGAACACTGGCAGCAGCCAGCTTGTTGGACTGCTCGCGAATCGCCTGCATCTGCTCTTTGCCCACATCAGTAGTCAAAACAAAGCGCCAAGCCTCTTCTTTATCCTCCCGCCGCATGCGGATTGACAAATCCAGCTCTGCCAGCTTGCGGGAGATATGTCGCGTCATGATGCGGAACTCGGCCAGTTGCTCCTTATACGGTGTGAATATGCGCCACAGCGAGTCAAGTTGCTGGGTGACCTGATCGATGGCGTTGTTATAGGGCTCCAAATAACGCTCATCGCCGGTGAGCAGGTAGCCGCGCTGACCGGTTTCAGCATCAAGAATGGTTTGCTTCAATTCATTCAGTGCACTACGGGTTAGCTGCGCTTCTTCCATATCAGCAACGGCATCGGTCGAGCTGCGAAAGCTCGCCTCATTGATGAAAATCAGCCCGGTCACGGCCAATACTGCCAGAGGCAGGCTGATGGCCATCTTCGGAAGTCTAAAAAAATTCACGGGAACCTCTCCTACAGGATGTGCGGCCTATGTCGTCAATAATGAAAGTTCAAAATAGTTTTGAATAGCGGGTTTGCCCGCTCGAATGTGTCACTTAAGATTTCCGGAGAAAAACAATATGATCAAAATCGGCATCGTGGACGACCACGCTATCGTGCGCTCGGGGCTCAAGCAGTTCTTTTCTGAGCATGTTGACTTGCGGGTTTCCGGAGAGGCTGCCAGCGGCCGGGAGGCTATCGACCTGGTGCGTAACGTTGAGCTGGATGTTCTGGTCATGGACTTGTCCATGCCTGGTCAAAGCGGAATTGATGCGCTGGCCATGATTCGCGCCAAAGCGCCTGACGTTGGTATTTTGATTTTGAGTGGTTACCCAGAAGAGCATTACGCCGTGAACCTGATTCGCCAGGGCGCGAGTGGCTACCTGAACAAGGAATGCGACCCGGCTGAAATTGTGGATGCCATTCGCGTGATATCGCTCGGCAAGCGTTACATCACCCCAAGCGTGGCGGAGCTGCTGGCCCAGCAATTGAACCGCCCGCAGGACATGGCCTCGCATGAGCAGTTGTCCGAGCGCGAGTTTCAGGTTTTCCTGAAGCTGGCCAAAGGTGAAACGGCCGGTGACATTGCCAAGGCCTTGTCGCTGAGCGTCAAAACCGTCAGCACCTACCGGACCCGGGTGATGGAAAAGATGAGCCTTGCCTCGAACAGCGACCTGACGTACTACGCGCTGAAAAACAAGCTGATTGACTGATCGCTGCATGCATCTTTCTGTGACGAAAGTGCTTGGCGCTTTCTTCACAGTGCAGCAGCACCGCTTTGCAGCAGGCAGAACTCGACCAGCGCATCAATTTCATTGGACTTGTCAAACACCGCATCAACGCCCAGTTGAGCGCAGCGCTGCCTAATGTCGGCGGTCGCGTAGTTGCTAAGCACGACCACCTTTTGAAATGGTTTTCTGTCGCGGCAGGCGGCCAAAACGCCGAGTCCACTGCCCTGCTTTAAAAACAGATCAAGGATTGCCAAGTCCCAATCTAACGGGTTGGCCTGTAACCAAGCTTTGGCTTCGTTCTCGCTGTCGGCGGTACCAATGTTTTCAATGTCAACCAATTCCTCAAGTGTCGCAATCAGGTTTTCACGAATCGTCGGATTGTCTTCAACGAGGTAAGTTTTCAGTCGCACAGAAGGAGTCCAGGGAGGTATTTGCAAGTTGGGGCGATCTGCCCTCATTTTGCATTTAAAGCTGGCCTGCCTTTGTAGGATGTTTCCTACTGTTGCGTAGTGTGTAGGCATGAACCCACAGATTTCCATCGCACTTGACCACGGCTGCGTGGAGATTGACAACACAAAATGATTTTTTGCAGCCATGCTGGTAAGTGCCCAGTCTGGCAAATGATTTCCCAAACCCTGAAGAAAATACGCATGGCTATTTCGCCTTTCAGATCAACTCTACTCAAGCGCTGGCTGATCGGTTTTGCAGCCTTGGTGCTTTTGCTGGTTGCCGTGCTGATGTTTTTCCCGTGGGACCTGCTGCGAGGTCCTATCAATCGCTATGTGTCCGTTGAGCTGGGTCGGCGCTTTGAGATCACCGAGCGACTCTCGGTCAAACTTGGCAGAACCGCGACCGTCAGAGCAGACGGTCTTGAGTTTGCCAATCCCAATTGGGCCAGTGAGCCTTATCTCGTCAAGGCTAAAGCAGCAGAGTTTGACATCAAGCTCTTGCCATTGCTGTTCGGTAAAGTTGATTTGCCGCGTATAGCGCTATTCGATCCGCAAATCGGTTTGCAAATAGAGCCTGATGGTCGTCGAACTTGGGCCTTGTCGCGCGATACATCCGACACCTCTGCAACGCCCAAGATTGGCGCCTTGACGGTTGACCGGGGTACCTTGAAGTATCGCGCCTCCGGTCAAGGTGCAGACATCTCAGCGCTTTTCACGCTCGCCCCCGAACCATCGACTTCTCAAACAGGTACCGGGCAGCTCCCCTTGAGTTACAAGGCGGCAGGTAAATGGAACAACGAGCCATTCACTGCGAGCGGCCGTACCGGCGGTGTACTGCAGCTTAGCCGTGATCTGACGGAATCGTTTCCAATAGAGCTCAACGCACAGTCAGGCAAGACCACGTTAAAGGCCAAAGGATCGGTTGAGAATCTGCAGGAATTTTCAGGCCTGAATGCCAGCTTCGACATCCAGGGCAGGAACCTCGATGAGCTTTACAAGATTGCGGGTGTGGTGCTGCCCTCTACGCCGCCCTACAAGCTGCGGGGCCAACTGAGCAAACGCGGCCAAGTCTGGGATGCCACCCAAATCCAGGGGGTATTAGGCAAGAGTGACTTGGCAGGTGAGATGAGCTTTGACAAGTCGCAAAAAATACCGCTGCTGACCGGCAAAGTGCGCTCCAAGCTGCTTGATTTTGAGGATCTGAGGCCTGTCATTGGGTTACCGGTCAAATCGTCAGCGACAGTCGCTACCAACAGGGCGACATCCGCCAACGCTACTGGCCAGAAGACAGTTCCTGTTGGCACATCACGCAAGGTTCTGCCCACTGCTACGTTGGACTTGGCCAAGCTTAAGGCGATGAATGCTGATGTGATTTACAGCGCGCTCGATATTCGCCACGTCGAGGAGTTACCGCTGGACAAAGGCAGCGTGCATGTCAAGCTGGACGACGGCGTACTGCGGCTTGAACCGCTGGCTCTCGGTGTGGCGGGGGGGGCATTGGCAGGGCGAATCACGATCGATGTCAATGTGGTACCTGCTGCCTTCGACACGACGTTTGACCTGCGGGCGGTCCAGCTCAACAAGTTATTTCCAACGATTGAACGAACCAAAAGCAGTTTTGGAAAGGTGAGTGGACAGGTCGGGCTGAAGGGTCGAGGTAACTCGGTGGCGCAAATGTTGGGCTCTGCATCGGGCGATGTAGCTGTGCTGATGGGCAAAGGTGAGCTGAGCAACATTTTGCTGGAATACATGGGGCTAGATGGCGGTGAAGTGATCAAGTTTTTGCTGAGCGGTGACCGCAATGTTCAATTGCGCTGTGCCGCAGCAGCGTTTGAGGTCAAGCAGGGCCTGATGGCCAGCAAAGTGATACTGCTGGACACCAGTGACACCGTCATCAATGGGAGCGGGCAGATCAGCCTGAAGGACGAAACACTTGATCTTGTGCTGAAACCGAAGCCCAAGGATCAAAGTATTTTGAGCTTGCGCTCGCCCCTCAAAATCGGCGGCACTTTCGCTGCACCGACGGCCGGGCCAGACAAAGCGGCACTTGCTGGACGTGCCGGACTGGCGATTGCGCTGGGTGTGATCAATCCGTTCTTGGCATTATTGGCAACGATTGAAACCGGGCCCGGTCAGGACGCAGATTGTTCCGCCGCTTTAGGCGTAGCTGCTAACCCAACTGCCAAGGCTCAAGTGACTCCGCTGAAATAGGCTACTCAATGGTGCCCACATACCGGGCAATCAGAGTTGCGCGGCATCTTGATCTCAGACCAAGCCATGTTTCTCGCATCCAGCATCAGCAACCGCCCTGTCAGCGCCTGCCCCACATGGGTGAGCAGTTTCAGCGCTTCAGCCGCCTGTACGCTGCCAATGACACCCACCAGCGGCGCAAACACGCCCATGGTGGCGCACTGGGCTTCTTCAAGCTTTTCTGATTCTGGAAAAACGCAGGCGTAACACGGCGACTTGGGATCACGCGGGTCATATACCGTGACCTGACCATCAAATCGAATCGCAGCGCCTGATACCAGCGGCTTGCCGTACTTAACGCAGGCCCGATTGAGGGCGTGGCGGGTTGCAAAGTTGTCGGTGCAGTCGATGACCACGTCAGCTTGCTCTACCAATGCGGTTAATAGCCTGTCATCCGCTCGCTGGGTCACGACATTGACCCGGACATCCGGGTTGATATTGGCGATGGCTTGTTGAATCGATTGCGCTTTAGGTTTACCGACGTCAGCCAGGGTGTGGGCGATTTGCCGTTGAAGGTTGGTGGCATCGACCGTGTCATGGTCCACCACCGTGATCTGCCCGACCCCCGCACTGCCTAGGTACAGGGCTACAGGTGAGCCCAGACCCCCAGCGCCAATGATCAGCGCATGTGAGGCCAGCAGCCGTTGCTGGCCTTCAATCCCTATTTCGTCCAAAAAGACGTGGCGCGAATAGCGCAGCAGCTGTGCGTCGTTCACACCATGACCTTCAAAGTCACTTCAGTTTTGCTTTTTCTCGTCTTTGCTTTCAACCACCGCAGTTTTGCTGACAATCACCGGGCGACCCTTGAGCTGATTGATAGCCTGCGCCAGCGGGAAGTCCTTGTCGCCGCCCAACTCGGGCGGGCGGCGTTGCTCTGGGGTTTTTTTGTTTTCTTCTTCGAGGCGTTTTAACGCCAGTTCACGGGCTTTTTCTCGGTTGGTGTCTTTGACTTCTGCTCCCTGGCCGCTAGCCAGATGCTTTTCTAGGTCCGCTTCGCGCGTGCGCAAAGCTGCAAACGGGCTGCCTTCCAGGGTTTCGTCGATCATCACATCAGGGATGATGCCCTTGGCCTGAATCGACTTGCCGCTTGGTGTGTAGTAGCGCGCGGTGGTGAGCTTGATACCGGTGTCCGGACCGAGCGGACGCACGGTTTGCACAGAGCCCTTGCCGAAGGTCTGGTTGCCCATGATGGTGGCGCGCTTGTGGTCTTGCAGCGCACCGGCCACGATTTCACTGGCTGACGCCGAGCCTTCGTTCACCAGCACCACCAGTGGCACAGTTTTTAGGGCTGCGGGCAGACGCTTGAGCGGGTCATTGCCCGCACGGCGCAGGTAAAACTCGGGGGCAGCCTTGTAGGTGAACTTGCTTTCTGCAAGTTGCCCGTTGGTCGAAACCACCACGACGTTCTCGGGCAAAAATGCGGCTGAAATGGCAACCGCGGCATCAAGCAGGCCGCCCGGGTCATTGCGCAAGTCCAGCACCAGCCCTTTCAGATTGGGCTCTTGCTTGTAAATAGTTTCAACTCTGGTTGCAAAGTCTTCAACTGTGCGCTCCTGAAACTGGCTCAGCCGAATCCATGCATAACCAGGCTCTACGACTTTGCCGCGCACCGATTGGGTACGAATCTCTTCGCGGACGATAGTGACCGGGAAAGTGCGGTTTTCGTCCTTGCGGAAGATGGTCAACACGACCTTGCTTTTGGGTTCACCGCGCATTTTTTTCACCGCTTCGTTGAGCGACAGGCCCTTGACGGCGGTCTCATCAATTCGGGTGATCAGGTCGTTCGGTTTAAGACCGGCACGGTCAGCAGGTGAGCCTTCAATCGGGGACACGACTTTGACCAAACCATCTTCTTGGCTGATTTCAATGCCGACACCGACGAATCGGCCGCTGGTGCCTTCACGGAATTCCTTGAACGATTTTTTGTCAAAGTAGGCTGAATGCGGATCCAGGCTAGCGACCATGCCCGTGATGGCATCTGAAATCAGCTTTTTCTCATCCACCGGCTCAACATAGTCTGACTTGACCATCCCAAACACATTGGCCAGTTGCTGCAGCTCTTCCAGGGGCAAAGGCGCCAAGCCGCCACGCGCGACAGCCTGCAGCTGAACGGTTGTCAACGCACCGGCCACCACACCAATAGAAACCCAACCCGCAATTTTGAGCTTTTGACCCATGGAAACACCTTGAATAGATACTGTCAAAAAAAACGATTAAAGCAATATACACCTAGGAGTAAAGCCCTGTAAATCAGTTCCGTGTTTACCTGTTTTTTACACAGATCTCGCTTGGTCATTCAGGTAGTAATGCCGGATTGGCTGCAAATCAGCATCCAGTTCGTACACCAGTGGCGTACCGTTGGGGATGTTCAGGCCAACGATATCAGCGTCTGAAATCTTGTCTAGGTACTTGACCATCGCCCGGATCGAGTTGCCATGTGCTGCCACGACTACCCGTTTGCCAGCCTTCATGGCCGGCGCTATGGCATCGTTCCAAAATGGCAATACGCGCTCAACCGTGTCTTTCAGGCATTCCGTCAGGGGCACCTGGCCGGGCTGTAGTTTGGCGTAACGGCGGTCGGCGCGCTCACTGCGCTCGTCGTTGGCCTCCATGGCAGGTGGCGGCACATCGTAGCTGCGCCGCCACAGCAAGACCTGTTCATCGCCGTATTTTTTTGCGGTGTCAAGCTTGTTCAAGCCCTGCAAGCCGCCGTAATGCCGCTCATTGAGTCGCCAGCTGTTGACCACCGGCAACCAGGTACGGTCCATCGCGTCGAGCGTGTGCCACAGCGTGTGAGTGGCGCGCTTGAGCACGCTGGTGTAGGCGACGTCAAAGTCGTAGCCTGCATCTGCCAGCAGCTTGCCGGCGTTTTTGGCCTGGGCAATGCCTTTGTCGGTCAGCGGTACATCTACCCAGCCAGTAAAGCGGTTCTCTAAGTTCCAGGTGGATTCGCCGTGGCGTATCAGTACGAGTTTGTGCATAAGGGAGGTTTTAAGGGGCTGATTGGAGGGCTTAAAAAAGAGCCTGATTGGCGGGTTTCCAACGTCATTCTAAAATCACTGGCTTTGCTACTTCATTCCCCAAAGGCTCAACGTGAAATTTTTGATCGATAACTGGATGCTGATATCTATCGCCCTGGCGTCTGGTGGCATGCTGGTTTGGCCCATGATCGCTGGCGGCATGAACGCCGGTACATTGACGGCCAGCGGCGCTGTGACGCTTATCAACCGCGAAAAGGCCGTGGTTGTGGATGTGGGCGAAATCGAAGAGTTTGCCGCCGGCCACGTGGGCGGGGCCAAAAACGTGCCCTTTAGCGAGTTGGAAGACAAGCTGCCCGGTGCTGTCAAAAACAAGGCGCTGCCGTTGATTCTGGTTTGCCCCACCGGCGCGCGTGCCAACCGTGCGGTGGCGGTCGCCAAAAAGCTCGGCTACGACCAGGCGCAAGCCTTGGGCGGCGGCCTGAAAGCCTGGAAAGAGGCCAACCTGCCCCTTGAGAAGGCTTGAGATGCAGACCGTCAAAATCTACACCACGGGCACTTGCCCGTACTGCATTGCCGCTAAACAGCTGCTTGCCAAACGCGGCGTGACCGACCTGAACGAAATTCGCGTGGACCAGATCGCCGGCGAACGCGACAAGATGATGGCCTTGACGAATCGGCGCACCGTGCCGCAAATATTCATCGGCAGCACCCATGTGGGTGGCTGCGATGACCTGATCGCTCTCGACGGCAAAGGCGGGCTGCTGCCTTTGCTGAACGCCAGCTCATAAACGCTTTGCCTTGAACGCATAATCCCCCTTTTTTACCAGCAACCTGAAAGCAATTCATGGCCGAAGCCAATCTTGATCCGGTGTTCCAAATTCAGCGCGTCTACCTCAAAGACATGTCGCTGGAGCAACCCAATTCCCCTGAAATCCTGCTCAACCAAGAGCAGCCCGGCGTTGATATTCAACTCGGCGTAGAAGCTGCTCCGGTTGCTGATGGCCTGTTTGAAGTCACCGTGACCGCCACCGTACACGCCAAGATTGCTGACAAAACCGTGTTTTTGGTTGAAGCCAAGCAAGCCGGTATTTTCGAACTGCGCAACATGCCGCAAGAGCAACTGGGCGCGATTTTGGGCATTGCCTGCCCGCAAATCGTGTACCCGTACCTGCGCGGCAACGTCGCTGACGTGGTGCAGCGCGGTGGTTTTCCGCCCGTGCATCTGGCTGAAATCAACTTTCAGGCGATGTACGAACAGCAGCAAATCGAGGCCGCAGCCGCCGCTGCTGCAACGCCTGAAGCGCCGCAGATCATCGTTTAAGCACCTCTGATCAAGCTTCGTGGTCGCCGGATCATGAAAATCAGCGTACTGGGTGCTGGCGCCTGGGGAACTGCGCTGGCCGTCAATGCCGCTGCGGCACACGATGTCACCTTGTGGGCCCGTGATGTGTCGCAGAGCCAAACTCTGGCTCGCGAACGGGTCAATGCTCGCTATCTCCCGGGCATCGCGCTACCAGCAGGCCTGCGACTGGCAGGTGGACAAGAGCAGTTTGCCACGTCGATGGGCGGCCAAGACCTCATCATCATCGCCACGCCGATGTCCGGCTTGCGTGGCATGCTGCAAGCTTTGGGCGCATCCCAAACACCGGTTGCGTGGCTCTGTAAAGGCTTTGAAGCGCCTCAAAACGACGGTTTTAATCCATCATTTGGCCTTCTAGCCCATGAAATACGGGCGCAAGCAGCTCCTGATTTAATAGCAGGTATTTTGAGTGGCCCGAGCTTTGCACAAGAAGTCGCACGCGGCCAGCCGACAGCCCTCGTCGCCGCCAGCGAGCACGCCGCCGTGCGCGATGCGCTAGTAGCCGCCTTTCACAGCCCCACGCTGCGGGTGTATGCGAACGACGACATCATTGGCGTTGAAATTGGCGGTGCAGTTAAAAACGTGCTGGCGATTGCTACTGGCTTGTGTGACGGTCTGGGGTTGGGGCTGAACGCCCGAGCAGCGCTGATTACACGCGGCTTGGCTGAAATGACCCGCCTCGGTGTGGCGCTCGGCGCCAAGCCAGAAACCTTCACTGGCCTATCAGGCCTGGGCGATTTGGTGCTGACTGCTACCGGCGACCTAAGCCGCAACCGAAAAGTCGGCCTGGCACTGGCCCAAGGCAAAACGCTGGCCGAGGCAGTAGCTGCCCTAGGCCACGTGGCAGAAGGCGTGTATTGCGCCCGCACCGTCGTGCAGCGCGCGGCAAGTTTGGGTATTGACATGCCCATATCGCAAGGCGTGGTGGCGCTGCTAGACGGCAAGGCCACGCCGCCGCAGGCGGTTGCTGCGTTGATGGGGCGCGAGCCTACGGTCGAGTTGACATGACATATCTTGCTACTCAATGACTGGCTGAACGCGTCTGTGTTTGTGCAGCTGAAGCCATTTTTACGCAGTGAAGTCGCGCAAGAAATCGTGCAACGGTTAGTGTGGCGCTGTTACTTTCTGGTGGTGATGCGGCGCACCCGACTGCGGTCGGCCATACGTTTACACGTCCTGTGATCTACGCGATCGCGACAATCATTCATCTCAATGTTCAATAGACGGTAGCTTCATCTGCACTTTGGCTAACTAGCCAGTCGATCCCGGACGTCTTCTACCCGGGAAAAAAGCATTGGTGCGGGCGGCGTAATCACGATAATCAGGCAATCGCCCGCCAATGTCCTTTTCTTGCAGCGCCACACCCGAAACCTTGAGCAGCAACACGGTCATCAGCAAAGGCGAAGCACTAGCCCACCACCAGCCTTGCGCCGATAGTGCGATCAGATAAATGCCCCACCACACAGAAAACTCTCCGAAGTAATTGGGATGGCGTGAATACCGCCACAGGCCGGTGTCCATCACCTTGCCTTTATGCAGCGGGTTTGCCTTGAAACGGGCCAGCTGCCAGTCGGCCACAGCTTCAAATACACCCCCGATCAAAACGACGCTGACACCCAGTGAATCCAACCAGCTCCATGGGCGGGGGTTTAGCACAGCAGCAAGTACCAACGATGAAACGACCCAGGCCAGCGCCACCTGCAACGCAAACACCAGTACCAGGCTTTTCCACTTAAAGTACGGCTCGTTGCGCGCGCGGATAGCTTGGTAGCGCGGATCTTCTGCTTCACCCCAATGACGCCATGTAATGTGCGTTGCCAGCCTTGCCGCCCAAAGCGTAACCAACGCAAGTATTACCAGCGTACGTGGGCCCGGCTGTGGCTCTAGCACGGCATAGGTAGTAGCGCCGGTAAGGATAAGCAGCGGCCAGAAGCTGTCGACGATGCTCACATCTTTCTGGCCCAGGCTCACCAACCAAGCGATAAAACCCAGCAAGCTGATCCACAGCAGAGCAGTTAGCAGGCTGGTGATCATGTCAGGGCTTCGCTGGTTAGAGAGTCTGTTTTACCAGGGCCCGGCTAGATCACTTAGGGATCAGCACCGTGTCGATAGCGTGAATAACGCCATTGCTTGCAGTGACGTCGGCGGCGACGACCTTGGCGTTATTGACCATCACGCCGCCATCAGTTGCAATTGTCACATCGCTGCCTTGTACCGTCGTCACCATGCCCGGCTTGATGTCTGTTGACATCACAGTTCCTGGCACGACGTGGTACGTCAGCACAGCGGTAAGCCGGGCTTTGTCGGCCAGCAGTTTTTTCAAATCCGCTTTTGGGATTTTTGCAAAGGCTGCATCGGTAGGTGCAAAAACAGTAAATGGCCCCGGGCCTTTGAGCGTGTCAACCAAGCCCGCAGCCCTGATGGCAGTAACCAAGGTCTTGAAGTTACCCGCCTTCACGGCGGTATCAACAATGTCTGCAGCCTGAGCCGACAGGGACGCAAGCGCGATAACGGCTGCAGCTAGAAAATTCTTTTTCATCATGTACTTTCGATTAAAGAGTTGGAGTTAACGGTTGCGGGTACACACGTGCACCCGCGTTGTGTGGCAGAAGTTTTCAGTCTCAGGCCGGGGGCATGAGCACGGAATCAACCACATGGATCACGCCATTAGTGCAGGCGATGTCGGTCTTGGTAACGCCAACGGTGCCATTGAGTTTGACGCCGCCTTCCGTGCTGACCGTCACATCAGCGCCATTGACCGTTTTAGCGGTTTTGCCGTCCATTTTCATCACGTCAGCAGCCATGACTTTGCCACCGACCACGTGGTAGGTGAGAATGCTTTTGAGCTTTGGCACGTCTTTGAGCAGCGCGTCTACAGTGCCCGCTGGCAGTTTGGCAAACGCTTCGTCGGTAGGCGCGAAAACGGTGAAAGGCCCCGTGCCTTTTAAGGTGTCAACTAACTTTGCTGCCGCTAGTGCTGCGGCCAGAGTTTTAAAGTTACCGGCGGCAACGGCTGTGTCGATGATGTCATGCATAAGAATTGTCCTAAGTTGAATGGGGGCGCAAAAGGAAATCTAGGGCACCGCCCAGATGACAGCGGCAAGCGCTGGCACCTGTTTATATTTGCCGCATACGAGCGAAGTTTTTGTAGGAGAAGGCACTTCGTGGCCGCAAGGCTTCGTGCGTGTTCAGCCGTGCTGTTAGCGAACAGGGGATGGCAACGCTACAAGCCATCGCTGCCGAATTGCGACCATCACTATTAGCGGTAGTCTAGGTGTCCCAGGCTGACATCAGCTCGGCGGGCTTGGCAAAACTTGCGTGGCTCGTGCAACGCGCAGCGGGTTTGAGTATCGACATAGCGATATCCCAAGGCGTGGTGGCGCTGCTGGACGGCAAGGCCACGCCGCCGCAAGCCGTTGCTGCACTGATGGGGCGCGAGCCTATGGTCGAGCTGATTTAAGTTTTTTTGCTATTGAATCAGTAGCTGCTCGCGCATATATCCATTGGCCTAGAGCCATTTTTAGCTCGTAAATTCGGCAAAAACAGCTGATATTTGCCTCAAAACGGCCTCCGCGCGGCGTTCACGCCCCAGGCCGCTCACACTGGCGCACCGGGGCCGGTCTACCCCCGACTTTGCCCAAAACGTCTGCTGGGCATAGCGCTGCGGGCCTTTACATCTGTTGATCAATGCCCTGTGCCACAAGATCCCGCATCGCGTTCAAGCTTGCGTCGAGCATCTTCGCTGTAGCGCCTTCGTGGCCCACCCGTCCCCTGCGCATGGCTTCAACTGCCTGGGCAACACGCTCAATGTGATGGGTTAGCGTCGCCAGAGTGTCCAGCCGCGCATCGTGCCTTGCTCGCGCGGCCTTCAGGCTGTGAACGTCTGGCGCTGCGGGTGTGGTGAAGGCAATGACCGCTTGCGCAATCGCCTCATCGAGGCACCAGTTCAAGGTTCTGAATTCAGCAACCTCAATAGTCGCGCCGACTTCGATGGCGTGCCCCGTGATGGCTTGGCACACACTGCCATAGTTGCGTACTAACGCGCCGATATTGAGGTTGGAGTCGCGCAGCTCGTGGCCGTGGCTGCTGGCAGACTCAGACATCTGGACGGCGGGCGCTGGGCTTTTCGTTTTTAACCCCGACTTGACCGATTCACGTGGTGTGGCGTGCTCGCGGTGCAGCGTGTCGGTCAATTGATCAAGAAAAACAGAAATACCCCCTAGTGCCGCCGTTTGCGTGTCGCTGTGCTGATCGCCTTGCGCCGACAGATTGGCGCTTCTTGCAAGCAGCAACTCTCGATTTTCTTTGATGAGTTCGTACAACATGCGTAAAGAATACGCGCGCTAATTTGAATCGTCTGTTCGGTAACTCGCATAAGACAATCGGAAGCCGTTTTTGACCCAAAGTGACGTGAAACACGATATGCAGTGCTCTTTAAGCCATTATAATCCATAAAATCGGCCTTCAGGCCAATGGATATATGCGCAAGTAGCTATGAATTCAGGAGTATGGTGGCATCTCAAATTGCTTTTGAAGTGCCCGCGAAAGTTATCAACGGGGTGGCTAAACTGCATTGCATCCATCCGCCAGCAGGTAGGCGCTACGCTATTTGGTGTACTACCCAGACCTGCCCACCTGCAAATCGCCATCAAGAAAAGACTGATTAGCAGGCGCATCAGCAGCGCACCATATCCGCAGCGCAGTAAAAGTGGCTATGGCCGATGTCACCACCTGGTCTTCAAGAGCTGGCTGGTCTGCAAACGCCGACAACGCCGTGCGAAATTCCTTCCACATGGCGCCCGTCTGCTCGCCGTAGCCGTGAAAAAAGCGCGCGCCATGCGTTGCGTTCAAGCCCAACTGTCGTTCGATATGGCGGCTGATCACGCGCCCCCCTAGCGAGGCACCTTCCAGTACGTACAAGCAGCCAAAGGCGGCCGCCGCCGTGTCCAGTGGCGGCAAGGCGCGGCACAGGGGCAGCGCACTGGCTGCTGCCGAACCCAACTCGTTGCGGTCACGCAGATACGCCAGGTCAGCAGCCAGCCAGGCTGTTTTGGTGCGGGCGGTGATGTCCAGGCGCCAATGCTGCCAGTCTGCTGCGGCGCCGATCAGGGGCTCAATCGGTGCGTAAAAGCCGTGGTATCGCCTCAGGCGGCGGTGGTAGTCTGTGAGGCTAAGCCCTGGCGACATAAGGTCCAACGCGACCTCGATGGCGTCATGCTCGGCGCTTGTTGCGGCTTTCAGCCGCTGCAGCACGCCGCCAGTGGCGGCATCGGGCAGCATCATGTGCCAGCGCGTCGGGAGGCGATCGCCTGCCTGATCTTGGCTTCTACTTCACCCATACGGAAAGGCTTGCTCATGACGGTTGTACCCGCCAGATATGCAGGCAGGACGGTCTTGATGTCGTAGCCTGTGCTGAAGACAAAAGGTACGCCGCGCTCGGCCAGCACGCGCGCGACCTCCCACGACATCTCGCCATTGAGGTTAATGTCCAGCAGGGCGACATCGAAGGCGCCCGTCCTCGCGAGTTCGAGCGCATCGACAAGGCGCGTTGCCGGGCCCACAGATTGCCAGCCCAGGTCTTTAAAAATCTCCTCAAGCAAGGTGACGACGAGGAAAGAGTCTTCAACCAGCAGGATGCGGTAGGGCTTCTCGGCGCTGCCAGCGGCAGGCTTTGGCTCGGCTGCGGGCGCTGACACAGTCGGCAAAGCGTCGCGGCTGAGTACCGACGAATTGGGCAGGAAAACGTCGCAAACCACGCCGCTGGGCGGGTAGTGCAACGCGGCGCGGCCGCCGGTCTCCATGGCCAGGGCGCGCTCGATCAGGGTCGAGCCAAATCCGCGCCGCGTGGGTGGTTGCACGGGCGGCCCGCCAGCTTCAGTCCAGCTCAAGCTGACACTGTTGTCGTTGGCCAGTTTCCAGCACACGGCCACGCTGCCGCCTGGCGCAGAGTAGGCGCCGTACTTGGCGGCATTGGTGACCAGTTCGTGGATAGCCAGGGACAGCGACAGCGCCGACTTGGGCGTCAATATCAGGTCCACACCATCGATGGTGAAGGCTTGGTCACGAGGACCATAAGGCATCAGTTCTTCGTTCAACAAGCGCGTGATGGACACGCCTTCCCAGCGGCTTTCCGACAGCAGGCTGTGCGCCTTGGCCATCGAGTGGATACGTCCGTCTAGGCCCTCGACAAAGCCTGTCAGTGTTTCGGCGCTGCGGCTGGTTTGTACCACCAGCGCCTGAATGTTCGCCAGCGTGTTCTTGACCCGGTGGTCCAGCTCGGCCATCAGCAGCCGGTCACGCTCCGCAGCCTGTCTGCGCTCCTGCGTTGCGGCATTGATGCGGCGGAGCACCACATGCAGCAATGACAGCCGCAAATCGAAAGCCGCCTGCTGGTCGGCCAATGTCCAGGGCATGCTGCGGCCCGTAATAGTTTCGCTCCAGATTTCAAAAGATTTGCGCGGCGACAGCCGGTCGCCATACGGGCTGGACACCATCTCTTTATGCGGGTGCCCTGCCCAATCGAAGCGGGCCTTGATCTCGGGACGAAACCAGATGATGTAGTCCGACAGGTCGGGCGACACCGAGATCACCAGAAGGCCCGCGGCCACAGCGGCAAAGGCCTGCGCTGGCGCCCAGACCTCGCCCAGCCGGTCAGTGGCGTAGACGCCTGTGGACTGCGGCATTTCGGAGTCCAGCCAGGTCACCATCCGTTCGATCTGTTCTTTGCTCGGCGTGTTGCCTAAAAAAGTAAAAAAACCCTTGACGCAGACTGCCACACCGCCTTTGCCCTCGCCATCCAGTCCGTTGCTTGCGCCGCCGATGTAGTCCAGCAGGTTGGGCGACTGCTGGGTCAGGCCTGTCGCGTAGTCATCAGCGCCCGCCAGGTTGAGCATTAGGTTTTGCAGCACGGTGCGGCTGGCCAGTCGGTGCTCAAACTGCTCAGCCTTTTCACGCACTTCCAGTTGCATGGAAAACATCGAGCCGAAGAGTTCGCACACTGCGCGCAGGTGCCGGGGCAGCCGCCGCGGGCTGTAATGGTGGCAGGCGATCAGGCCCCACAACTTGCCGCTGTGAATGACCGATATCGACATCGACGCGTCGATACCCATGTTGCGCAGGTATTCGCGGTGGATCGGCGAGACGTCGCGCAAAATCGCATGGCTCATGTCCAGCGGCAGGCCGGTGCGGGGGTTGAGCGGCGGCATCAAAGGGGCCGGGTCGTAGTTGACCTCGGTGATCAGTCGCAGCCAGTTTTTCAGGTACAGCGCGCGGGCTTGCTGCGGGATGTCAGCCGCAGGGTAATGCAGGTCGAGAAACGGTTCCAGATGCGGCTGGCGGCTTTCGGCGATGACCCAGCCCGAGCCGTCCTGCATGAACTGATAAACCAGCACACGGTCATAAACGGCCACGTCACGCACGCGCTCGGCAGCCAGGTGGCAGAGCGCCCGCAAGGTTGGCGCGGCGTCAAAGCCCGAGACCATGTCCTGCACGGCGGCCAGCGGGTCAGATGCAAAGCGGTCGCCAGTGTCAGCGGCCTCAAACTCCAGCACCAGTGTGTTGCCACAGCGGTGCAGGCTGGCGTCCAGTGGCCGGTCGGCTTGTACACGCAGCATGGGGTCGAGCAGATGGCGCGGTGTTATTAACGCCTGCTCGGCGCTCAAGCGGCGTATCAGAGCGGTCTGCGCGTGGCTCAGCAACGTGTCGGCCGTGTGGCCCAGCAAGGCTTGAAGCGGCGTGCCCAGCAAGCCGGGCGCGTCGCCCGCGGCTTGCAGCACTTCAAGGGTGTCGCTGTCCAGCACCAGCAGCACGCCGTGCGGCAATATGGCGCCGGGGATGTGGATCGGCTCGCGGTCGCAGTTGGTGAGGTCAGAGGCGGTGCTGGCGGCTGTGGTGGGGGCGGTGCTGGTGGCTGCAGTATTAAGGTTGGGCATGGTGTTTAACTCAGACATGGGTTCTTTTAAGGGGTTTGCTGCTACCGGCGGCCAGGGTGCGCGGCAGCAGGCGCTGAGTTTCCGCCTTGACAACGCCATAACATTCACAGGCTCGGGTCTCTAGCCCCGCGCGGTCAAGAATGGAGATGTGTCCGCGCCGATAGCGGATGTAGCCGCCGGCGCTCAGCTTGGCGGCGGCCTGGCTGATGCTTTCGCGTCGTACGCCCAACAAACCCGCCACCAGTTCCTGCGTCATTGCCAGATTGCCGGTCGGCATGCGATCAAAGGAGGCCAGCAACCAACGGCTGAGCTGCTGCTCGATGGTGTGATGGCGGTAGCACACCGCTGTTTGACCGACTTGCACGATCAGCACCTGCATATATCGCAGCAGAAGGCTGCGGAAAGTCTCGGAGCGGGCGAACCAGTCCGCCAGCGGCTTGCGCGCCAACCGATAACCGTGCCCACCGATCTTGATCAGCGCCGAGCTATGGCTACAGCCCCCACCCAGCAACAAGGCAACGCCAACCATCCCCTCCTGCCCGACGTCGGCGATTTCGGTCAGCACGCCAGCGTCGCTAACGTCATGCAGCGAGACGACGGCCGTGGTGGGGAAATAGGCATGGCTCAGAGTCTGGCCAGAGCTGCCAATCACGTCGCCCAGAAGCATGGGTACCAGCTCAAGATCAGCCATCATGGCGCTGAGCTCGTCGGCGGGCAGCGCGGCAAGCAGGTGGTTTTTGATGGCGCTGACGCCAGGCGACACACATGGGGCGAACGCGGTATGACCCGGCAGATTCATTGGCGGCTTGGCATAAATTCAACGCCCGTACCGCGGTAGCCAGCGAAGTGGCACAGGGGGTCAAATATCGGCTGGCCGCTGACCCGAAACTGCTGTAGTTGGCCACTGGGCTGGGTACGGTGGATGACAAAGTCCAGAAAAGGCGTGCGGGCAGCGATCAGCGTTTGCAGCTCGGCACTTTCGCTGTCGTCCCAGCCACCGTCCCATGGCATGGGCTGCGACGCTGCACCCGCCTGCGGCTGTTTGCGCAAGCCCAGAATTTGCAGCACTGGCCCCGTGATACTGGTGAATTCACCGTGCTCGTTTTGCTCCCAGTACCAGTCTGCGGCCAGCTCGGTCAGGTTGCGGTAACGGGCTTCGCTTGCGCGCAACTCCGCTGTGCGCTCCTGTACAGCCAGCTCCAGCGCTTTGTTATGGTCCTCGAGCTTGCGGTACAGCAGGCGAACTTCGAGCATGTTGTGGATACGCGTCTTGACCTCCAGCAAATCAAACGGCTTGCTGATGAAGTCTTTGGCGCCGGCCTGCAATGCGCGCAATTTGTGGCCGGGCTGGGCCGTCAGCACGACGACGGGCAGATAGCTGTCATGTGCGCTGGCCTTCAGGGCTTGCATGACCCCAAAGCCATCGAGCTCGGGCATTTCGAGGTCCAGCAAAATCAGGTCATAGTCGTGGCGCTGGTGCAGTGCGCAGACCTGTGTCGGGTCCAGCGTGGCACTGACTTGCGTGTAGCCTGCCTCGCTCAGCACCCGGCGCAACAACTTTATGTTGTCGTCCTGGTCGTCGACTATCAGGATACGGGCGGAATGAATGTCCTGGTTCATGGTCATTTGGCGTGTCCTGCTGCGTTTAATTCAAGCCAGAAAGTGCTGGCAGGGCTGGCCATGTTGGCCGTCGATTCTGTGGCAATCACGCCACCCATGTAGCCAGCGAGCTGCTGGCTAACGATCAGTTTAATGTGGGCGACTGCATGAGGGTGCGCCAACCATGCGGCCGACTTGCCGTGGCTGGTGTCCTGAAAATGCACGCGCAGACGGCCCTTTGTACGGTGTTGGCAACTGACCTGCACCGCCCCTGCCGCACCACTGTGTGACAAAGCGTGGCTAAGGATCGTCATGATGATTCTGCGCAGCCGGGTGCGGTCAGCGGCCACAAACAGGGGCTGCTCTGGCCACGCAAAATGAACGTGGGCGCTGGATTGGCGAGCCAAGGGTTCGACCAGCATGTCGCAGTCGCGCAGAACCTCTTCAAGCGAGACGGGTTCTATCTCCAGATGCAGTTTGCCGGACTCGATGAGTGCCGCGTCCAGGATCTCGTCGATCATCGCCAACAAACCCCAGCCCGCCTGCTGGATTTGCGCCAGACTGCTTTTCTGGCTGGCGGTTGCCGTTGGCACTTCCGCGTCC
>JBBRDA010000004.1:0-53702 GCA_038204335.1 Burkholderiales bacterium
GTTTCCCATTTGAAAACTGTGTTCTGTTTTTTGTGGTTATTAAATTTTTACGCCGTTTGTGGGGGGGGCGGGGGTTTTGTGGGGTGTTCTGGGTGGGGGCGGTGGGGGGGGTCACCCGTACAAAAACCCAGGGCCACACCGCTCGGCTTCCAATAAGTAGCACCTGTAGCGCATTTCGACTGCTATAATCACAGGCTTTGCTAGCAAACCCGCATCTGGCCTGATTCTGATCAAATCGCCGGCTGACAAGATGCACAATTTTTGGATATTTTTAAACAATGACGACCATTCGCGTAAAAGACAACGAGCCATTTGACGTAGCCCTGCGCCGCTTCAAACGCACCATTGAGAAACTCGGCCTGCTGACAGACTTGCGTGCACGCGAGTTTTATGAAAAGCCAACCGCTGAGCGCAAGCGCAAAAAAGCGGCTGCCGTGAAGCGCAACTACAAACGCATCCGCTCGATGCAGTTGCCCAAGAAGCTGTACTGAACGTATTGCCGATTCACTGAAAAGCCCGCAAGACTTATCTCTGCGGGTTTTTTTGTTTTGAGACCGGCCACAAAAATCCAACGAGATCCACCGTATCAGGACACCGCCATGCTACTCAAAGACCAGATCACCGAAGACATGAAAACCGCCATGCGCGCCAAGGACAGTGAGCGCCTGGGCACCATCCGCCTGCTGTTGGCGGCATGCAAACAAAAAGAAGTCGATGAGCGGGTGGTGCTTGACGATGTTCAGGTCATTGCCATCATTGACAAAATGATCAAGCAGCGCAAAGACTCGATCGAGGCCTTCACCAAAGCAGCCAGGCAGGACATGGCCGACAAGGAGGCGCAAGAGATCACGGTGCTGACGGCCTACCTGCCTGCGCGCCTGAGCGCTGATGAAGTATTGGCCGTTGTCAAAACCATCGTGGCCGAGCTCAACGCCAGCGGACCCGGCGACATGGGTAAAGTCATGGGTGCGGCCAAGGCCAAACTGGCTGGCAAAGCAGACATGGGCCAGGTCTCCACTGCGGTAAAGACGGCATTGGCTGGTTAAATTTTAAATTGGTAAAAAAGACCTTAAGAAGCATGTCAAAGATACCTTTTACCCAATCAATTCGGGCGCAAGCAGCTCTTTTTTTAGTAGCAATTTCTATCAGCTTCGCAGCGCTGGCACAAGTCCCTGCCAGCTCTGCCAATGCCGTGAAAGAGCCCAGCTTGCCGTATATCGTCAGGCCAAAGGACAGCGTGATCAAGTTCAGCCGCGATATGCTGATCGACCCGCGCGGCTGGCCAGAGGTGGCCAAGTTCAACCAGCTCAAAGACGCGAATGTGATCTTCCCGGGCCAAACGCTGAACATTCCACTTCGCTTTCTGAAATCAACCCCCGCCGGCGGCAAAGTCGTCAGTGCTGAAGGTGACGTGACGCTGGGCGGCAGTGCCATGCAAGCTGGCGCGGTTTTTTCAGACGGCGCCAAGATCAAAACCGGCATCAACAGCTCAGCGGTGATTGAATTGGGCGACGGCAGCCGGGTCAAGATTTTGCCTAGCAGTCTGGCAGAGGTCGTCACCAACCGCAACTACGCGATGCGTGATGCGTCCAAAAGCGGTTCAACCAACTGGTTCTCAGGCCTGATGCGCTTGAGCGAAGGCGCACTTGAGGCCCTGGCATCCAAAACCACCAAGCGCGCCAAGGACTTGCAGGTCGAAACGCCGACCTCGCTGGTCGGCGTGCGCGGCACCGAGTTTCGCGTAGCCTTTGATGACCCGCTGGGCAAGGCCGCCCGCACAGAGGTCATCGAAGGCCTGGTACGGGCCGACAACCCGGCACAGGCGAGTGGTGCAGATTTGCCAAAGGGCACAGGCGCAGTGGTCAAGCCGCTTGAAAAAGAAATCAAAGTCGTGGTGCTGTTGCCAGCCCCTGACTTGGCAGGGATCCCGTCAGAGGTCCTCAAGCCGCAAGGCAACTGGCCGATGCCGACGCTGGCAGGCGCTAGCGCCTACAAAGTGCAGGTGGCCAGTGACGAGCAGTTTGACAAGATCGTTCGGGACTTGAAAATTGATGGCAAAAGCGGCAGCAGCGCCGATTTGGGCAGCCTGCCGAACGGCAACTGGTTTGCCCGTGTGCGCGGCATTGATGCAGTGGGGCTAGAAGGCTTTAACAGCGTCAAACTGATTGCCGTCAAAGACGGCGAATGGCGCGTGACCTATTCCAGCATGAGTGTTATCGACGGGAAAACAGTTCTCGGCTGGACTGGCCAGCAAGCCGGTGGGCAAGACATGGCTGTCAGCAACTACTCAGCCATCTTGGCCAGCGATTCAGGATTGACGCAATCGGTCGTGACGGTCCAGGGCAATGACGGCAAACCTAGCCTGGTGTTGGGTGATTTGAAGCCGGGCGTTTATTACATTCGCCTGCAAAACGCCAGCGGCCTGCGCAGCCAAACTTACCGTTTCGAGCTGTCGGGCAACTGGGCGCAAACCGTGTTTGACCAAACCTCAGCACTGCAGGCGCTGAAGTAAGCAGTCTTATTTGCCCATCAGTTGGGTCAGCTTGTCGGCCTCAAATGTGCATTCAATGGCTGCTGCATCTGGAACGCAATCTTTACCTGTCCCGTTTTTAGACAGTTTTTCAATCGCCTGCCAGAGCAACGCGATCTGCTGTTCTTGGGTCGACGCGTTGTCAATCAATCCCTTCATGGCCAATGACACGGGGTCATCTTCTAGTGTGATGCCGTAAGCAGAAAAGGTCGTCGGGGTTACATCCGCCGAGGCATCTGATTTCGACGGAATGATGCGCGCCGGAATACCAACCGCCGTGGCCCCGGCTGGCACCGGCTTGATAACCACCGCATTGCTGCCAATTTTGGCACCGTCGCCCACCTCAAAGCCGCCCAGCACCTTGGCTCCGGCACTCACCACCACGTTTTTACCCAGTGTGGGGTGGCGCTTGGCGCCTTTATAGAGCGACGTACCGCCCAACGTCACACCCTGGTAAATCGTGCAGCCATCGCCAATTTCGGCGGTTTCACCCACCACCACACCCATGGCATGGTCAAAAAATACACAGGTTCCGATTTTTGCGCCCGGATGAATCTCAATGCCCGTCAGCCCACGGGCGATGTGCGAGATAAAGCGCCCCAGCCATTTAAAGCCGTTGTTCCAGCACCAGTGGGCGCGGCGGTGCAACACCAGCGCATGCAGGCCGGGGTAGCAGGTCAGAACCTCCCAAGTGGTACGGGCGGCCGGGTCACGGTCGAGAATGCAGGCGATGTCAGAGCGGAGGCGTGAAAACATCACCCTAGTCTAATGGCGCACGGATTCATTTGCTGGTCACGGTTCGCAAACGCTGGCGGTCTACCTCGGCGGGAGCGTCAAACAGGTGTGGTAAAAAACGCAAAACTTCAGCAAAAACCTCGCAAACATGAAGGTGTGTTGCAAACGCCCGCCGGGAATTGCCCGCCACCGTTAAGCTTGCATAGACGCGACAAATCCAATCACAGGAACTCACATGAACGACTTTGCGACCGACAACCACAAATGGAGCCACGTGCAGGTCGCCGAATTGCTGATTTCACATACCGCCCTGACGGAGCTGAGCCTGGACGACGCCCGCAAGATTGCCCAGCGCATGCATACGCGGTCAATCAAGAAAGGCGCGGTCATGGTGCAAGAGGGCACTTCTGCCAACAACTACATGCTGCTGATACTGCGCGGTGAGGGCGTGGTGGAGAGCGAGTCTCTGAAAAAATCTGAGTCGCTGATTCTGGGTGTTGTGGGAGCGGGCCACATCATTGGCGAAATGGGGTTGCTGGACGGCGAACCGCGCTCTGCCACCTGCACCGCGTTCACCGACGTCGATGTAGCCCTGCTGGACCGCGCAGCACTGACGCAGTTGATCGCGCAGGAGCCCGCCACGGGTTGCAAATTGCTGGCTGCCCTGCTCCAGCGCACCTCCAGCCGCTTGCGCGTCACCAACAAGAAATTGCGGACTCTGGCACAAGTCAATCGCACGCTAGAGCAAGAACTGATTGCTTTGAACCCTTCCCGCGCTGCGGTGGTAGCCGCACCCAAGGCTGCAATCGTGACGGACAACCCTCTGATGTTCTGATGGCGCCCCGAGCAGCCTGTCAGTTGCTCTGAAAGTCTGACTTGGTTGTCGTTTCTTGTGGGGTCTGACGGGTCAGCATCGCCTTGGCAATGCCGCGCAAGATATGAATTTCTTCGGGCCGGAGCGCAGCGCGATTGAACAGCTGGTTGAGCCGTGGCATGAGTTTTTTCGGTGACTCAGGGTCGAGAAAGCCGATGCCCGCCAGCGCTTCTTCCCAGTGCCTGAGCATGCCTGCCACTGCGGCTGCATCCGCCAGTTGCGGCTCACCCGTCGCGCTCTGCACTGAAAAGCCGCCAAGCGCTTCACGCCAGTCGTAGGCAATCAACTGCACCGCCGCGCCCAGGTTCAGCGAGCCAAATTGGGGGTCTGTCGGAATGCTCAGGGCCACGTTGCAGCGGTAAACGTCTTCGTTCTGCATGCCAAAGCGCTCTGACCCAAACAAAAAGGCCACGCCATCGGGAATTAGGCCATTTTTAGCCAAATTTGAGCCGTTTTTACCTGTCAAATCAGCCTCAAGACCAATAAATTCGGGCGCAAGCAGCTCCTGATTTAATAGCATCTTGAAATGCTCGCGCGGCGCCAGGGTGGGCGGACCAAAGTCACGCGGCGTCATGGCCGTTGCGCACAGGTGCGTCATGCCGCTGAGTGCCTCGTCTAGGGTGTCCACAATCTGCGCGTTTTTCAAAACGTCTAGCGCACCACTGGCCCGTTGGATGGTTTCTTCGCGCCGCAGGACGTTGGCCCAGCGTGGCGCGACCAGCACCAGGTCGTCAAATCCCATCACTTTCATCGCACGCGCCGCAGCACCCACATTACCGGCGTGGCTGGTGTTGATGAGGATGAAACGGGTTTTCAAAGCAGTGGGTGCCATGTCAGCGCAAAGTGGCAAGGTAAAATGCTATTGTCGCTGCCCCCGATTGTCGGATTACAGCTTGTTCCGTTCTTTCCCACCTCTATGTCAGCAAATCTGCACCCCATGCTCAATGTGGCCATCAAGGCTGCACGCGCCGCCGGCGCCATCATCAACCGCGCCGCGCTTGACGTTGAATCGGTTCGTGTCTCGACCAAGCAAATCAATGACTTTGTCACCGACATCGACCAAAAGGCCGAGGCCGCGATCATAGAAACCTTGCTGACCGCCTACCCGACCCACGGCATTCTGGCTGAAGAATCAGGCAGCGAGCACGGCGCAGCGGGCTCTGATTTTGTCTGGATCATTGACCCCCTCGACGGCACCACCAACTTCATTCACGGCTTCCCGGTTTACTGCGTCAGTATTGCGCTGGCCGTCAAAGGCAAAGTCGAGCAAGCTGTGGTGTACGACCCCACCCGCAACGATATTTTTTGCGCCACCAAGGGCCGTGGTGCGTACATGAACGACCGACGTATCCGCGTGTCCAAGCGCACCCGCCTGCAAGAATGCCTGATTTCTACCGGTTTCCCGTACCGCCCCGGCGACAAACTCAAACAGCACCTGAGCATGCTGGGCGAGATCATCAGCCAAACTGCCGGCGTGCGCCGCCCAGGCGCCGCTGCGCTGGATTTGGCCTATGTCGCCGCTGGCTTTAGCGACGGCTTTTTTGAAAGCGGCCTGCAGCCCTGGGACGTGGCGGCAGGCTCGCTGCTGGTTACAGAGGCCGGCGGCCTGGTCGGCAACTACACCGGCGAGTCAGAGTTTCTGCATGAAAACGAATGTGTGGCCGCCAACCCGCGCATCTACGGCCAGATGGTGACCACGCTCGCCAAGTACAGCAAATTTGTAGCCACGCCCAAGCCCAAGAAAACGTCTGTCGGCAGGGCTGTCGTCGATGTGCCCGAAGATGGCGCGGAAGATGGGGCCGTTGAAGCCGCATTTGTAGCAGCCAAACCAACGCTGACAGCCAAACCGCGCCGCGTTAAAGCCGCACCCGTTACCGCCCCCGACGCACCTTTTTGAACCCGTAGCTGGACAGGCTGCTGTAGCAATCTGGGCAGTCAATCAGTTAGACAAGACTACGAGACCAGTATTCCATACATGTATAGAATACTGGTCATGTCATCTCCACTTCAAATCATCGCCAAAGATATCCGCACGCTGCGGATTGCTCAAGGCATGACACAACAGGCGCTGGCCGACGCAGCCGGTATCAGCCGCACGACCCTGGTTCAAATCGAAAAGGGCAGTGACGCTCAAATGTCCAGCATTGCCATGGCCGCGAAGGTACTGGGTGTCACCCTCGGCGTTTTGCAAGAGTCTCCTGAGCTTGTCAAGCGCAGGCAAGCGCGAGCCGACAACCAAAACAAGTTGGCCGCGTCGCGAGAAAAGCATTTAAAAATCGCTGTTCAGTTTGCACTAGACAACGACGAGGCCAGAAAGCTGAAAGAAGACGCTTTAAACATGATCAAGCTTTGGCAAGACAACCAGCTTTGTAGCCCCGTTTACATCCATCGTTGGTTAAAGGTCTTGAACGCCAAACCACTGGAAATTGCGCGAAGCTTGTCAACGATGGACGATGAATGGGGCCCGGCGATGCGTCAAAACACGCCTTTCGCGACATCAATCACAGCGCCATGAACATCAACAACATAGACCGCCTATTAAGCGCAATCCGCGACGCCAGCGGGCTTGACGAGTTTGTCGTGATCGGAAGTTTGTCGGCGTTGGGCATTACCTCGGGCAACCTGCCTGCTCGCATGACCTGGTCGATGGAAGTCGATGCCTACCCGGAGCGGGACCCGCATCGCGCCCCTGAGTTTTCGACACAGTTCGGCGAAGGAAGCCACTTTCACCAAACCCATGGCTACTACTTCGATGCCGTCAGCCCAGACCTGCCCACCTTGCCTGACGGCTGGGAGCAGCGCATGATCAAGCAAGTACTGCCATCAGGTGTAAAGGTTAAGTATCTCGAACCTAACGATTGCGCAGTGTCCAAGTACGCACGCTCAGAGCCCAAAGACAGGGGTGGATCCAGGCAGGTATTGAAGCCGGCATTTTGTCTTTGCCCACCATTGAATACCGGATGCGCGAAACGCTTTTTATCGACGACGAGGAACACCTCAAAGCAAACGCGTCTTTAAAAGAAGATACGGCTTGGTTCGAGACCTTGCGCGGCCAAAGACGAAAATGAAAGGCATGGAAACCCACACGCCCATGTGCAGCACCATTGTCATATCGT
Organism: Burkholderiales bacterium; assembly: GCA_038204335.1. Classification (GTDB taxonomy): domain Bacteria; phylum Pseudomonadota; class Gammaproteobacteria; order Burkholderiales; family Burkholderiaceae_C; genus Polaromonas. Next base: position 7,256 of record JBBRDA010000004.1, read on the forward strand.
CATGGATAAAGGGTCAAAGGTGCATTTCGTATTTTTTGGCGGTGAGTTGGCGGTAGTTCTCTACCTGTGGCAATAGTTTTTGGCAAGATCCTGTAAATCCCGCCTTGAAAATTACGGCACTGCCCGGTGACGAGCGCTCTCGCGCAGGGTAAGCTGTGGGAGTCTCAGTAACGCGACAACTATCGCTACATCATGGTGTTTGAACACCGCATTGATGGAATCGACAAGCTCGCGGACGCGCTTCGAAAGCTGGAGAAAGTCTAAAGAGACTCAACTGGCACGAGAGCCCGCAATTCGATCATGAAATAGAAGTATCAGCTCAAGTGGAGGAACAAACATGGGAACGGCCAAACGCGACTTTGAACAGTTTGTCACCTGGCTACACGATCCAGCCATTCAAGCTCCACCTAACGTGCGAAGGCTTGCGAACTTGTGCCTAGAGAGTTTTGAAGCACTCGAAGCCACTTCTCCGCAGCACAACAATCGCTCCGCATATATTGCAGGCATTGCCAGACCGAACTTCGAAGGGGCATCTGACGCACCGCCAGAAATCCCCGCCGCTGCAATTGCGGGCGAATGGCCCTGGCGGCGCCTGCGTCACCTCACCGTTGGGCCTTTCCGCGGATTTCGAACGCCCGAACCCTTCGATCTCCAGAAACGTGTAGTGCTGTTCTATGGTCCAAATGGCAGTGGAAAAACCAGCCTGTGCGAAGCACTGGAATATGCCCTATTAGGCAGTGTGGCGGAAGCCGACGCCAAACGAATCGAGTCGGCCGCATACTTGGTGAACGAATACGAACAGAATTTCGCAGCGCCCGTGCTGACAGCCTCGAACGTCCAAAACCAACCGGTTGATGTCCGTGCCAACGCCGATACCTTCCGGTTTTGTTTCATTGAAAAGAATCGTATCGACGCGTTCTCACGCATAGCAGCTAGACCCGCAGCGCAGAGAACTGAGCTCATAGCGACGCTTTTTGGTTTGGACAAGTTCAACGAGTTCGTAAGCCGGTTTAATGAACAGATGGATGCCGTCCTAGTCCTCACACGAGAACAGCAGTTTCGTCTGGACGCAAGGCGAGCCGCATTGCAAGTAGACGCGGCAACAGTCGCGGGCGAGGCGCAGGCTTTGCAGACTCAATCTAATGCTGAGACTGCGTTGGCAAACGAATATCAGGTCGACATGGACTTTACAACTCTTAAGGGGTTGTGGACAGTGGTGCCAGAGCAGACAAACCGTCTACAGGAACTGGCCAGGGCACTCGACGTGCAGCAGCCTCCTGTTTATGGCGTCACCAGTCAGGCGTTGCAAGAGTCGTATGACGAGGCGAAGGAACTTACCGGTCAACTGCAGGTCATCAGTGACCTCCTTGCTAGCAAAGCCAGCGAAGTATCGTTCAAAGAACTCTACACGGCGGTGCTGGCGCTGCAACCGGAGCATAGCGAAAACTGCCCGGCATGCGACACGCCGATAAAAAACACCTCGCAGAATCCATACGAACTGGCACGAAAGGGACTGGCCGATCTGGGCGAGTTGGCCGCTCTTCAGGCTAGGCAGGCCGAAGTCAACGGCCGCCGGGACATAGTGGCGGAGAGCTTTCACAGTCAGCTCTATGTTTTGCTGGATTTTCTAGTGGAAGCGAATGAAGTGGATCAGACTGTTCTGGGCCGCTACATTGACGGCAATACAGATCTTCACGGGACTTGGTCGGCAAGCTACTTTGAGCCGCAAGCGAATGCAGAATTTGAGGTCCCGTCATTCGGTGAGATCCTTGCGCTCGTCGACCGCGTGGCCGAGCAAGACACAAATACCACGCGGTTAAATGAGGTAAGGCAGCCAAATGTGGGGGAAAGAGACCGCATTAACGAATATCGCCTTCGTGCCCAAACGCAGGATACGGCTCGTCAGCAGCTCGTCACCTCAATTCAAGCAGCTCGTCTAAGAGTTGAAGCTTTCGACCAAGCCAACGCGCAACTCATAACTGATGCAGCTACCGAAGCCGACAACTTGTTGCGGGACACGCCGATAAAGACAGCCTACGACCGCTTCTTGGTGCTTCTGCGACGCTACAGGGATCAGTTGCCAGGCACGTTGATGGCGGGTCTCAACAATCTCGCGATGGATCTCTACAACGGTTTCAATCGAACCGACCATGAAGATGACAAGCTGGCAGCTCTTCACTTGCCAATGAACAGCAACCAGATTATTCAGTTGTCATTCAGAGGAAATCCGGGAGCGCGCGTTGATGCGCTTCGCATTTTGAGTGAAGGACACGTCCGATGCCTTGGACTTGCCATCTTGCTTGCAAAAGCTCAAAGATTGGACGCCCCACTAATCGTTTTTGACGATGCGATAAACGCCATCGATCACGACCACCGCAGCGGCATTCGCGAAACGATCTTCGAGAGCGAAACCTTCAGAAACTCGCAGTTTATCGTCACTTGTCACAGCAACGAGTTCATTAAAGACATCCAGAATCACTTACCCCAACACAGTCACAATGACTGCCAGCTCTACGTCATTCGGCCGCACCAGGGCAACCACCAGCCGAGCATCCTCCGTAATAATCAGCAGAGAAATTATGTCCTCAAGGCCCGAGCGTTGAAGGACGAACTAAATGATAGAGACTCCTTGGCAGCGAGCCGACAGGCGCTGGAGCTCTACATCGAAAAGGTGTGGAAATGGATGGCCAGCCACGAGCAAGGTACGATCAACGTTCAACTGCGAGATTCTGTCAACGGCCCATTCCTTCGAAATTTGGTCGATGCAATTGGCGTCCGCCTCCAAGAAGCAGTGACCTTCAACCATCGCAACCGCCAGCCTCTAATTGCTGCGCTAGATAGGATTCGAGGGATTCCGACCCAGAACCTCGTGTGGCGATACATCAACAAGGGAACTCATGAGGAAGCCGATCAAGACGACTTCGACGCGGCACATGTCGAATCTGTGGTCTTGACCTTGGAAGAAATATCCAACCTCGAGCTGCGGCCCAATCACTAGGGAGTTAGGAAGATAGCTCGGTCAGAGTTACAGAAGCGCTCCTCTTACCCATTTTCCGAGTTGCGGCTACACGTTTAAATGGTGAGACCGCCCGCTTTTGACCGACTACATTGGGATGCCCAACAAAAAACTACATGCCTAAAACGCAACTTCTTTCTTATAAGCTGCTTTTGAGCGAACATAACCACGTGGGCGAGGCAGAGTTCGGCCGGCGATATTCTTCTCCAAAATCACTGCGGGAGAAGGTGATTCTTTTGCTTGCGGACCGCGAAGATCACGGCGAAGTGCCGTTGAACCTCCCCAGATGCATAAATCCAGAGCTGTCTGATGCGCTTCTTGCTTGGTCTACTGGCGACTACGTGAAGATTCGTAAAACTCAAGACTGCAACAGTGTTGTCGCAGGTGCAATGGCAGAAAAACTGCAGCGCAATTTCGAAGACTTACCATTGTCGGAGAAGGTTGCAACTCCCTACTACAAGGTGAGTGTTCTTTATAAGCTTCGTAAAAATGATCACGAATTTGACCTGAAGGATTCAATGCGCTGCTCCGCTCCGGAATTTAGGCCGGCTGAGGTATCAAACGCAAACTCGATCCTCGTATTCAGGAAGCTCAATACAGCACGGCTCATGGGGCCCCAAACCACAACGATGCGTGAACACGAAGTCATGCTTCCTGCGAATGCCAAATTCCTTGTGGTGGATGTTACTCATGCAGAGCAACCGATCACCCTCGAAGAGATCTGAATGGCCCGCGCAGCTCGGTTCTTGCTGGACACCAACGTATGGAGCTATGCGGCTGATGAGGCGATGCTACCTGACATGTTGCAGGCATGCCGGAACAAACGCGTTGTGTTTATGGTTGCCCCTGCTTCGGTGACTGAAGCTCGGGAACTCGGTAACCCTGAAATTCGTAAGCGCATCTTGACCGTGATGACTCATGGACGTTGGACTAGGCTTATGCCAGACGCATACCTTGAAGCCCAAGAAATTAAAGCGGCAATCCTCTCACTCCGTCCCCAATGGGCCAGCGCAGAAAGAGAGTTCAAAGACTTCAACAAGGTGCGCTATGACTGGCTTCGGCGAAACGGGGGATTCTGGGAGCGCGCTCGAAAGGATATTCAGCTCCCGCCTACTGACGAAAGCTTGCGAGGACAAATCGAAAACCGACTCGCGCGGCAGGAGGTGCGCGACATTCGAGACATGTTTAGAGGTAGAAATCAATCCGGTGGGCTGACTCACTTGCAAAGTGTGACTATCGCGCCCAATGGCTCGATTTCCGGCATGACCGCCGTAGACTACTGGCGGCTGACCAGCTCATACATCTTGCTGAAAGAGCTACAAATTTACGCTTCTCCCTACCGAGAGTGGCTCGACTGCGAAGTGGACATACACGCTTTGTCCGCAGACATGAAAGACTTTGAGAACATGTGGTTTCGTGAGCTCCGGCCCGAGCAGGTAAAGCGCCAGTGGCTCCGAGGCTCCATGGAATTCCTTCAGCGCTGGCACAAGTCATCTGATGGCTCTCCGGTCGATTCGCAGCTGACTTCTCACCTTATAGACGCCGATTATTTTGTTACAGCCGACAAAAACTTCGCCAAATGCGTGGAGCGAATCCACGCCGAAGCACCGTTCGTCACGGGCAAACCATTAAAGATCTCTGCTGGACGAAATGGCATCAACGATCTCATCACATTTATAAGAAGCGTGGCCTAAAACGCGGCAGATGATGGGCCAGCTTCCACTGGCTTTGATGCTAGCGTCGTGTGAACTCCAGCAGGTTCCCAAAGCATGTGCGAATAAACTCTAGCAAGGTCAGAGGCGAGCGAAATTTGTCTGCGTTTTAGTGGAATTTTTTGGGCGCAATCGAGGTTCGCGGGACATCATGAAAGGTCATAAGAATCGCCAAATTCGCGCAAGCTGTTGATTTTCAATAACTTTTTATTTGCGCAGTGCGCACGGAACACACCAAAACCGCACCCTCTATGATTAGTCAATATCGGCGCACGAGGCCGGACAATAGTGCGTAAGTTATTGATTTCTACATAATTTTTGAGTAACCCGGACAATGCAAGACTGCTCAAAAACCCACACGCCCATGATGCGCCAGTACCTGGCCATCAAAGCTGACTACCCAGACACGCTGGTGTTGTACCGCATGGGCGACTTTTACGAGGTGTTTTTTGGCGATGCTGAAAAGGCCTCTCGCCTCCTGGGCATCACGCTGACCAAACGCGGTGCGACCAATGGTGAGCCGATTTTGATGGCGGGTGTACCGTTTCATTCGCTGGAAGGCTATTTGGCCAAGCTGATCAAGCTCGGCGAATCGGTGGCGATTTGTGAGCAAGTTGGCGACGTGGCCACCAGCAAAGGCCCGGTAGAACGCAAAGTGGTGCGCGTGGTCACGCCAGGTACGTTGACGGACACTGAACTGCTGGGCGACAAAACTGAGTCGGTGTTGCTGGCCGTGCATCAAGGGGCGCGCAACACTTGCGGTCTGGCTTGGCTAAGCGTCACACAAGGGCAGATCAGCCTGGCCGAATGCGCCAACGATGAGCTTGAAGCATGGCTGGCCCGCATTGTACCCAGCGAGTTGATTTACAACGTCGATGTCACCCCTGCTTTTGAAGCTCGCCTCAAAACCATCCGCTGCGCTACCGCCGCCCGGGCAGCTTGGCAGTTTGATGCTGCGTTAGGCGCTCGGCGTTTGCTTGAACAACTCAAAGTTGTCTCGCTGGCTTCGTGGCATGCTGAGCAATTGCACCAGGCCCACGCGGCCGCTGCCGCCTTGCTGGACTATGCCGAACACACCCAAGGCCGCACGCTGCCGCATGTGCAGTCCTTGCAAGTGGTGCGCTCGGGCGAGCTGATTGAGCTGCCGCTGACCACGCGGCGCAACCTGGAGCTGACACAAACGCTGCGCGGCGAGGATTCGCCCACGCTGTTTTCGTTGCTTGACACCTGCACCACTGGCATGGGCAGCCGCGCTTTAAAAAGCTGGCTGCTGCAACCTCGCCGTGACCGCTCAGAAGCTGCTGCGCGGCTGGAAGCCATCACCCACTTGCGGGGCGGCTTGCAGCAGACTTTGCGTGCCCAGCTCAAGGGCTCAAGCGACGTAGAGCGCATCACAGCTCGTATTGCACTGCGCCAAGTGCGCCCACGCGAGTTGGTGGCGTTGCAGCAGACGCTATTAAAAACGGAGCTGCTTGCGCCCGAATCTATGGGTAAATCGGCACTTTTAACCACTATTTTGAGCGATTTACAGCCGCCAGAGGGCTGTGCAGGCTTGTTAAAGCGCTATTTGCTCGATGAACCCGCCGCGTTGGTGCGCGATGGCGGTGTCATCAACCACGGCTGCGATGCAGACCTGGACGAACTGCGCAATATTCAAACCAACTGCGATGCGTTTTTACTCGACCTCGAAGGTCGTGAAAAGCAGCGTACCGGCATCACGAATCTGCGGGTGCAATTCAACAAGGTACACGGTTTTTACATTGAGGTGACGCAAGGCCAGGCCAGTAAAGTACCCGACGACTACCGCCGCCGCCAGACACTCAAAAACGCCGAGCGCTTTATCACGCCTGAGCTCAAAGCCTTTGAAGACAAAGCCTTGTCCGCGCAAGAGCGGGCGCTGGCTAGAGAAAAGTTTTTGTATGAGCAACTGTTGGACGAGCTGCAAGCCTTCATCCCCGCGTTAAGCCGATTGGCACGTGCGCTCGCCTGCTTGGATGCGCTGTGTGCCTTGGCTGAACGCTCACTCACCCTCAACTGGTGCGCGCCCGAGTTCGTCAACCAGCCGTGTATTGACATCAGCCAAGGCCGCCACCCGGTTGTTGAAGCGCGATTGGCTGAAACCACCGGCGGCTCCTTCATTGCCAACGACTGCGCCTTGCACACCAAACAGCGTATGCAGGTCATTACCGGCCCCAACATGGGCGGCAAGTCCACCTACATGCGCCAAGTCGCGCTGATTGTGCTGCTGGCCAGCGTGGGCAGCTATGTGCCCGCAACGGCTTGCCGGTTGGGACCGATCGACGCGATTCATACCCGCATTGGCGCGGCTGACGATGTGGCCAATGCACAGTCAACTTTCATGCTGGAAATGACGGAAGCTGCACAAATCTTGCACACCGCCACACCGCATTCGCTGGTGCTGATGGATGAGATCGGGCGCGGCACGTCCACCTTTGACGGGCTGGCTTTGGCGGGCGGCATTGCCGCATATTTGCACAACAAAACGCAGGCCTTCACCCTGTTTGCAACGCATTACTTTGAGCTGACCGAGTTCCCGGCGCAGCACCATGGGGCGATCAACGTCCACGTAAGCGCGGTGGAGTCTGGCAGCAACATCGTGTTTTTGCACCACATCGAGCCGGGTCCGGCCAGCAAAAGCTACGGTATTGCGGTGGCCAAACTGGCGGGGGTGCCAGGCGCTGTTGTTACCCATGCGCGCCACGCTTTGGCTGCGCTGGAAGCCCAGCAGAGCGATGCGCGAGCGCAGGTGGACCTGTTTGCAGCGCCGCCAGAGGTGGTCGATGAAAAAAGCGCGGTGGACCAAGCATTGGGTACGATAGACCCTGATGCGCTGAGCCCGCGTGAAGCCCTTGACGCCTTGTACAGATTAAAAAAATTACTTCAACAAAATTGATCAAACAACATGACTGACCAAATCACATGACCTATTGCGTCGCCATCAAACTCAATGCCGGGCTGGTTTTCTTGTCTGACTCGCGCACCAACGCCGGGCTGGACCAGATCAGCACCTTTCGCAAAATGATCATTTATGAAAAGACAAATGACCGTTTCATGGTGCTGCTGTCGGCAGGCAACTTGTCCATCTCGCAGTCGGTACGCGAGATATTGCAGGTCGAGCAGCTCAAAGACATCGACGGCGGCCCGCCGATCACGATCTGGAACGCTACAAGCATGTTCGAAGCCGCCCGCGTGTTGGGCTCGGCCATTCGCCGGGTGCACGAGCGCGACGCCGACGATCTGAAACATTCCGGGGTTGATTTCAATGTGGCGATGATTTTTGGCGGACAGATCAAAGGCGAAGCCATGCGCCTGTTCCAGGTCTATTCAGCGGGTAACTTTATTGAAGCCACGCCTGAAACACCGTATTTTCAGATCGGCGAATCAAAATACGGCAAACCTGTCCTGGACCGTGTCATCACCCCCGAAACGCCGCTCGAAGAAGCCGCAAAATGCGCGCTGGTGTCGATGGACTCAACGCTAAAGTCCAACCTGTCAGTCGGCCTGCCGCTGGACATGGTGGTCTATGAAGTCGACAGTTTTGAAACCAACAAGGTTGTCTGCATTGACAACGACAACCCCTACTTTCGGATGCTGCACGACAACTGGGGCAAAAAGCTTCGCGATGTGTTTGACAGCATTGAAGACCCGATGTGGAACGGCGGCGCCACCGAAGTGCCGCTGCTGACACCGCTAACGCGCAACCAGCCGCTGCGCAAAATCACCTCTCCAGAAGAAAAGCTGATTTAAATCAGCTCCTGCTTCAGGAGGTTGGCGGATCCGGTATCAAACAAGCCTCCGCCATCTGAAGGCCATTGTCTTTGGCAAAGTTGATGGCGAAGTCCCAGGCCATGGGTTCAGCATCGCGCAGTTCGGCATTCACCACCACACACCGCACGCCGTTGATCAAGGTAGGAATACACCAAGGCGAATAGGTCAGGTGGCTGCCAGGCTGCGGGCCACCCGGGCGAAACGGACTCATCACTCCACACAGTCTGTCGGCCCAGTCACTGGGCCGAAAGGTTTTGCCATCATGGGTGATGCCTTGAATAAAGACTTCTTTGATGGCTTTATTGCTGGTAAGGTGCTGCACTGCAACATTATTACATCTTATATAAGACTTAAACAGCCGAAACCGCATAACAGTGATGCTAAATGGGCAATTGAACGGCCTGGGTCTGCCTCTAGAATCAGGATTCATTTTTTGACGCCAGCCTGGAGTTCAGCATGACCGCAGCCCTGCCCCACCACATTGAAGCCGCCTCACCGCACGTGATGAACACCTATGGTCGCTTGCCAATCGCACTGTCGCATGGTCAGGGTTGCCATGTGTGGGATGTCAACGGCAAGGTCTACCTGGATGCACTTGGCGGCATTGCCGTCAATACCCTCGGCCACAACCACCCCAAGCTGGTGCCAGCGCTGCAGGACCAACTGAGCAAAATGATTCACTGCTCCAACTATTACCACGTGCCGCTGCAGGAAACCCTGGCGGCCAAGCTGGTGGAACTGTCGGGGCTGGAGAACGTGTTTTTCTGCTCCACCGGGCTGGAAGCCAATGAGGCAGCTTTGAAACTGGCGCGCAAATTTGGCCATGACAAAGGCATTGAGCGGCCCGAAGTGGTGGTGTACGAAAAAGCCTTTCATGGCCGCAGCATTGCCACGCTCAGCGCAACGGGTAACCCGAAAGTACAAGCCGGTTTTGGCCCGCTGGTAGAGGGCTTTATCCGCGTGCCACTCAACGACATTGAAGCCATTAAAAAAGCCACAGAAGACAACCCGAATGTGACCGCCGTCTTTTTTGAAGCGATTCAGGGCGAAGGCGGTGTACACCCGATGAGCGACCAGTACATGCGCGATGTACGCAAGCTGTGCGACGAGCGCGACTGGCTGTTGATGATTGACGAAGTGCAATGCGGCATGGGCCGCACCGGCAAGTGGTTTGCACACCAATGGTCAGGCATCAAACCTGATGTGATGCCGCTGGCCAAAGGTCTGGGCTCAGGCGTACCGGTAGGCGCGGTGGTCTGCGGCCCGAAAGCCGCACATATCTTCCAGCCCGGCAACCACGGAACAACGTTTGGCGGTAACCCGCTGGCCATGCGGGCCGGCGTTGAAACCATCCGCATCATGGAAGAAGATGGTGTGATTGCCAATGCAGTGAAGGTCGGAGAGCACCTCAAGGCAGCTCTGGTCAAAGCGCTGGCTGACGAAAAGGGCGTTAAGGACATCCGGGGCCGCGGCCTGATGCTGGGCATTGAGCTGGCTGTGCCGTGCGGTGAAATTCTCAAACAGGCGGCCGACAACGGCCTGTTGCTCAGTGTGACGGCCGACAGTGTGATTCGGATGGTGCCATCGCTCATCATGACAACGGCCGAGGCCGATGAAGTTGTCGCTATTTTGGTACCTCTCATCAAGGCGCATTTGAAAGCCAAAGCATGAGTAGTCCGGCGGCCCAGCCCAAGCAGATCAAACACTATTTGCAGTTCAGCGATTTGACGGCTGACGAGTACGCCTATCTCTTTGAACGCGCTGCGCTCATCAAGAAAAAGTTCAAGGCTTACGAAAAACACCAGCCCTTGATAGACCGCACGATGGCGATGATTTTTGAGAAGGCTTCGACCCGCACGCGGGTGAGTTTTGAAGCGGGCATGTACCAGCTGGGCGGCACAGTCGTCAACCTGACCACCGACAACAGCCAGTTAGGCCGCGCCGAGCCGATTGCAGACAGCGCCAAAGTCATCAGCCGCATGGTGGACCTGGTGATGATTCGTACCTATGAGCAAACCAAAATTGACAACTTTGCTGAGCATTCACGCGTGCCGGTCATCAATGGCCTGACGAATGAGTTTCACCCTTGCCAAATACTGGCCGATATCTTCACTTACATCGAGCACCGGGGCAGCATTCAAGGTAAAACGGTGGCATGGGTAGGCGACGGCAACAACATGGCCAATACCTGGCTGCAGGCCAGTGAAATTTTGGGCTTCAAAGTGCATTTGAGCACTCCTGGCGGGTACGAAGTCGATCAGTCAATTGCAGGCATCCGTTCAGCCGAAAGCTATAAGGTTTTCAAGGACCCCCATGAAGCCTGCGCCGGGGCTGACCTGGTCACCACCGATGTGTGGACCAGTATGGGTTACGAAGCTGAGAATGAAGCCCGGAAAAAGGCCTTTACCCACTGGTGTGTGGACGCGGACATGATGAGCGCCGCCAAACCCGATGCGCTGTTCATGCATTGCCTGCCGGCGCATCGCGGCGAGGAGGTGTCAGCCGATGTTATTGACGGACCGCAATCCGTGGTTTGGGACGAGGCAGAAAACCGGATGCATGTACAAAAGGCGCTGATGGAATACCTTTTGCTGGGCCGCCTCGAAGATTGACCCGCCAAGTATTTTCAAGTCCTGTTGGAAATAACCGACACCACGCGTTTTTCAGCGGTGCTACCTTTGGCGCATGACTTTTCCGCCAGCCAAAATCTGGGATATTTCACCGCCTGTTGATGAGCAGGCTGCGGTGTTCCCGGGGGACACCGCCTATTCACAGCGGCTGCATTTTGCGTTGTCGCCCGACTGCCCGGTCAACGTGAACAGCATCACCTTGTCGCCCCACACCGGCGCGCATGCCGATGCGCCGATGCACTACGCTCAAGGCGGCCAAGCGTCGGGCGAGCTCGATCTGCAGCCTTACCTCGGCCCGTGCCGTGTGATCTATTGCATGAGTTGCGGGCCACTGGTGCTGCCTGAGCACATTACCCATGCACTGACTGACTTGCCGCCGCGCGTTTTGTTGCGCACAGCACGCACCGCCAGCCAGTCCTGGGCATCTTTCACGGCGATAGCGCCTGAAACAATCGCGCTATTAGCTTCTAAAAACGTAGCGCTGGTAGGTATTGACACGCCGAGTGTTGACCCTGCCGATAGCCAGTCGTTACCCAGCCATCAACAATTGCTGGCCCACAACATGCGGGTGCTCGAATGCCTGGTACTCGACGATGTAGCCGAGGGCGACTACGAACTGATCGCCCTACCCTTGAGATTGATGCGCGCTGACGCATCGCCCGTTCGCGCCATCTTGCGGGAATTGCAAGACATTTAAACAAAGCACTATGACCACTCAACAAGACTGCTGCGCGCTCGATGCGCAAGACCCACTGCGCCAGTTGCGCCATCAATTCACTTTACCCACAGGTGTGATTTACCTCGATGGCAATTCGCTCGGGGTCTTGCCGAATACGGCTGCTGACCGCGTCGCCAAAGCCGTGACTGAAGAATGGGGCCAAGGCCTGATCCGCTCTTGGAACAGCGCTGGCTGGTTTGATATGCCGCAGCGCTTGGGCAACAAAATTGCGCAGTTGATTGGCGCGGCGCCGGGTGAGGTGGTCGCGACAGACAGTACGTCGATCAATCTGTTCAAGGTACTGTCAACAGCGCTCAGCATGGCTGCTGCAGACACACCAGAGCGCAAAGTGCTTGTCAGCGAGCGCAGTAACTTTCCGACTGATTTGTATATTGCCGAGGCGCTGTGCAAAGAGCGCGGTTTGAAGCTGATGCTGGTTGAAACAGACGAGATTCAAGCCGCGTTGACGAAGGACGTAGCCGTGCTGATGCTGACGCACGTCAACTACCGCACCGGGGCTATGCACGACATGCAGGCCGTGACGGCTACAGCGCACGCCAAGGGCATTTTGTGCGTTTGGGACCTGGCCCACAGCGCAGGCGCTGTGCCCGTTGACCTGAACGGCGCACAGGCAGACTTTGCAGTGGGCTGCGGCTACAAGTACTTGAACGGCGGACCAGGCGCTCCGGCTTTTGTGTGGGTCCACCCAAAGCATGCAGCGCGTGACGTGTGGCAACCGCTGGCAGGCTGGTTTGGCCATGCAGCGCCGTTTGCCTTTACGCCTGACTACCAACCCGCACAAGGTATCACCCGCTACTTGTGCGGTACGCCACCCGTGCTCAGCATGACGGCGCTTGACTGCGGTCTGGACGCAGTACTGGCCGCGCAGCCTTTAGGCGGCATGGCGGCAATGCGCAAAAAATCGCTGGCGTTAACTGACCTGTTCATCAATCTGGTGGAAGACCGTTGCGCCGGTCATGGTCTGGGCCTGGCCACGCCGCGCGAGCACGCCCAGCGCGGCTCGCAGGTCTGCCTGACACGGTCTGAAGGTGCCTACGCCATCGTTCAAGCGCTGATTGCTCGCGGCGTGATCGGTGACTTCCGGGCGGGGGATGGCGCTTCGCACCTCGATATCCTGCGTTTTGGTTTCACACCCCTTTACCTCGGTTTTGAAGACGTCTGGAAAGCGGTAGAGCACCTGCGCGAAGTGCTTGAATCAGGCGAATTCAAGCAAGAGCGATTCCATCAAACAAGCGCAGTCACATGAAACCCGCAGACATCGTTCACGCTGAAAAAGCGCAGCTTGACTTCAGCAAGTCGATGACCTATGGCGACTACTTGCACCTGGATGCGCTTCTGGGGGCACAGCAGCCGCTGTCACCTGACCACAACGAGATGCTGTTCATCATCCAGCATCAAACCAGTGAACTGTGGATGAAGCTGATGCTGCACGAGCTGCGCGCAGCGATTGCCGATGTCGCCGCAGACGAGTTGAGCGATGCATTCAAAAAGCTGGCGCGTGTCAGCAAAATCATGGAGCAACTGGTCCACGCCTGGGACGTGCTGGCCACCATGACCCCGCCCGAGTACAGCGCCATTCGCCCCTACCTCGCCAATTCAAGCGGCTTTCAAAGTGCTCAATACCGTTGCATTGAATTTGCACTCGGCAACAAAAACGCCGCCATGCTCAAACCGCACGCGCACCGGCCTGACTTGCTGGCGCAAGTGCAAGCGGCCTTTGTCGCGCCTTCGCTGTATGACGAGGCGCTGCGTTTGCTGGCAAGGCGCGGATTGGCCATTCCCGCCAGTCATTTAGAGCGCGACTGGACACAGGGCTATGTTGAAAGTGACACCGTCGAGCAAGCCTGGCTGGTCGCCTACCGCAACCCTAAACAGCACTTTGACCTGTACCAGTTGGGTGAAGAACTCACCGACCTGGAAGACGCCTTTAGGCTATGGCGCTTTCGCCATGTCACCACAGTCGAGCGCGTGATTGGTTTTAAGCGCGGCACTGGAGGTACGGGCGGTGTGAGTTACCTGCGCAAAATGCTAGATGTGGTGCTGTTTCCTGAGATTTGGAAGCTGCGGACAGCTTTGTAGGCTGTTTTTGATCAGTTTGAGATATTAAAACGGCCTTTAAATCAATGAATTCGGGCGCGAAAAGCTCCTGAATTAGTAGCAAATTGACTGCACTGTGCATATCAGCTGAGCCAAGGCTTTTATGTTTTACACCCAAATGGCCCTATCGTTAATATTTCGTTGTACGATTACCGCATCGATAATCAGAAAAGGTACTCATGCAAACAGTCACCGTGTCCCCCAAATTTCAGGTGGTCATTCCATTAGCCGTACGCGAAAGCCTCAAGCTCGTGCCGGGCGTCAAAATGCAAGTGGTGCAATTTGACAACCGGGTGGAGTTCATCCCCGTACAACTCGCCAGCGCCTTGCGCGGGTCGTTGCGCGGCATAGACACAAACATTGCGCGCGACGCCGACAGACTGTGAATGTCGTCGATTCGTCAGCTTGGCTGGCTTACTTTGCCGATGAGCCCAATGCGAAGCATTTCGCCAACGCGATTGAAGCACCCGACTTACTCATCGTACCGACCATCACGATGCTGGAAGTGTTTAAAAAAGTAGCTCAGCAACGTGGCGAAAGCATTGCGCTGCAATATGTAGCGGTGATGCAGCAAGGGCGAATTGTGGAGCTTAGTGCATCACTGGCCTTGCTGGCAGCATCACTATGGTTGCGTCACAAATTGCCGTTGGCCGACAGCATCATTTACGCAACGGCTCAGCAAAGCAATGCATTGCTGTGGACGCAGGATACCGATTTTGAAGGGTTGGAGGGTGTGCGGTATTTTGGGAAAAGTCCCTAATTGCGAAAATCAAAATTTCAACTATGAATTCGCAGCCCAAGATCGGTTTCCAGACATTGGAGTGGAGTTTAGCTCAATGAATTCGGGCGCTAGCAGCTCCTGTTTAAATAGCAATTGACACAGCTATCGCGTAAACCCATACAGCCACGGCATATCCAGCAGCTTCTCACCCATCAGCCTCATGGCGACATCACGGCCCCAGCGCATCGGCCCTGTGGCGTGAAAAATCTGGCCGTTGCGCAACGCCCGAGCTTGTACACGCGCATTGCGTTGCCATCGGGCAGCAGCGTAATGTTGCAAAGCTGCCGGCACGGCTTGCGAGCTTGCCCCGCGCATCACCGCCCCTAATTCAGCCGCGTCTTCAATCGCCATGCCCGCACCCTGCGCCAGGTAGGGCCGCATCGGGTGTGCAGCGTCGCCGAGTAGGGCAACGCGCCCTTGCGCCGTCTGGTGAGCGCCCTGCACAGGTGGGCGGTCGTGCATGACCCACAAGCGCCAATCGGGTGCGGCTTGCAAGACGTCTTGCAAGGCCGGGCAGCAGTGCGCAAGCTGTTTGGTTAAATCTGCTGCGTTGGCGCTGTGGTTCCAGTTTTGAAAATCGTCCGGCACATCGCCATGGACAAACGCCACGATGTTGAGCCACTCACCACCGCGCACCGGGTACTGCACAACATGCATGCTGGGGCCTAGCCAGGCGGTAACGCTTTGGCTGCGCAGGTGTTCTGGCAAATCAGCCTGTTTAATCATGGCACGGTACGCTAGGTGACCTGTGCGGCGTGGAGAACCATCACTGAACAGCTGCTGCCGTGTATGGCTCCATAAGCCATCGGCACCGACCAGAACATCAACCTTTTGCGTGCCCAGGCTTGTCTGGACAGTAACCGCCAGCGGCGTTTGAAGAAAGCTTTGTACGGCGCAATCAGTGCGAAGAACCGTTGCTGTCTGGTGTACGGCTTGCAGCAGTACCGCATGCAGATCAGCACGGTGCACCGTCAGGTACGGTGCACCGTAACGCGCGGCCACTTTATCGCCTAAACCTAGCTCACCCAGCACGCCGCCAGTCGTGGCGCTGCGCACCTGCAAACGATCCGGTGCACAAGCGGCGTCGCGAAGGGCACCCGCAAGACCCCAATCTTTCAGGATACGGGTGACGTTGGGGCCCAGCTGAATACCCGCGCCGATTTCACCAAAGGCCGCGGCTTTTTCAAACAACTCAACTTGACAGCCGGCGCGTGACAAAGCCAGCGTTGCCGCCAGCCCGCCAATACCGCCACCAGCAATCGCAGCTTTGAATGTCATGCAGCAAGCAACTGCCGCAGCACATAGGGCAAGATGCCGCCGTTTTGGTAATAGTCCACCTCAATCGGCGTGTCGACCCGCAACGTGACGACGACTTCTTCAACCTTGCCATCAGCACGCGTGATGCGCAGCATTGCATCGCTTTGTGGCTTGAGTGCTGGATGCGGAATGACATCAATGACCTCATCGCCCGTCAGCCCCAGCGTTTGCCACGACTGCCCAGCTTTGAATTGCAACGGCAGCACCCCCATGCCGACCAAGTTGCTGCGGTGAATGCGCTCAAAACTGCGCGCCACCACCGCCTTGATGCCCAGCAGTTGCGTGCCCTTGGCCGCCCAGTCGCGCGATGAGCCGGTGCCATATTCTTCGCCCGCAAAAATGACGGTGGGAGTGGCTTGAGCGATGTACTTCATGGCCGCATCGTAAATAAAAAGTTTTTCACCGCCAGGTTGAAACAGTGTCACGCCGCCCTCCTCGCGAGATCCATTCGCGTCGGGCGGAATCATCAGATTTTTAATTCGCACATTGGCAAACGTTCCGCGCATCATCACGTCATGGTTGCCGCGCCGCGCGCCGTAACTGTTGAAGTCAGCTTTCAGTACGCCATGCGCTTGTAGCCACTGGCCTGCGGGCGATGAGGCTTTGATGGAGCCAGCCGGTGAAATGTGGTCGGTGGTGATGGAGTCGCCGAACAAGGCCATAATTCGAGCGTTGTTCACTGAAAATGGGCCTTCTATACCCTCATTTGATGCTGTAGCCGAATGAATACGGGTGCGAGTAGCTTCTGTATTCATAGCAAAGTCTTTAAAGAATGGCGGCTCGGCGATGTAAGTACTCTTGGGCCAGGTGTAACTGTTACCTGTCACGCCTTTGATCTTTTCCCACAGCTTGCCGGGCTCGGTTTTCACCTTCGCATAGTTGGCCCTGAAAGCCTTGCCGTTCATGGCGTACTTCATCAGGGCGTTGATTTCGTCCGTTGTCGGCCAGATATCGCCCAGGTAAATGTCTTTGCCTTTGTGACCCTTGCCCACCGGCTCGGTCATCAAGTCACGCATCACGGTACCAGCAATCGCATAGGCCACCACCAGAGGCGGGCTGGCCAAAAAGTTGGCCTTCAGGTTGGGGTGAATGCGCGCCTCAAAATTGCGGTTACCCGACAGAACGGCGGCGCATACCAAATCGCTTTTGGCGATCGCGTCGTTGATCTCGGGCGTCAAGTCGCCTGCGTTGCCAATGCAGGTGGTGCAACCGTAGCCCGCCAATGCAAAACCGAGCTTTTCAAGGTACGGCAATAAGCCGGTCTCGGTTAAATATTCAGTCACGATACGTGAGCCAGGGGCGAGCGACGTCTTGATGTGGGGTTGTACTTTTAGGCCAGCTTGCACGGCTTTTTTGGCCAGCAAACCTGCCGCCAGTAAAACACTCGGATTCGACGTGTTGGTGCAACTGGTGATAGCGGCGATCAGCACATCGCCGTTACCGATTGAAATGCCGCCTGGTTTGGAATTCAAACTTGGCGCGTCTGCCTGCGCTGACGCCAACGTGGGTCGGCTGCCCTCCATTTCAACCACCATTCGCGGCGCACCAAGCGCTGTAGGCGGCACCCCGGGCAACGTATCGGCACGCTCGTTGTCAGCATGCTGTAGCAAGTGCCGTGTCGCCAGCATGGCGGCTGGCTGGTTAAAACCGTTGTTGGCAATCGGCTGGCTGAACAGCGATGCAAACTGGGTGGCCACATTGCCAAGCTCAATCCGGTCTTGCGGACGTTTGGGGCCAGCCAGGCTGGGGGTGACGTCACCCAGATTCAGCCTGACGACTTGCGAATAATCAATGTCCCCGGCTTTGGCAACGCCAAACAAACCCTGCGCCTTAAAGTAAGCTGCAAACGCTTCAATTTCTGTCTTCGTTCGGCCCGTGCCTTCAAAGTAGTCCAAGGTTTTTTCATCCACCGGGAAGAACCCCATCGTTGCACCGTACTCAGGCGCCATATTGCCAATGGTGGCACGGTCTGGCAGGCTCAATGAGCGTGTACCCTCGCCAAAAAATTCAACGAACTTTCCGACAACTTTTTCCTTGCGCAATTGCTCTGTGACGCGCAGCACCAGATCTGTGGCGGTAACGCCCTCACGCAACTTTCCGGTCAGCTCAAAGCCGACCACGTCAGGCGTTAAAAAATACACCGGCTGACCCAACATGGCGGCTTCTGCCTCAATACCGCCCACGCCCCAAGCAACCACGCCGATACCGTTGATCATGGTGGTATGGCTGTCGGTACCGACCAGCGTGTCAGGGTAGTACACGCCGGCTGCAGTTTTATGCACGCCGCGCGCCAAGTACTCCAGATTGACCTGATGCACGATGCCGAAGCCGGGCGGCACCACACCAAAAGTATCGAACGCTTGCATACCCCATTTCATGAACTGGTAGCGCTCGTTGTTGCGTTGAAATTCCAGCTTCATATTCAAGTCGAGCGAGTTCTTTTTGCCGTAGTAGTCCACCATGATGGAATGATCAACGACCAGATCAACCGGCACCAGCGGCTCGATCCGTTTTGGGTCTTTGCCCAGTTTGACCGCAATACTGCGCATGGCAGCCAAATCCGCCAGCAGCGGCACACCAGTGAAGTCTTGCAGCACCACGCGAGAAACGAGAAACGGTATCTCTTGCGTGCGAGCTGCATTAGGCTGCCAGTTGGCGAGCTCTTGAACGTGCTGCGGCGTGATGCGCTGGCCATCGCAGTTGCGCAGCACGGACTCAAGCACGATACGCAGAGATATCGGCAGGCGGGCTACGTTCGGGAATTGCCGTGCCAATTGTGGCAACGAGTAAAACTTACCCGGCTTGCCGGAATCCGTCTTAAAGGATTTAAGGGTCTCTGAAAAAGCGTGCTTTACAGCGGATGCAGATGCGGCCATGACGAAATCTCCTGGAACGTGATGTGACTGGCTGTAGGGTACGTCTATTTTGGCAGGCAAGCGTGAGTCAGTGGGCAGTTGTAGTCACTTGCTGACAAGCAGCGTCGCTAGCCGCTGATCCTAGCGTCTGATGCTTCTCGATATGGTCAACATTTGGCTATCTTTATGGAGAAACAATGATCACTTCAAGCAACCAGCAAACCCTGTGGACTTTGATCAAAGACATCAAATTCGGCATGTTGACGCACAGGCACTCTGACGGACACCTGCACAGCGTACCGCTAACGACGCAAAACAAGAGCGACGACGAAGGTACGTCGCTGTACTTCTTCATCTCACGCAAGAGCGAAATAGCTGCCTGCATTGCCAAAGACAACAACGTCAATGTGGCGTACGCACACCCCGGCGACGACTGCTATGTCTCAGTATCTGGCCTCGGTACGATCGTTGAAGATCAGACAAAAAAGGACTATTTGTTCACATCATTTGCCAAGGCCTGGTTTCCAGGTGGTGCGAGCGACCCCGACCTGGCGCTGCTGCAAGTCAACATCGGACATGCTGAATACTGGGACGTCAAAGAAAGCAAGATGGTGCAGCTCGCCAAAATGGCCAAGGCCGCCATCACTGGCGAGCCACCTGAAAAAATGGGCGAACACAAAGAATTAAACCTGACCTGAAGCTGGTAGCTAGCCATGCCATTCATTGCCTTCAACAAAGCGTTTGACCCCGCTACCCCCGAAGACCTTCGAATCAACACAGCTGCTGTGTTGTATGTCGAAGCGTCCCGGCTAGACTTGGTTGGCCAAACGACGATTCATTTGCTTGGCCAAGGTATGACTGTCAACGCCGTGACGGAATCTATAGGGCTTGTGGTTAGCGAAATTGGCGGCTTGGTAGCGGCCACACGCCACTATCTTGCACCACCACCTGCCGAGGGTCCAAGCACGGTTTATATCTGCCCGAACAACGTGAGTTACGTCCGGCCTAACGTACCTGCGTTACCCGACTTTTGGGTCGTGAGGTTTGTGGATGGCTCGGAGTTGCGGGTACTTGCGCCTTTGCCTGAAGGGCTGTAAAAAAGCCCCACATTTTATTGTGGGGCTTTCAATGACTGTCTTAGAAGGGGCTCAGATCCGGTCAGGCAGCGACCCCATCCTTCACCGTGTCCGCTATATCGGTGTAATCCTTCACCTTGTCAAAGTTCAGGTACTGATAAATCTGGTCGCTTGACGCAGTCAACACGCCCATGTCGGTCATGTACTCGGCCTTGGTCGGAATGCGGCCAAGCTTGGAGCAAATCGCTGCCAGTTCTGCTGACCCCAGATAAACGTTGGAATTTTTACCCAAGCGGTTCGGGAAGTTGCGCGTCGAGGTTGAGAACACCGTGGCGCCTTCTTTGACCTGCGCCTGGTTGCCCATGCACAGGCTGCAGCCCGGCATTTCCATGCGGGCGCCTGCACTGCCCAGCACACCATAGTGGCCCTCTTCGGTCAGTTGCTTGGCGTCCATTTTGGTCGGCGGTGCCATCCAGAGTTTGACCGGGATGTCGCGCTTGTTTTCCAGCAGTTTTGAGGCAGCGCGGAAGTGGCCGATGTTGGTCATACAGCTGCCAATGAAGACTTCGTCGATCTTGCTGCCAGCCACGTCGCTCAGTGTTTTCACATCGTCCGGGTCGTTCGGGCAGGCGACGATAGGCTCGTGAATGTCAGCCAGGTCAATCTCGATGACGGCAGCGTATTCGGCATCAGCATCGCCCTTGAGCAACTGCGGGTCGGCTAACCAGGCCTCCATGGCCTTGATACGGCGGTTGATGGTGCGCACGTCTGAATAGCCCGTGGCAATCATCCACTTGAGCATGGTGATGTTGCTGGTGATGTACTCGATGATGGGCTCTTTGTTCAGGTGCACAGTGCAACCGCCAGCCGAGCGTTCTGCTGAGGCATCAGACAGCTCAAAGGCTTGCTCAACTTTCAAATCAGGCAGGCCTTCAATCTCCAAAATTCGGCCCGAGAAAATATTGATCTTGCCCTGCTTGGCTACCGTCAACAAGCCTGCTTTGATGGCATACAGCGGGATGGCGTTCACCAAATCGCGCAGCGTAATACCAGGCTGCATTTCGCCTTTGAAGCGCACCAGCACAGACTCGGGCATATCGAGCGGCATCACGCCCGTCGCTGCACCGAAAGCTACCAGACCAGAGCCTGCGGGAAAGCTGATACCAATCGGGAAGCGTGTATGACTGTCGCCACCTGTGCCCACCGTGTCGGGCAGCAACATGCGGTTCAACCAGCTGTGAATAATGCCGTCACCGGGGCGCAATGGGATGCCGCCGCGGGTGCTCATGAACTCTGGCAACTCGTGGTGCATCTTGACGTCAACCGGCTTGGGGTAAGCAGCTGTATGGCAGAAAGACTGCATCACCAGGTCGGCGCTAAAGCCTAGGCAGGCCAGGTCCTTGAGCTCGTCGCGTGTCATCGGACCTGTGGTGTCTTGGGAGCCAACGGATGTCATTTTGGGTTCGCAATAGGTGCCTGGGCGCACGCCCTGCCCTTCCAGCAGCCCAACCGCACGTCCGACCATTTTTTGCGCCAACGTGAAACCGCGACCATTGTCCAGCGGGTCTTGCGGCAAGCGGAACTGGGTCGATGCGGGCAAGCCGAGTGCAAAGCGTGCCTTGGCGGTCAGCCCGCGGCCAACAATCAGGGGAATGCGACCACCGGCGCGCACTTCGTCAAACAGCACATCACTTTTGAGTTTGAATTCAGCAATCACTTTGCCGTCTTTCAGCGCCTTACCGTCATAAGGGCGCAGCTCGATCACGTCGCCCATCGCCATCTGGCTGACGTCCAGCTCAATCGGCAAGGCGCCTGAATCTTCCATGGTGTTATAAAAAATCGGTGCGATTTTAGAGCCCAGGCAGACGCCACCAAAACGTTTGTTCGGCACAAACGGAATGTCTTGCCCAGTAAACCAAAGCACCGAGTTGGTAGCCGACTTGCGCGATGAGCCAGTACCGACCACATCGCCTACGTAGGCGACCAAATTGCCTTTGGCTTTGAGCGAGTCGATGAATTTGATCGGGCCGCGCTTGCCTTCTTCTTCAGGTGTCACACCTGGGCGCGGATTTTTGTGCATCGCCAGGGCGTGCAGTGGAATGTCAGGACGGCTCCATGCGTCGGGTGCGGGAGACAAATCGTCGGTGTTGATCTCACCCGCGACTTTGAAGACAGTGAGCATGATCGACTCTGGCACTTCGGGCCGGCTGGTAAACCACTCGGCATTGGCCCAGCTCTGCATCACTGACTTGGCGTAGCTGTTGCCCTTGTCGGCCTTTTCTTTCACGTCATGGAACTGGTCGAACATGAGCAGTGTGTTCTTCAAGCCTGCAGCAGCTTGTGTGGCCACGCTGGCTTCCGCATCATCGAGCAACGCGATCATAGGGCTGATGTTGTAGCCCCCCAGCATGGTGCCCAACAGTTGGGCTGCGTGTTCACGCGATATCAAGGCGCACTTTTCCGTACCGTGCGCCACAGCGGCCAAGTAGCTTGCCTTGACCTTGGCGGCGTTGTCGACGCCTGCCGGTACGCGATGGGTGATCAACTCGACCAGAAACGACTCTTCGCCTTTTGGGGGCGATTTCAGGAGCTCGATAACGTCAGCGGTTTGCGCCGCAGACAGCGGCAACGGCGGAATCCCGAGCACCGAACGCTCGGCCACATGGTTACGGTAGGTTTGAATGAAGGTTGACGCCATGTTTTTCTCCTAAAAAATCAGTCAGTTGGGATTCATCTATTTGGTTGTAGCAGGTGCTGTGCCAGCTGTTGCAGGGCTGTCGAGCAAACCAGGGCGAGGGTTCTTTTTCAAGTCCTCAGCCAGCGTGGTTTGCTCGGGGCTCATACATTCGTCGGCCAGGCGTTGCCCCAGTTTTTGGCTCATTAACATCGATTTATTGCCCAATTGCAGCCACATTGCGCCTCTTTTTGGGTCTTCCAGCCGAATCGCACCGGTACGGCTTTCAACCGGGTGCATGCTAAAGCGCGCGCCTTTGGTTTGCACCAAGAAAAAGCCGGGGCGGCGAGTGCTGGCGGTAATCGTGACCGAGTTGTTTAACTCGCAAGAAATGGTGCCAACAAACACGCGCTTGGCCATTTCTATGTCCTCGGGCGTCAATTTGACATTTGGATCTTCGTCAATCGGGGTGACTTCCTCAACCGCTTTCAGGGCAGAGCGCCGGACCTCAGTAGGTGACATGGTCTCTGGTTTTTTAACGGTGGCCGCTGCAGGCTTTTTAGCCGGTGAGTTAGCCGGCGCTACGGTCTGGGCCAACAAAACAGCTGGCAAGGCAAGGATGCAGGCAGCAAGTGCAAATGATTTCATGAAATTCCTAAAAATAGATTTGCGATTCGGGAGGCAACATGACCCCCGTTTGATGGGCACGCTCCAATACCTGCCAGTAATACCGATAACTGGCGCGGTCGTGCAATTGACCGTCAAAACTGATGGGCGCCCAATCATTGCGGGCGCCAGAAACTATTATCTTTGTAGCAACTTCGATTTCGCCTTCCGTCGGCGCAAAGGCCTGCAAAATCGGACGAATCTGGTTGGGGTGGATGCTCCACATGCGGGTGTAGCCAAATTCTGAGAAGGCGCGACGCGCTGCAATTGTCATGGCGGCGGCGTCATTGAACTCGGTCACCACGCAATGCGACGGCGTTTTGCTGTTGGCATGGCAGGCGGACGCCATCTCGAGTTTGGCGCGTACCACCAGCGGGTGGCTGAACTGGCCCTGACTACTCATACCATGCGCAGGTATCGCGCCGCCATGGCTGGACACAAAATCCATCAAGCCAAAGCTCAGTGACTGCACCCGTGGATGCGCTGCGATGTCAAAGGCACAGTGGACTGCGCTTGGCGACTCAATCAAAACATGAATCGGCAAGTTGTCAGCACCAGCATTTGACAGCGCAGAAACAACTTTCATCACGTCTTGAACGCACTCCACTTTGGGCACCATGAGGTGACTCAGCTGATCGCCTACCTTGCCCGCAATGGTGGCGATATCAGCTTCAAAAGCGGGATGGTCGACCGGATGGACACGCACTGCAACACGGGCCTTGCTGCCGGCCAGGGCAACGAGAGCGACAACCATGGCGGCATGGTCAGCCTCACCGCCGACCGGCGCGCCGTCTTCACAGTCCAGCGTCACGTCAAACACGCACGCGCCGAACTCTTCGATCATCTCGGCCTGCAATTGCAAGCTTTTGCGCATCCTGCTTTCTACGCCGCTGCAGTGGTCGCAAACCGGCAAAAAACCAGTCGCAGCCTGAGCGCCGAGGAGGATGTCTCTAGGGTGAGGCATTAATTACAGCAGATGCTTCACGCCGTCTTGCTCGCCCTTCAGCTCGTCGAGCGTCTTGGTGATGCGCTCCTGGCTGAACGCATCAATGGCCAGACCCTCCACCAATTTGTACTCGCCGCCTTCGCAGGTGACCGGGAAGCCAAACATCGTGTCTTTCGGAATGCCATAGTGGCCGTCTGAAGGAATACCCATCGTCACCCATTTGCCTTGGGTACCCAGCGCCCAGTCGCGCATGTGGTCAATGGCGGCGTTGGCTGCAGATGCAGCTGACGATACGCCGCGTGCCTCAATGATGGCTGCGCCGCGCTTGCCAACCGTTGGCAAGAAGATGTTGGCATTCCATTCTTGGTCATTGATCATCGCGGAGACGCTTTCACCCTTGATGGTGGCAAAGCGGTAGTCGGCGTACATGGTCGGTGAATGGTTGCCCCACACCGCAAGTTTTTCAATATCAGCCACCGCTTTGCCTGTTTTGGCAGCGACCTGGCTGGCCGCGCGGTTGTGGTCCAGGCGCAGCATGGCCGTGAAGTTTTTACGTGGCAAATCTGGCGCGCTTTTCATGGCAATCCAAGCGTTGGTGTTGGCCGGGTTGCCGACCACCAGCACCTTGACGTTGCGGCTGGCAACCGCGTTCAACGCCTTGCCTTGGGCGATAAAAATGGCGCCGTTCACGGCCAGCAATTCGGCACGTTCCATGCCCGGGCCGCGTGGGCGGGAGCCTACCAGCAACGCGTAGTCGGTGTCTTTGAAAGCCGTCATCGGGTCACTGTGCGCCTCCATGCCCACCAGCAGCGGGAAGGCGCAGTCGTCCAGTTCCATCATCACGCCTTTGAGAGCTTTTTGCGGGCCTTCAACCGGCACTTCCAACAGCTGCAAAATCACGGGCTGGTCTTTGCCCAGCATTTCGCCGGAGGCGATGCGAAACAGCAAAGCGTAGCCAATTTGACCTGCCGCGCCAGTGACGGCAACACGGACGGGTTTTTTAGTCGTGGGGGTAGACATGAGAAAGAGCTCCAGGGAAGTTGAAAATCGGTGTCAAACAAGAAAACCGGTAAAAAACCCGGCCTGAAGCTGGATTTTTACGGTGTTGTCAATAGCTGATTTTACGCCCGAATATCCCACCCGGTCAACTTGTCTTATGTCTTATATAAGATATGATCAAGCGTAAAAATCACACGCTTATGGCCGCCATTCCATCCCAACCACTTTCTGCACTGGCCGACGACTTGCCTGGCTCAGTTCAATCCGTGACGCCTGCTTTCAGCCCCCTGTACAGCCAAATCAAGGCCTTGATTTTGCAAAGCTTGCAGTCCGGCGAATGGAAGCCGGGCGAGGCGATCCCGTCTGAAATGGATCTGGCCAGCCGATACCGCGTAAGCCAGGGGACTGTCAGGAAGGCGATTGACGACCTCGCCGCCGATCACTTGGTGGTACGCCGCCAGGGCAAAGGCACTTTTGTGGCCACCCATGCAGAGCAATACGTTCAGTTCAGGTTTTTGAAGCTGGTACCGGATAGCGGCATGCCTGGAAGCGAAGGCCCGGCCCAACGCGAGATCATCGACTGCCGCCGCACCAGAGCTACAGCCGACGTTGCCAGAGCGCTATCGCTGCGCAGTGGAGATGCGGTGCTGCAAGCCCGCCGGGTTCTCAGCTTTGCGGGAGTACCGACGATTCTTGAAGACATCTGGCTGCCCGCCGCCCCCTTCAAGGGCCTGACCGCCGAACGCCTGGCCGATTACGACGGCCCCATGTACGCGCTGTTCGAAACCGAATTCAACATGCGCATGCTCCGGGCTGAGGAAAAAATACGATCTGTTGCAGCTATTGACGGGCGTGAGCAGCTCCTGAAAGTAGAGCACGGCACGCCCCTTCTGAGCGTTGAACGCATCGCTTACACCTACCAAGACTTGCCGATGGAGCTGCGCCGCGGCTACTACCGCACCGACACGCACCACTATCACAACACGCTGAATTGATGCCAGACAAGTCAGGCTCTAAAACTGGATTTAAGGGCAACAAGTCCGCGCTGCCTAGCAAACCCTGCGTGGCCTGTGGCCGGGACATGACCTGGCGTAAAAGCTGGGCCAAAAACTGGGCGGACGTGAAGTTCTGCTCAGACGCCTGCAGAGCCAAAAAAGCCCTTCCCTCCCCAAAGAACCCGTAGATACATACTTATTGGTCATTAACTAGAATGACAAGTATGAAAAACATACCAAAGCGTCATCTGGTGCTGGTGTTGGGTGACCAACTCGACGAAGACTCCGGCGCATTTGAAGGCTTTGACCCTGCGCAAGACTTGGTGCTGATGGTCGAAGCGTTTGAAGAATCCACACACGTCTGGTCGCACAAAATACGCACCACCCTGTTTTTGTCCGCGATGCGGCATTTCGCAGACGGTTTGACGAAGCGCGGCTGGCAGGTTGAATACAGGTCGCTAGACTCGCACGGCGACCAAACGCTGGCTGATGGTTTACTGGCTGCGCTGGTGCAACATCAACCGCAAGCCGTCATTGGCGTTGAGCCGGGTGATTTGCGGGTCAGGCAGCAGATTGAAGACGTGGTTAAAACCGCTATCGA
Organism: Burkholderiales bacterium; assembly: GCA_038204335.1. Classification (GTDB taxonomy): domain Bacteria; phylum Pseudomonadota; class Gammaproteobacteria; order Burkholderiales; family Burkholderiaceae_C; genus Polaromonas. Next base: position 34,149 of record JBBRDA010000004.1, read on the forward strand.
ATCAGGAGCTGCTCGCGCCCGGAAACAAAGGGATACAGCCCTAAAAGATACCCTAAAAGACCCCAAAAACGACACTTTTGGCGCTTTTTTGACCTGGCGGGAAGACAAACATTTCATGTGCAGCTTGCCGCAGTTCCGCAAGTGGGCAGGCACATCAAGCAGCCTGCGGATGGAGTTTTTCTATCGGCAAATGCGCAAGCAATACAAGGTGCTGATGGATGCCGACAAGCCAGGCGAGCCCTTAGGCGGGCAGTGGAACTTTGACGCTGACAACCGCAAAAGCTTTGGCAAAGCCGGGCCGCAAAACGTGCCGAAAGCTATCAGCTACAAGCCTGATGCGATCACCAAAGATGTCATTAAGCTGGTGAATCAACACTTTTCCAAGCACCCTGGCGAGTTGGACGACTTCAACTGGCCTGTGACCCGCGCACAAGCGCTCATCGCATTGAGAGACTTCATCGACAACCGACTGCCGCAATTCGGGCCGCACGAAGACGCGATGTGGACGAATCTTGACTTTGGCTGGCATTCGCTGCTGTCGAGTTCTCTCAACCTTAAATTGCTCAATCCCCTGGAAGTCGTTTTGGCCGCAGAAGAAGCCTATAAAAAGCACGATCTGGATCTGGCCAGTGTTGAGGGATTCATCAGGCAAATTCTGGGCTGGCGCGAATTTATGCGCGGGGTTTATTTTTTAGACATGCCCGAGTTGAAGACCGCCAACCATTACGGCCACAAAAATCCGTTACCAAAGTGGTACTGGACGGGCGACACCCATATGAACTGCATGAAGCAGTGCATTGGCCAGACGCTAAAAAACGGCTATTCGCACCATATTCAACGGCTCATGGTCACAGGGATGTTCGGCGTCACGGCGCAAATCAGCCCGCAAGCCATTTGCGACTGGTATCTTGCGGTTTACGTGGACGCGGTCGAATGGGTCGAATTGCCCAACACCGCTGGCATGGCGCTGTTTGCCAACGGCGGGCGCTTTACCAGTAAGCCCTATGTGGCCAGTGGTGCTTACGTCAAACGCATGAGCAACTACTGCACGGGCTGCAAATACGAGCCTGAAACGCGAGTCGGCGCTAACGCCTGCCCGATGACAACCCTGTACTGGAACTTTTTGGACCGGCACGAAGCCAGCTTTGCAGGCAACCCGCGCACTGCGCTGATGGTGAAAAACCTGCAGCGCATGACGCCCGAGCTTCGGGCCGACGTACGCGTTCGGGCCGCTGAAATGCTGGCTGACCTGAACAGCTTGTAAAGCCCGTGTCAGCCCCTATTCAGACAAAACTTCTAAGCTATGACCTCTCAAGCGAAGGCAGTTGCTGCGTTGCAATAGAATCCAAGGGTTTACCAGAATTTGCATTTAACAAGACAAGTTACCAAGCAGTTACCAACTCGTCTCGCGAAACCCAGAACAACACAGAAAGCCAAGCATGTCCGAATCAGTGACAACCGCCAAAAAGCGGCCCGAGTTCCGCAACATCAACGCCTTCACCGACCTGCCCTCTTACCGTTTGCCTGTCGCAGGCATTGTGTCAATCCTGCATCGCATCAGCGGCGCCCTCATGTTCATCCTGATGCCTTTCATCATCTGGATGTTTGACACCTCGATCTCGTCCGAGATTTCTTTTGCCAAATTCAAAGGTGCTTTCAACGTTGGCATGCTCGGGCTGCCGGGCATCATCTGGAAACTGGTGGCGCTGGCGCTGATCTGGGCTTACCTGCACCATTCCATTGCGGGTCTGCGCCACCTGTGGTCCGACACGCACCATTCGGCGGTGACGAAGGAGTTCGGCAAAACTTCAGCTGTTGCAACCCTCGCTATCAGCGTTGGCCTGACCCTAGTCCTCGGCGCAAAGCTGTTCGGCCTTTATTAAATTTATTAATTTGCGGGTCAGATCTTCAGCTCTGACCCCAACTGATCAGGAGTTTTTATGGCAATCAATCACGGCACCAAGCGCATCGTTGTTGGCGCACATTACGGCTTGCGCGACTGGCTGGCTCAGCGCGTCACCGCGGCACTGATGGCAATTTTCACTCTGCTGGTTATAGGCCAAGTTATGTTGACCAAAGGCCCGATTGGCTACGACAAGTGGGCAGGTATTTTTTCATCGCAGTGGATGAAAGTATTGACCTTCACCATCATCATCGCCATGCTTTACCACGTGTGGGTGGGCATGCGTGACATCTGGATGGACTACATCAAACCCGTTGGTCTGCGCCTAGGTTTGCAAGTCTTCACCCTGGTCTGGCTCACGGCCTGCGCAGGTTGGGGCATACAAGTTCTTTGGCGTGTGTAAAAAATCAAGCTATGTTGCTTCGTCTCACAATTGAGTGCTAAAAATAAATGACTTCCCCCACCCTTCAGCCCACCAAACTTCCATCCCGTAAATTTGACGTTGTCATCGTTGGTGCAGGCGGTTCTGGCATGCGTGCATCCCTTCAACTGGCGCGTGCCGGCCTGAATGTCGCCGTCTTGACCAAAGTCTTCCCGACCCGTTCACACACAGTCGCAGCACAAGGCGGTATTGGTGCATCGCTCGGCAACATGAACGAAGACAACTGGCACTATCACTTCTTCGACACCGTCAAGGGTTCAGACTATCTGGGCGACCAGGACGCGATTGAGTTCATGTGCCGCGAAGCACCCAAGGTGGTGTACGACCTCGAGCACATGGGCATGCCGTTCGACCGCAACCCGGACGGCACGATTTACCAGCGCCCGTTTGGCGGCCACACTGCCAACTACGGAGAAAAAGCCGTCGAGCGCGCTTGCGCGGCGGCTGACCGTACAGGCCACGCCATGCTCCACACGCTTTACCAGCAAAACGTCAAAGAAAAAACCAACTTCTTTGTCGAATGGCTGGCGATGGATTTGATCCGCGATGCCGCAGGCGACGTGGTTGGCGTGACCGCGCTTGAAATGGAAACCGGCGACGTGCATATTTTTGAAGCCAAAACAACGCTGCTCGCTACCGGCGGTGCCGGCCGAATTTTTGCTGCATCAACCAATGCCTTTATCAATACTGGCGACGGCCTTGGCATGGCCGCACGCGCTGGCATTCCGCTTGAAGATATGGAGTTTTGGCAGTTCCACCCCACCGGTGTTGCTGGCGCGGGTGTGCTGCTGACCGAAGGCTGCCGCGGCGAAGGCGCGATTTTGCGCAACAGCGATGGCGAACGCTTCATGGAGCGCTACGCCCCCGCCTACAAAGATTTGGCCCCGCGCGATTACGTCTCCCGCTGCATGGACCAAGAGATCAAGGAAGGCCGCGGCTGCGGCCCGAACAAGGACTACATCAATCTAGACATGACCCACCTGGGCGCCGAGACCATCATGAAGCGCCTGCCGTCGGTGTTTGAGATTGGCCACAACTTTGCCAACGTGGACATCACCAAAGAGCCGATCCCCGTGGTGCCAACCATCCACTACCAGATGGGCGGCATACCCACCAACATTCACGGCCAGGTGGTCACGCAAAACGCTGACAACAAGAGCGAAGTGGTGAACGGCTTGTACGCGGTGGGTGAATGCTCTTGCGTGAGCGTGCACGGCGCTAATCGCCTGGGTACCAACTCATTGCTTGACTTGCTGGTGTTTGGGCGTGCGGCAGGCAACCACATTGTTGAGCACAACAAAACCACCGTTCACAAACCCTTGCCTACTGGCGCGGCTGACCCCACGCTGGCACGTATTGCACGGCTGGACAACACCACAGACGGCGAGTACGCACAGGACGTCGCCAACGACATTCGCACGGCCATGCAAAAACACGCGGGCGTTTTCCGCACGCAAGCCAGCATGGACGAGGGCGTCGCGGCTATTGCCAAACTGCGCGAACGCGTCAAAAAGATTGGCCTGAAGGACAAGTCAAAGATCTTCAATACTGCGCGTATTGAGGCCCTTGAAGTAGAAAACCTGATTGAGTCGGCAGAAGCCACCATCGTGTCAGCCGCCGCCCGCCATGAGAGTCGCGGCGCGCATTCCGTCAATGACTACGGCGACACCCCCGCCCACCCGAACGGACGCAACGACACCGATTGGCACAAACACACCCTGTGGCACAGCGCCAGCAACAGCCTGACGTACAAGCCGGTGCAGATGATTCCGTTGACGGTTGATTCACTGCCATTAAAAGTGCGTAGCTTTTAAAGTACGTAGTTTCTAAATCCCAAATTCAGGCAAATACCATGACCAAACGCACGTTCAACATTTACCGCTATGACCCAGATCTGGATGCCAAGCCGTACATGCAGAAAATCGAAGTTGAGCTGGACGGCAGCGAGCGCATGCTGCTCGACGCACTGATGAAACTCAAGGCGCAAGACCCCGCCATCAGCTTCAGGCGCTCCTGCCGCGAAGGTGTTTGCGGCTCTGACGCCATGAACATCAATGGCAAAAATGGTCTGGCCTGCCTGACCAATATGCGCACCCTGCCAGACGTCATCACGCTCAAGCCGCTTCCTGGCCTGCCTGTGGTGCGCGATCTGATTGTCGACATGACCCAGTTCTTCAAACAGTACAACTCGATCAAACCCTATTTGATCAATGACAACGTACCGCCTGAAAAAGAACGCCTGCAAAGCCCTGAAGAGCGTGATGAGCTCAATGGCTTGTACGAGTGCATCTTGTGCGCCAGTTGCTCTACCGCATGCCCCAGCTTTTGGTGGAACCCGGACAAATTTGTCGGACCAGCCGGCCTGCTACAAGCCTACCGATTTATCGCTGACAGCCGTGACGAGGGCACTGCCGAGCGTCTGGACAACTTGGAAGACCCCTACCGCCTGTTCCGCTGCCACACCATCATGAACTGCGTAGACGTTTGCCCCAAAGGTTTGAACCCAACTAAGGCCATTGGCAAGATCAAGGAAATGATGGTTTTGCGCTCTGTCTAGCCAGTCATGACCGACAAGCTTTTGGGTGAACGCGAACTAAGCAAACTGCGCTGGCGCTGCAGGCGGGGTTTGCTTGAAAATGATTTGTTGATCGAAAAGTTCTTCAACCGCCATCAAGCCACCTTAACCGTCAGCCAGGCCAAAGGCATGGGTGATTTAATGGACTTGACCGATAACGATCTGCTCGACCTGCTGCTAAGGCGCAAGGAGCCTGCCGATCTGGTTGAAGCTGATTCCAAGGCTAGCGCCTCTACTTTTGAAGCCTTGCAGGTTTTAAACTTGCTTCGCCCAGATGGAAAACCGGCAAATTCACCTGATAGCCACCGTTTAACTTGATATGAAAGAAGCACACAATGAAGCTCGCTGACAATAAAGCCACCCTGTCCTTTAGCAACGGCAGCCCAAGCATTGATCTGCCGGTCTACCAAGGCAGCGTTGGCCCAGATGTGGTTGATATCCGCAAGCTTTACGCGCAAACGGGCATGTTCACCTATGACCCGGGGTTTTTATCGACAGCCTCATGCCAATCGGCCATCACTTATATCGACGGTGACAAGGGCGAATTGCTGTACCGTGGTTATCCGATCGAGCAGCTGGCTACCAACTGCGACTACATGGAAACCTGCCACTTGCTGCTTTACGGTGAGCTGCCCAATGTGGCCCAAAAAACCGACTTTGTTTCCCGCGTGACCAACCACACCATGGTCAACGAGCAGATGCAGTTTTTCCTGCGCGGTTTCCGCCGCGATGCGCACCCGATGGCCATCATGACCGGGCTGGTGGGTGCACTGTCGGCCTTCTACCATGACAGCACCGACATTACCAACCCTGAGCACCGCGACATTTCGGCCATACGGCTGATTGCCAAGTTGCCGACGCTGGTGTCGATGGCTTACAAGTACACCATGGGCCAGCCGTACATGTACCCGAAGAACTCCTTAAGCTATTCGGGTAATTTCCTGCACATGATGTTTGCCACCCCGTGCGAAGAATACAAAGTCAACCCCGTGCTCGAACGTGCCCTTGACCGCATCTTTATTCTGCATGCAGACCACGAACAAAACGCATCGACATCAACTGTGCGCTTGTGCGGCTCGTCAGGCACCAACCCGTTTGCAGCCATTGCAGCAGGTGTGGCTTGCCTTTGGGGCCCGGCCCACGGCGGCGCAAACGAAGCAGCGCTGAATATGTTGGGTGACATTCAAAAGAACGGCGGCATCGAGAAAATCGGTGAGTTCATCAAGCAGGTCAAAGACAAAAACTCGGGCGTCAAGCTGATGGGTTTTGGCCACCGTGTTTACAAAAACTACGACCCACGCGCCAAGCTGATGCAGGAAACCTGCAAAGAAGTGTTGATGGAAATGGGCCTGCAAAACGACCCGCTGTTCAAGCTGGCCATGGCGCTGGAAAAAATCGCGCTGGAAGACGACTACTTCGTCAGCCGCAAGCTCTACCCCAACGTCGACTTTTACTCCGGCATCGTACAGCGCGCCATCGGCATCCCGGTGCCGCTGTTCACTGCCATTTTCGCGCTGGCCCGTACCGTCGGCTGGATCGCGCAATTGAACGAGATGATCGGCGACCCTGAATACAAAATTGGCCGCCCGCGTCAGTTGTTTACCGGCTCTGTCTCGCGCGACGTCAAGCCCCTAACTCAACGCTGATTTGCATATCATTTGCAAAAAGCCCGCTGACAGTGATGTCAGCGGGCTTTTTTACGCACCAGTCTCGCGCCCTTTCGCTAATGTTTTGGTAGCTGCTTGCGCCCGGATTTATTGGCGTAAAGCCACATTTAACCAACTTTAATAGCCTGAATCACTGGATCAGGGCAATCAGATCCGTCACCCCCACATCAACGCCTTGCTGCATCAGCAGCGTCGTGACCTGGCCCCGGTGGTGGGTTTGGTGATTGAAAAAATGTGTCAGCGCTTGCCATGCCGGATGCGCCCGCTGCACACCCTTGGTATTGGCGTAACGCATGGTGCTGGACACAAACTCGGGCGGCATGCTGGCTAACCATTGCTCGATGGCCACGTCTAGCCGATCGCGGGTTTGTTTCAAGTCAACCCAATCAGGGTGTAGGTCGCTGGCGTAGTCCGAGCCCTCAGGCACGGCCAGCAGTTCGGCCGGCAGCGCTTCAAACTCAAATCCCTGTTTTACAAAACGGCGTAGCCACATTTTGTCTGCCAGCACCAAATGAGTCAGCGTGCGGTGAATGGACTTGAAAAATGAACCCTGATCTGCCTTGCGCTGTGCATCGGTCAGGGCCTCGCAGGCCGCATAGAGCTGCTGGTTCATCCAGCGGTTGTAGCGGGCCAAGAAGCGGTAGTTTTCAAGGGATGCAATGGTCATGTCGCCTAGCTCCACGGTGAATCATTTATTGCGAATGTAGCTGGGTGATGTTAGCGAGATCTTCTAGGCGATACACTGCGCAGCATGAACACAAGCCGCCCGCCAATGAGCCCCCGAGATCGTTCTTCAGCCCTGCAAGTCCCGAGTTTGATCCTCAAGCGGCTAAGTCTGATCGGTGCGGCCTGTCTGCTCGGCAGTATGGCGGCTACCGCGCAAGTCGCTCCCGCAGCAGCTGCGGCGCCAGAAGCACACCCCTGCCCTGCCGAAGTGGCCAAAGGCAGCCAGTGCATGACCGGGCGAGACAGCGCTGGCGCTTACTACTGGTTGGTGATGCCGCCTGCTTGGAATGGCACGTTGGTTGTACACGCACATGGCGGGCCAGAACTGGGCACACCGAAAGTCGAACGCGCTGCAGAGGATGCGACACGCTGGTCCATCTGGTCACGTGCAGGCTACGCCTATGCAGGCTCAGGTTTTCGGCAAGGTGGTGTGGCGGTTCGCACCGCTGCAGAGGACACCGAGCGCGTGCGGACACTGTTTATTGCGCAGTTTGGTCCAACCCAAATACACCGTTTTGCACGGGCAGTCTTGGGGCGCGGGTGTGGCGGCCAGAACAGCTGAAATTTTTACTGCGCCTGGCAACGCGGTCAGTACGAACAAGCCAAGTTACGACGCGGTACTGCTGACCAGTGGCGTGCTGGGTGGCGGTTCTCAGTCCTACAACTTCAGGCTTGATTTGAGGGTGGTTTACCAAGCTGTTTGCAACAACCACCCCAAGCCTGAAGAGGCCGCCCATCCGATGTGGCAAGGCTTGCCCACCCAAAACACATTGAGTCGGGCCGAACTCGCTGCGCGCGTCGACGCCTGTACCGGTTTGAGGCAAAAACCGGCTGACCGCAGCCCCATCCAGCAGCGCAACCTGACCACCATCCTCGATGTGATTCGCATCCCTGAAAGTTCATTGCTCGGCCACATGAATTGGGCCACCTGGCACTTCCAAGACATCGTGTTTAACCGCCTGAACGGGCGCAACCCGTTTGGCAATGAGAAGGTCCGCTACCGCGGCTCACCAGACGATGCTGCGCTCAATGCAAAGGTGGCCCGCTACACCGCTGACCCAACAGCGGTCTCTGACTTCAGCGCAGACACTGACCCTCAAGGTCGTATCCCCGTTCCCGTCCTGACCATGCACGGTATCAACGATGCGGTAGCGTTTGTCGAGCTTGAATCCACCTTTCGGGACACGATGGCCAAGGTCGGTAGCTTACCGCGCCTCTTACAAGTCTTTACCCGCGACGAAAGCCACAGCTATTCGAGCGATGCGCAATATGTCACCACCATGCGCGCCCTGCTGGACTGGGTCACCAGTGGCACCAAGCCTACTCCCAGCAGCGTGGCGAGCCAATGCGCCAATTTTGCTGCCAATTTTGAGGCACAAACCGGCTGCCGTTTTCTGCCTGACTATCAGCCGCAGCCGTTAACAAACAGAGTGCCCGCACGCTAAGACTTTGTAGGGCTTGTGGCTGGCGTTGCTTCGAGTTCAGTCGGTGCGTTTTCAGCAGACCTTAGACTGTCAGGAAAACACATTTTTTCACCATCCCAGCGCTGGCCACACCAACAAATGCCTTCAGCATTGATCAGGCACGTTCCCGTGCCACAGCAGCGAAGATCTTCAGTCATCAAAATACTCCGAAATCAAATCAAGAAACACAGCGCAGCATATTGCCTGAATTACAGAGTTTACGAATGGCACCGCCACAATCGCACCACGCTTGGCAACACTACCAGCGCTAGTTTGCCATTGCCTAGCCTCTTGCGAGCCTTATCTCGCCACAAAAGCGTGGTCTATGCATTCTTTAGCGTGCTAAAAGCAGTGTGCGTTTAGCTGAATGATACGGTGGCCTGCGCAGCGGCTACAGACCTGTTGAGGGCAGAATCAGCTGGTCCAGAGCCACAGCGTTACTTTGAGAGGGTCACATCCCCGACCCAGCCCAGACTGCGGCCGCCGGTATTGTCTGCATCGCCCCCAACCAACACCGCCTGCAACGGTGGCAAGGCAGCACTTTCTTTGCCAAACGCTCGCAGAAAATCAGCAGCCAGGTCTCGTTCATGACTCACCCACTGACCCAAGCGCTGCTCACCCCTGTTCAGAACAATGATTCGTACGCGAGCTGAGTAGGCATTGGCCAGCAGCGTCTCCGTCGCCAACGTTTCGTCCCAGGCATAACACAGCGTGGCAGATGGCAGCTTCTCGCCACTGACACTGCGGGCCAGCAGGAGCAAATTACGTTCGATCAAGCCGAGTTTTTCAAGTGGCATATCGAACAGCACACACACCCGCAGAGGGCTATCGTCCGCTTCGCGCCGACGCAGGTCGGCCCCGCGCAATGGCTCATCCAGCCGCCAGCGCCAGCGCAACTTGACCCCGGCTTCTGGCACCCACGCGGGGAGGGGATGTACCAGATTGCCATATGACTTGATAGCCTCCACGCGCAGAACTTTACGGCCATCGATGTCGGCCATGGCATAGGTTGTTAGGGGAGTCTTGCCCCCAGGTACACCCACGACACGCCACGGTCCGGGCGGCTGCTCGCTGTTGGCAGAAGAGAAAAGAACCAGCTCGGGTGCCTTTGTCTGTGAGTGGGCCAATACGGTGGAAGCCAAAAGCACGACCGTCATAAAAAGTCGATGTAAATTCACGGTGATGTTCTTTAGGTTATCTTCACGTCGGTCGACCGAAAGCACTGACTCTTACAAAAAATGTGCGTCTCCCATGTAAGAAAACCGGGCCAAGACCGACTAACAGCTTAAGTTAAATTAACCACGGCCAACACAGCCTCATGCAAATTCGCTCAAAATCGGCGCTTGAAATTCAATCATCCCTATTTACAAGGAATCTGCAAGCATGACCCAAGCGCTGGTAGGCATCATCGGAGGCAGTGGCCTCTACCAGATGGACGCATTGGAGGGCGCGCAGGAGCACTTGATGGACACCCCCTTCGGGGCGCCCTCTGACGTGCTGGTGACCGGCAAAGTCCATGGCGTTCCTGTCGTTTTTCTGGCTCGCCATGCGCGCGGCCACCGGCTGTTGCCATCTGAAGTGCCCTACCGTGCCAATATCCACGCCATGAAGCAGCTTGGCGTGCGTTACCTGCTGTCGGTATCGGCCGTGGGTTCGTTGCGTGAAGATTTCAAGCCGCTGGACATGGTGCTGCCAGACCAATTCATTGACCTGACCAAACGCCGAGAAGGCACTTTTTTTGGGAGCGGCGCTGTAGCGCATGTGTCGATGGCCCAGCCCGTGTGCCCAACCACCGCTGCGGTGCTTGGGAGGGCTGTTCGCAGTGTTCTGGCCGCCGATGCGCATGGCCACAATGTCGCTCTGCATGAACGCGGCACTTACGTCTGCATTGAGGGCCCGCAGTTTTCCAGCGTCGCTGAATCCCATTGGTACCGCAGCATGGGCGCTGGCGTGATCGGCATGACCAACATGCCCGAAGCCAAACTGGCTCGCGAGGCACAAATTGCCTACGCAACGCTGGCCATGGTGACCGACTTTGACTGCTGGCATCCTCGCGAAGCCCACGTCAACGCCAACATGGCGCTGGCCAATCTAATGAAAAACGCTGGCCGTGCACAACAGGTGGTGGCTCAGGCCATTGCTTTGCTGGGCGCAGAACTTCCCGCCAGCCAGGCCCACACCGCATTGCAGAACGCGCTGGTGACACAGCCCGATGCCATGGCACCCGACGTGGCAGCGCGTCTGGCCGTACTGCTCACCTGATGTCTCCCAAGAGAAAACCCCATGCATGACACTCTTCCTCTCCTGAAAAAGACCCATTTCCCGGCCATCCGTCGTGCCCGCCTTGACACGCTGCAAGTCAACCTAGGCTACAAGTGCAACCAAAGCTGCTTGCACTGCCATGTGAACGCCGGGCCGAACCGCACCGAAATGATGGACGCCGACACCCTGGCATTGATTCCGCAGGTGCTCGCGGCACGCGGCCTGCGCACGCTGGATTTGACAGGCGGCGCGCCCGAGCTGCACGAAGGCTTTCGCAGCTTGGTGCGCGCCTCACGCGCGCAAGGTGTACGCGTGATCGACCGCTGCAACCTGACCATCCTGTTCGAGCTCGGACAAGAGGATCTGGCCGAATTTTTGGCTGAGCAGCGGGTAGAGGTTGTGGCCTCGATGCCGTGTTATTCAGCCGCCAACGTGGACAAGCAGCGCGGCGAAGGCGTGTTTGACCTCAGCATTGCTGCCCTGCAAAAACTCAACCAACTGGGCTATGGGCAGCCGGGCTCAGGCCTGTTGCTCAACCTGGTCTACAACCCGCAGGGGCCGTCGCTGCCGCCTGAGCAACAGGCGTTGCAGGCTGACTACAAACGTGAACTGCAGGCACATTTTGGTATCGTCTTTAACGAACTCTATGCGCTGACCAACATGCCGATCCAGCGTTTCGGCTCGACCTTGGTGTCCAAAGGTACGTTTGAAGACTACATGAATTTGCTCAAAAACAGCTTCCAGCAGGACAACCTAGCTGGCGTCATGTGTCGCAGTATGGTCAGCGTGGACTGGCAAGGCTGGCTGTCTGACTGCGACTTCAACCAGCAGCTGGGCTTGAGCCTGGGCACATCCGGCGTGCAACGCCATCTGCGTGACCTCCTCAAAACCAGCCTGGACGAGCAAGCCATTCGTGTGGCCGGCCACTGTTATGGTTGCACCGCTGGGCAAGGCAGCAGCTGCGGCGGTGCATTGGAGCACTGACCCGCAATGCCAGCAGGTCACACCACCACTGCCCCTGGCCTGAGCATCGTGATGCCCGTGCTCAACGAAGCAGCCGGGATTGATGCAGCCTTGCAGGCATTGGTGCAACTCACAGAGCGCGGCGCACAGCTCGTCGTCGCCGATGGCGGCAGCAGCGACGACACGGCGGCCCTGGCAAAAACGGCTGGTGCTGTGGTGGTGCATGCGCCCCGTGGTCGCGCGTTTCAGATGAACGCCGGCGCGCAACAGGCCAGCGCTGACGTGCTGCTGTTTCTGCACGCCGACACCCTGCTACCAGAGGATGCCGATCTGATGATCGCACAGGCCTTGGCAAACGGCAGGTTCATCTGGGGGCGTTTCGATGTACGAATTGCCGGGCGATCGCCGATGCTGCGGGTGGTGGCGACCTTTATGAACCTTCGCTCCCGCTGGAGCGGTATAGCCACCGGCGACCAAGCGATCTTCATGACCCGCGCGGCCTTTGATGGCGTGGGCGGTTTTCCATCCCAGCCGCTGATGGAAGACATTGAAATTTCAAAACGCCTGCGCAAGCTGTCGCGCCCAGCCTGCCTGCGGGCCAAGGTCCAGACCTCAGGGCGGCGCTGGGAAACGCGCGGCGTCTGGCGCACAGTGCTATTGATGTGGCGGCTGCGTTTTGCCTACTGGCGCGGCGCTGCGCCCGAGCATCTGGCCGAGCTCTACAGATGATGTTGCCGTGACCTACGTGGTGATTTTCGCCAAAGCACCGATCGCTGGTTTCGCCAAAACGCGACTGATTCCGGCGCTAGGTGCTCAGGGAGCTGCTGCCCTGGCTAAATGCATGTTGAACCATACGCTAGAACAGGCGCTGGCTTCCAGCGCGCAGGCAGTGGAGCTGTGTATGAGCCCTGGGCCGTCTGACCCAGCGTGGCATGGCGTCGCATTGCCGCAAGGGATTGAGCGCAGCGGACAAGAAGAAGGCGACCTAGGAACGCGCATGGGCCGCGCTACCAAGCGTGTTCTCACACATCAGCAGGGCCCGGTTGTACTGATCGGTACTGACTGTCCAGCGCTAAGCAGTGCGCACATCTCAGAGGCGGGTCGCCAACTTGAGCACCATGACGCCGTACTGCTGCCGGCGTCGGACGGCGGCTACGTATTGATCGGTCTAAGAGCGCACAGTCCAAGCCTCTTCACCAGCATGGCATGGAGCACGCCTGTGGTGGCATCTGAGACCTTGCACCGCATGGCAAGCCTTGGCCTGAGCGTCTGGCAAGGCCCTGTCTTGCACGATATTGATGAGCCCGCAGATCTAGACTATCTACCCGAGACCTTCAAAAACAGACCTTTTAACCATGCAAATATGCCGTCAGACCAATGAATTCGGGCGCAAGCAGCTAACTATTTAATAGCATTTTAATTTCAAGGAACCGCCAGATGAACAGCGAGAGCAGCACCTACGACATCGTCACCGACTACTATGGCCGCCAGTTGCAAACGACTGCCGATCTCAAAACCAGCGCCTGCTGCGACATCAGCAGCATGCCCGAGTGGCTCAAGCCACTGCTGGCACGCATCCACCCCGAAGTCCTCTCCCGGTACTACGGTTGCGGCCTGATCTGCCCGCCGCTGCTGGAGGGTTGCCGTGTGCTGGACTTGGGTTGCGGCTCGGGACGCGACGTGTACGCGCTGGCGCAACTCGTGGGTCCCCAGGGCTCGGTTGTCGGCGTCGACATGACTGACGAGCAACTGGCTGTAGCGCGCAGGTATCAGGCTCACCATACAGGCGCGTTCGGTTACAGCAACGTGGAGTTTTTGCATGGTTACATTGAACGTCTTGACGAACTTGGCCTAGAGCCGGGTAGTTTTGATGTCATCGTTTCCAACTGCGTGGTTAACCTGTCACCTGACAAAGACGCCGTGCTGGCCGGCGTGCAACGCCTGCTTAAACCTGGCGGGGAGTTCTACTTCTCCGACGTTTACGCTGATCGGCGCGTGCCCGCAGCAGTCAAGAATGACCCCGTTTTATATGGTGAATGCCTGGGCGGAGCGTTGTACTGGAAAGACTTTGAACGTCTGGCCCAGCGACACGGTTTTGCCGACCCGCGCTTGGTGGAAGACAGACCACTGGAAATCACCGATCCACAATTGGCGGCGCGCACAGGCAACTTGAAGTTTTATTCGGCCAGCTACCGGCTGTTCAAGCTCGCAGCGCTCGAATCAGCCTGTGAAGACTATGGCCAAGCCGTGGTCTACTGCGGCAGCATCCCGGAACACACGGGCCGCTTTGTGCTCGACAAACACCACAACATCCAGACTGGCAAGGTCTTCCCGGTCTGCGGCAACACCTGGCATATGCTTCATGGCGCACGTTTCGCACCCCACTTCAGCTTCATCGGCAACTTCGACACCCACTACGGCATTTTCGAAGGCTGTGGCACCAGCCTACCTTTCGACGACGCCACGGGTTCTGCATCCGGGGTCTGCGGCCCGGCTGGTTGCTGTTAGTTCTAGGCTGACTGACAGCCTCGCAACTGTCTGGCTTAGATGCAGGACTCAAGCCGAGCCGAATCCGCCACCCCCTGGCGTGTGAATCTCAAAGACATCTCCAGGCAACATTTCAGCCTGCCCGATATGGCCTAGAGTTTCAACACGGCCATCGCTGCGCACCACCACGTTTTTACCGACCTGGCCCGGCTGACCACCCGCCATGCCAAAAGCACCATACTTGCGGCCATTGGACAAAATACTGGCCGTCATGGATTCGAGAAAGCGCACCCGGCGCACGCCACCGTTGCCACCCGTCCATTTGCCTGCGCCACCTGAGTTGGCGCGGATCTCGTAGCTCTCCAGCCGGACCGGGAAGCGAAACTCCAGAATTTCGGGGTCGGTCAATCTGGAATTGGTCATATGAGCCTGCACGACAGATGTCCCATTGAAGCCGCCGACCAATTGACCTTCTGCATCGGTCAGGCCGCCCGCGCCGCTACCGCCCGAAATGGTCTCGTAGTACTGATACTTGGCATTGCCAAAAGTGAAATTGTTCATGGTGCATTGGCCAGCCGCCATGACGCCGAGCGCGCCGTAGAGCGCGTTGGTGATACAGGTGGAGGTTTCAACATTACCCGCCACCACCGATGCGGGCGGATTTGGGTTGAGCATGCTGCCCGGTGGAATGATGACTTTCAAGGGTTTCAGGCAGCCCGCATTGAGCGGTATATCGTCATCGACAAGCGTTCTGAAAACATACAACACTGCAGCCATACACACCGCCGTGGGCGCATTGAAGTTGTTGGTCTGTTGGGGCGATGTGCCGCTAAAGTCAATCTCCGCGCTGCGGTTTTTTGAGTCAACGCGAATGGCCACTTTGATCTGCGCGCCGTTGTCCAGTAGCAGGGTAAAGTCGCCGTCTTTTAACCTCGTGATCACGCGGCGTACCGACTCTTCAGCGTTGTCCTGTACGTGGTTCATGTAGGCCAGTACAGTCGGCAAACTGAATTGCTCGACCATCTTGCGCAACTCTTGAACGCCTTTTTCATTGGCTGCGATTTGCGCTTTCAGGTCAGCCATATTTTGCTGTGGATCCCTAGAAGGGTATTGACCGCTTTTGAGTAGCGTCACCATTTCAGCCTCACGCAACACGCCGCGCTCGACCAGCAACACGTTGTTGATCTGTACGCCCTCTTCTTCAATACGGGTTGAAAATGGCGGCATAGAGCCTGGCGTCGTGCCGCCAATATCGGCATGATGACCACGGCTACCGACATAAAAGGTCGGTTCCGCTGATGCGCCCAAATACACGGGCGTGATCACCGTGATGTCTGGCAGATGGGTACCACCGTGGTAGGGGTCGTTTAGCACGTACACGTTGCCGGGTTCCATCTTGCCCGCATTTTCACGAATCACGGTTTTGATGCTCTCGCCCATCGAACCCAAATGCACCGGCATGTGCGGCGCGTTGGCAATCAGGTTACCAGCGGTGTCAAACAGTGCACAACTGAAGTCCAAGCGCTCTTTGATGTTGACCGAGTAGGCGGTATTTTGCAGTTGCAGCCCCATCTGCTCGGCAATGTTCATGAACAAGTTGTTGAAGACCTCCAGCAGCACCGGGTCGACCGTAGTACCCGCTGCAAATTTCAATGCACGCTCAGCCCTTCTGTCGAGCACCAGGTGGTCAAGTGCCGTCAGGTTCGCTTCCCAGCCGGGTTCTATCACCGTGGTTGCATTTTTCTCGGCAATGATCGCCGGGCCAGGAATGATGTCGCCGGGTTGCAGGTCTTCGCGCACCACCAGCGCCGCATCATGCCACTGCCCACCTGAATACATGCGAACAGTTTCGCGTCTGGGCACTTCGCGGGGTTCATGAGTGGTGTGGCGCGGCTCGGCGGGTGCATCACCCGCAATCACAGATTCAACCGACACCGCTTCAACCACCAGGCCTTTGCCCTGCATCAAAAAGGCAAAGCGCTGGCGGTACGCAGCTTCAAAGCCAGATTCAATCTGGTCAAGCGTGCCGAACGGAACCACGAGCGCCGCATCACTGCCCGCATACCTGACATGCACGCGGTGGCGGGTGGTGATGTTGCCGGTGTTGACCTGCTGGCGTTGCAGCTCAGCTTCCGCTGCGGCTGCCAGGCCGTTCAAAACCTGAGCAACCTCAGGCAAGGCAGCTCTGCTCAGCTTCAACTCAATGGCTTGTTCCTTGATGACGTTTTGATCGGCCAAGCCCATGCCGTAGGCGCTCAAAACCCCCGCCATCGGATGAACAAATACGCGCGTCATACCCAGTGCATCAGCCACCAGGCAAGCGTGTTGCCCGCCCGCGCCGCCAAAACATTGCAGGGTGTACCGGGTCACGTCGTAGCCCCGAGCGACGGATATCTTTTTAATAGCATTGGCCATTTGCTGAACAGCGATATTGATAAAGCCTTCAGCCACCACCTCAGCACTACGGCCAGTTTGCCCGGCCAGGTCATTGAACTGGGCAGCGGCAGCTTCATAGCTCAGGGCCTCGTCGGCGTTCGGGCCAAACACTTTCGGAAAGTAACGCGGCTGCACTTTGCCGACCATCACGTTGGCATCTGTTACGGCTAACCTGCCGCCACGGCGGTAACTGGCTGGGCCGGGGTTGGCACCCGCGCTCTGCGGACCGACACGAAAACGTTCGCCATCAAACTTCAAAATCGAGCCGCCGCCCGCCGCCACCGTGTGAATGCTCATCATCGGAGCGCGCATGCGCACGCCCGCCACCTGAGTTTCAAACTCGCGCTCAAACTCACCCGCATAGTGCGACACGTCGGTTGACGTGCCGCCCATGTCAAATCCAATGACTTTGGCGTGGCCGGCAATAGCCGCCGTGCGAGCCATGCCGACAATACCTCCCGCCGGGCCGCTCAAAATCGCGTCTTTGCCCTGGAACACATGCGCATCCGTCAAACCGCCTGACGACTGCATGAAAAATAGCTTAACTCCAGGCATTTCAGCCGCCACTTGGTTGACGTAGCGCCGCAGAATCGGCGACAAATACGCATCTACCACCGTCGTGTCACCCCGGCTGACAAATTTCATCATTGGGCTGGTTTCATGCGAGGTGCTCACTTGTGTGAAACCAACCTCCAAGGCAATACGTTTGGCCGCCTTTTCATGGCTTCTATAGCGATACCCATGCATAAAAACAATCGCCAGGCTCCGCAGCCCTTTCGAATATTGCACGGTCAGCTCTGTTTTTAGCAGCGCTTCATCCAGTGCTTGCAGGATCTCTCCTTGCGCGCCGACCCGCTCGTGGGCCTCAATCACGGCGCTATACAACAGCTCGGGCAGCACAACATGGCGATCAAACAGGCGTGGGCGATTTTGGTAAGCAATACGCAAGGCATCCCTGAAGCCCTTGGTCGTGACCAGCAGGGTGGGCTCGCCCTTGCGCTCCAACAGCGCATTGGTGGCGACGGTAGTGCCCATCTTCACGCAGTCCACCACGTCGGCGCTGATCGCTTCACCTGCCTTCAAACCCAGCAAGTGCCGGATGCCTGCCACCGCCGCATCGCGGTACTGCTCCGGATTCTCACTCAACAATTTGTGGGTGATGAGCGTTCCATCGGGTTTCTTGCCGACGATGTCGGTGAACGTGCCGCCCCGATCAATCCAGAATTGCCAGCGTTGGTCGATTTTGGTTTGACTTGATAGGGCTGAGGTGTCTTGCGTCATTGTTTAAATTTCGAGGTCAGGCTACTTGAAATAGTATGGTACAAAAATAGTGTTGGCTTCATTGCCGACTGAGCTTACCCACTCGCGAGAGAATCTTTCGCCCATGCGTTTGATCTCCTGTTCCACATCCGCGGGTATGCGCTCTATCTTCACGCCATTGGCGCGAAGCTCTTCTGTCGCACTCGTGGCCAAGGCCTGGCTGGCAGCCCAACCGCGTGTCTCAGCGTCGCCTGCCGCCGTGAGTACGGCCGCGCGAGTGTCGGGCTTGAGAGACTCAAACGCTTTACTGCTGACGAAAACCACATTTTTAGGAAACCATGCGTTGATTTCGTAGTAGTACTTGATCTTGCCCCAGACCTTGTTTTCAACGCCAGTCAGTGCAGAAGTAATCATGTTGTCCATCCGGCCTTCGGTCAGCGCCTTGCCTACGTCAACCATGGCCACATCCACAGGCTTGGCCCCCAGCAGCTCGGCTATGCGCAGCGTGGTGGGGTTGTAGGTGCGCATTTGGGTGCCTTTGAAGTCGGCCAGACTACGCACCGGCTTGTTTGAGTGCAGACCTTGCGGCGGCCAGGGCACGGCGTACAGCAGCTTCATGCCGCGTTCGTTAAAGTGCTTTTCGATCCCCGGACGTTGCAGCTTCCATAGCCGTTGTGCATCGCTGTACGAGCTGACAACAAACGGTACCGAGTCAGCGCCTGCAATCGGAATGTCCTTGACCATGCTGGTCATGATGGTTTCGCCCGCCTGCGCCTTGCCGTCACGCACCGCCTGAGGGATGTCGGCAAGCTTGGCCAGCGTGCTGTTGGGGAACACTTCAACCGTCAATTGCCCGCTACTTGCCACGCCCACCTCGCGTGCAAACTGGGCGATGTTCTGCGTGTGAAATGACTCCGCTCGATAGCCTGTCGCAAGCTTCCAATTGGTAGCTTGTGGCGAGACTGCAGGCGTCTGGGCAAAGCTTGACCCTGCTGCAAGCATTGCAGCAAAAAGAATGGTTTTCATGGTGTGCTCCGGTTTAGTTAAGCGAGGAACGAAACTTAGACTTCACATCTCTTCAAGGCTGCTTTTATGTCATCTGGCGCGGCAGCCACAACACAATGTCCTGAAAGAAGTACGTGCTCAGTACCGCCGCCATCATCAGCACAAACAGCGGGAAAGCCGTACGCGCGATGTAGGTAATCTCCTTTTTGGTGAGTCCCTGAATGACGAAAAGATTGAAACCGACCGGCGGTGTGATTTGCGCCATCTCCACCACCAAGACAATGAAGATGCCGAACCAGATCAAGTCCAGACCCGCGGCTTGCACGGTAGGCAGCAACACCGCCATCGTCAACACCACCATGCTG
>JBBRDA010000005.1:0-51305 GCA_038204335.1 Burkholderiales bacterium
ACTTTGGTCGCTACAGTCGCAGGAGCTGGTGCTGGTGCAGGTGCTGGTGCGGCACGTGGAGCGACAGCTGCTGGTGCAGGTGCAGGTGCAGCTGCTGCAGGACGCGGAACAATAGCGCCATCGCAACCAGGGGCAGCGGTAGCAGGCGTCCAGAACGCATCGCGCCAGCACAATTCGTTGGTGCCGTTTTTCCACTGCAGTTCGTTGGAACCGTTTTTCCAGTTGTCGTTAGTTTGTGCACCAGCGGCGGTAACAAGCGCTGCGGAAGCAAACAACATTGCCACTTTGTTGAGTTTCTTCATGGTTCTCCTCTAGAGAAAAGCCGCAGACTGGCTGCGATTGATAAGTTATACGTTCTGGATGACCATCACCCAAGCCGTTAGGAATATTGTGCCACAGTCGTTTGCGGGTACAAGCCCACAATCGGTTTCGTCTGACACAGATTCCAGATTCTTCAGTGTTTGTTGCTGTCTAGCCACAATTTACGCTAGCGGCGCAGGCCGTAAAATGGCGGCAGATCTCGCGCTCTGCGACAAAAAATCCAACCAGGCCGCTCATGACCCAGTTTGCAAAAGAAACCCTGCCCATCAGTCTTGAAGAAGAAATGCGGCGCAGCTACCTTGATTACGCCATGAGCGTAATTGTGGGTCGGGCACTGCCGGATGCCCGTGACGGCCTCAAGCCGGTCCACCGTCGGGTTCTGTTCGCCATGCACGAGCTGAGCAACGACTGGAACAAACCCTACAAAAAATCAGCCCGTATTGTGGGTGACGTAATTGGCAAGTACCACCCGCACGGAGACCAGTCGGTCTACGACACGATAGTGCGTATGGCGCAGGATTTTTCGATGCGCCATCTTTTGGTCGACGGCCAGGGCAACTTCGGTTCGGTCGACGGCGACAACGCCGCCGCGATGCGCTACACCGAAATCCGTTTGGCCAAAATTGCGCACGAACTTTTGGCCGACCTAGACAAAGAAACGGTGGACTTTGGACCGAACTACGACGGTAGCGAGCAAGAGCCACTGGTCATGCCGACACGCCTGCCGAATCTGCTGGTCAATGGCTCGGGCGGTATTGCTGTGGGCATGGCAACCAATATCCCCCCCCATAATTTGAATGAAGTCGTAGATGCCTGCCTGCATTTGCTGAGCAACCCGGAAGCCACGATTGATGACCTGATGGACATCATTCCTGCGCCTGATTTTCCGACCGCTGGCATTATTTATGGCATCAATGGCGTGAAAGATGGTTACCGCACCGGGCGCGGCAAAGTGGTGATGCGCGCCAAGTGCCACTTTGAAGATATTGACAAGGGCCAGCGCCAGTCGATCATTGTTGACGAGCTGCCTTATCAGGTGAACAAAAAGACTCTGCAAGAACGCATGGCCGAGTTGGTGCATGAAAAGAAAATTGAGGGCATCAGCCACATTCAGGACGAGAGCGACAAATCCGGTATGCGCTTGGTGATTGAACTCAAGCGCGGTGAAGTCCCCGAGGTGGTGCTCAACAACCTTTACAAGCAAACCCAGCTGCAGGACACCTTTGGTATCAATATGGTGGCGTTGATCAATGGTCAACCAAAGCTGTGTAATTTGAAAGATTTGATCGCGGTCTTTTTGTCGCATCGACGCGAAGTTGTGACGCGCAGAACCGTGTTCACACTTCGCAAAGCACGTGAACGCGGCCATGTGCTGGAAGGCCTGGCTGTCGCGCTGGCCAATATTGATGAGTTCATTGCCATCATTCGAAATGCGCCCACCCCACCCGTTGCAAAAGCCGAGTTGATGATCAAGCCATGGGATAGCAAGCTGGTGCGTGAAATGCTGACCCGCACCCGCGCTGACGGTGGAATCGTTAACGCGGACGACTACCGTCCCGATGGCCTCGAAAAGCTTTATGGGATGGGCAACGACGGCCTGTATCGCCTGTCTGAAACCCAGGCGCAAGAAATTTTGCAAATGCGCTTGCAGCGCCTGACTGGTCTTGAGCAAGACAAAATTGTGGCCGAATACAAAGAGGTGATGGCCGAGATTGACGACTTGCTGGACATCCTCGCCAAACCAGGCCGGGTATCGGTCATCATTGGCGACGAACTGGCGACGATCAAACAGGAGTTTGGCCAAACCAAACTGGGCGCGCGCCGCAGTCATATTGAGCACAGCTCGTTTGACTTGAGCACCGAAGACCTGATCACGCCGACCGACATGGTGGTCACGTTGTCGCATACCGGCTACATCAAAAGCCAGCCGCTTTCAGAATACCGAGCACAAAAACGCGGTGGCCGCGGCAAGCAGGCAACAGCAACCAAAGAAGATGATTGGGTTGACCAGCTCTTCATTGCCAATACGCATGACTACATCTTGTGTTTCTCAAACCGTGGCCGCCTTTACTGGCTCAAGGTATGGGAAGTGCCAGCCGGTTCACGCGGTTCACGCGGTCGTCCAATTGTCAACATGTTCCCTTTGCAAGAAGGCGAGAAAATCAATGTGGTACTGGCCTTAACGGGGGACAAGCGCGTCTTTCCGGCAGACCAGTATGTCTTCATGGCAACCTCCATGGGCACGGTCAAAAAAACAGCACTGGATGAGTTCAACAACCCGCGCAAAGGCGGCATCATTGCCGTCAACCTTGACGACGGCGACTATTTGATAGGCGCTGCACTGACAGATGGCAAACACGATGTGATGCTTTTCAGCGACGGCGGCAAAGCGGTTCGCTTTGATGAAGAAGATGTCAGGCCGCTCGGCCGCAATGCGAGGGGTGTACGGGGTATGGCGCTGGATCCCGGCCAAAGCGTGATTGCCATGCTGGTGGCTGAAGACGAACAACAAAGCGTTTTGACGGCTACCCAAAATGGCTATGGCAAACGCACTTCGATTACTGAATACACCCGCCATGGGCGTGGTACGAAAGGCATGATCGCCATTCAGCAGAGCGAACGAAACGGAAAAGTCGTAGCAGCAACTCTCGTGCATACCGATGACGAGATCATGCTGATCACGGACAAAGGCGTGCTGGTGCGCACACGGGTGAGCGAAATCCGCGAAATGGGCAGAGCTACCCAGGGCGTCACGCTGATTGGCCTAGATGAAGGGTCACAATTGAGCGGCCTGCAGCGTATCGTTGAGAACGACGCTGCATTGAACGATACCCCAGTTGATGCATCAGACAATGACCCATCAACAGACTCAAGCTCTTCCAACCTGGACACCAACGAATGAAAAAACTCCTTGCAGCAATGGCCTTTGCAGGTCTGGCGCTTTCCGTGACAGTGCAGGCACAGCCTGCAGACTCCAAACTTGAATGGGCCACCAAAGCTGTCGCGCTCCAGCAGGGCCCTGAACTTGACCGTCTCATCGGCCAACTGGCTGAATCCTCCTCTCAGGATGTGGTTCAAAGCTGGGGGGTCAAAATGCGCGCCAACGTGCCCGATACACAGCTTGAAAAGGCTGCCGAAAGCCTGAACGTAGAGCTCAAAAAATACAACGACGATGTATCGAAAATCATCAAAAACAAGGTAAACAAGGCCAGCGCGGACAGCCTGATACCAGTCTACATGGAACGTTTTTCGCTGGATGAGCTCAAACAACTGGTGGCTTTTTTTGAGTCGTCTGCGGTCAAAAAATACCAAGCTGCAGCGCCAACATTGGGCAACGTTTTTGTCAATCAGTTGATCATGGAAACCCGTGCAGACGTAGCCGCACGTGCTAGGCAATTTGACGATGCAGCCGTCAAAATTGTAGGCACAACGCCCAAAGCTCCCGCTGCTGCCACAACGCCCGACAAAAGCAAGCCAGCAGCCAAGAAATGAGCTTGGATCTCGCTCATCTGCGCAGCCAAATCGATGCCATAGACCTGGAGCTGCTGGCTCTGCTTAACAGTCGCGCACAGGTGGCAGAGAAAGTCGGTGCGGTAAAAAAGCGCGAAGGTACGCCCTTTTTCCGGCCTGACCGGGTCGCCAAAGTCATTGACCAGATCCATCAGGCCAACCAGGGTCCGCTGAGTAACGAGCACATTGCGTCCGTATGGCGTGAAATCATGTCGGCCTGTTTGGCACTTGAATCCCCTATGCGAGTGGCTTATTTAGGCCCTGCAGGTACCTTCAGCGAACAGGCAGCCTTACATTTTTTTGGTAGCAGCATCGAGCACATTGCCTGCCCCAGTATTGATGAGGTTTTTCGCGCCACGGCATCAGGCACTGCGCACTACGGCGTGGTTCCCGTTGAAAACTCCACAGAAGGCGTGGTTTCGCGTTCTCTTGACCTTTTTTTGAACTCGCCACTTCACATTGTGGGAGAAACCAGTTTGATGGTGCGTCACCACCTGCTGCGCTTGGTCGACAGTATGGACGGTATTGAGTCCGTTTACGCCCATCCGCAAGCCTTGGCGCAATGCCAAGCTTGGCTGACAACGCACCTGCCCAATGCCGTCAGGCAGGCATCCTCAAGCAATGCTGAAGGAGCGCGACTTGCAGCAACCAACCCCGCCTGGGCGGCTATTGCCAGTGAGCGCGCAGCAACCCAATACGGATTGCACACGCCTGCGAACGGCATTCAGGATGACGCTTTCAACCGTACCCGCTTCGCAGTCGTCTGTTTACCTCAAACTCTGCCCGCTCCACCTGCGTCTGGCAAAGACTGCATCAGTCTGGTGGTGTCGGTGTCGAACAAGCCAGGAGCTGTGCACGACCTGCTCGTTCCACTCAAAGAAAACGGTGTTTCGATGACACGTTTTGAATCTCGTCCAGCTCGCTCGGGGCAATGGGAATATTATTTTTATATTGACCTGCAAGGTCATCCCGCGCAGCCTCATGTCAAGCAAGCTTTACTTGAACTGGAGCAGTTGTGCGCATTCTACAAAGTGCTGGGCAACTACCCAGTGAACGAATAGCGAATACTGCAGCGGTCTATGAACAATAGAAAAACAGGTCTTATCTGATGTTTGAACAATTGGGTCTTATTGGCTGCGGTTTGATGGGCGGATCGTTCGCGTTGGCGCTCAAACGCGCTGGTCTGGTCAAGCGCGTGGTTGGGTACAGCAAGTCCCCGTCCACCACTGAGCGTGCTCGCCAGATGGGTGTGATCGATGTCGAAGCACCGTCTGCGCTACTTGCAGTCTCTGGGGCTGACATCGTGCTGCTCGCAGTACCGGTCGCTGCCACAGAGGCAACTTTTAAAGCCATACGCCATATGATCACGTCCAACACGCTGGTGATGGATGTGGGTTCTACCAAACGCGATGTGGTGGATGCGGCGCGCCGCGTTCTGCGCGATGAGGTGGGCTGCTTTGTACCCGCACACCCGATCACAGGCAAAGAGCTGTCTGGCGTTGAGAATGCGGACGTCAATTTGTATGTGGGCAAACAGGTCATCTTGACGCCTATCGAGCGCACCTACACCGCGCAATTGAACAAGGCCACCAGCCTTTGGACTGCCTTGGGCTGCAAGGTTGTGCAAATGTCGCCCCAAGCACACGATGCAGCCTACGCAGCCGTGAGCCATCTGCCGCACCTGATTGCCTTTACCCTGATGAACAGTATTTCGGGGCAGACACAGGGCGCGGACTATTTGTCATTGGCCGGGCCAGGATTCAGGGACTTTTCCCGTATAGCTGCCAGTGATTCAGAAATGTGGCGCGACATCCTGATCGCCAATCGGGAAGAGCTGTTGGCCCAGTCAAAAATCTTTCAGCAAACCTTGCACTCTCTTGAAAAGCTGATTGCAGCCAGCGACGGCGACGCACTGGTACAGCAGTTGGAAAAAGCCAGTGCTGCGCGAGCCAACTGGCGGATCAGCACGCAAAAGCCACACACCTAACCGACGTCATGTTAGATATTGAGTACTTGGACATCCCGCCATTGATTCGGGCAGGTGGCAAAGTTCGCCTTCCAGGCTCCAAAAGTATCTCCAACCGCGTCTTGTTGCTGGCTGCTTTGAGCCAAGGCAGAACAACGGTTCACGATGTACTGGAATCGGAAGACACGGGCGTGATGCTGACTGCACTCAAACAGTTAGGCTGCGCCATTGAACAAACTGGTAACACCGTGATCATCGAGGGTCTGAACGGACGCTTGACTACTCAAAAATCGCAGCTTTTTATGGGAAACGCCGGCACGGCGATGCGGCCGTTGACTGCCGCACTGGCCATGCTCGGCGGCGAGTTTGAGCTGTCTGGTGTCGCCCGCATGCACGAGCGACCGATTGGCGACTTGGTAGATGCGCTGCGCCAACTAGGCTGCGATATTCAGTACCTTGGCAAGGATGGCTTTCCTCCATTGCGACTGCGATCGCGCGAGGCAGGTAGCCTTGCGCTGGCCGGGCCCATCCGTATTCGCGGAGATGTGTCCAGTCAATTTTTAACCGCCCTTTTGATGGCCCTGCCGTTAGTTGCCGAACAAGACATTGGCATCGAGGTGGTCGGCGAATTGATTTCCCGGCCCTACATAGAAATCACGCTAAATCTCCTCGCAAAATTCGGCATCCATGTCAGGCGCGATGGCTGGCAGCGCTTTACCATTCCCGCTGGTAGCCAGTACCGGTCACCGGGCGATATATACGTTGAGGGTGATGCTTCATCTGCTAGCTATTTTATAGCGCTTGGCGCCATAGCTGCTGCATCTAAAAACGCAAACTGTATTGAAATTTCAGGCGTCGGGGCGGACTCGATTCAAGGCGATATTCGTTTTGTAGACGCCGCGCGCATGATGGGCGCGCAAATTGACAGCGCACCCAACACACTGCGAATTTCGCGTGGTACGCCCGGCGCTGGCTGGCCACTGCGTGCCATCGACCTAGATTGCAACCATATCCCAGACGCCGCGATGACGCTGGCCGTGATGGCACTCTACGCCGAGGGCACCACCACCCTGCGCAACATTGCAAGCTGGCGAGTCAAAGAAACTGACCGCATTGCTGCCATGGCGTGCGAGCTGCGCAAACTGGGAGCAACTGTAGACGAAGGCAGCGACTTCATCAGAATCACCCCACCCGCCAGTCTGGCCGACTGGAAAAGTGCATCGATCCACACCTATGACGATCATCGAGTCGCGATGTGCTTCTCACTGGCGGCCTTCAACCCGGCGCAACGGCCTGTTCGTATTCTTGATCCAAAATGCGTCGCCAAAACATACCCTGATTACTTTGAAGACCTATTCGGCCTGGCAGAAGCAAACACCAGCGATATTCCGATTATTTGTATCGATGGCCCCACCGCGTCGGGGAAAGGCACGCTTGCGGCGCAGGTAGCGGATCGATTGGGCTTCCACTACCTGGATTCCGGCGCTTTATACCGTTTGACTGCTTTTGCAGCCTCCCGCGCGGGCATGTCTCTGGACGATGGCGCGGGCGTTGCACAAATCGCCAGATCGCTGCCCGTTCGTTTTTCAGCAGATCAGGTGTTTTTGGGGGAGGAAAACATCTCGGATGCCATCCGTACCGAAGAAGCCGGCATGGCCGCGTCCAGAGTGTCGGTTCATCCTGACGTTCGCACCGCTTTGGTGGCACTTCAGCGCAGTTTTCGCCAATTGCCCGGACTGGTGGCGGATGGTCGGGACATGGGGAGTGTCATCTTCCCCGACGCCCCACTCAAGATTTACCTAACAGCAGATGCCCGCCATCGAGCCGAGCGTCGTCATAAGCAGTTGATTTCAAAGGGAAATTCCGTTACAATTCAGAATATTCAACAAGACTTAGAGGCTCGCGATGCGCGTGACATGTCGCGGCAAACCGCGCCTCTGAGACCTGCTGAACACGCCAAACTGCTGGACAACTCTGATTTGTCGATTGAAAAATCGGTAGCTCAGGTGCTTGACTGGTGGCAAAGCACCCGGCCTTTTTGACCCCTCGCATTTCAATGAATGCACCGTTTGACCCTTCGGTCGAGCATGGTGCATAGGTCAAAAGAATTTTTAACTTAACCCGCAGTCTTCATCGACTGCATACAACATTCCCCAAGCAGATTTAAAAACCTTTCAGCAATTGTGCTGACTGAACCCTGCGTTGTGGACAAGGAAAATCAATGTCTGAATCTTTTGCCGACCTATTTAACGAATCGCTCAAGCGCTCTGAAATGCGCACCGGTGAAGTCATCACCGCTGAAGTCGTTCGCATCGACCACAACCACGTCGTTGTCAACGCCGGACTGAAGTCCGAGGCCTATGTGCCGCTCGAAGAATTCAAAAACGACCAAGGCGAGCTTGAAGTCCAAGTGGGTGACTTTGTGTCGGTTGCTATTGACTCGGTTGAAAACGGCTACGGCGACACATTGCTATCGCGCGACAAAGCGAAGCGTCTGGCCTCATGGATGAGCCTGGAAAAAGCGCTCGAGTCTGGCGAATTTGTCACTGGTCAAACCAGCGGCAAGGTCAAAGGCGGCCTGACGGTTCTGGTCAACGGCATCCGCGCTTTCCTGCCTGGTTCACTGATCGACACACGCCCTATCAAGGACTTGTCTCCCTACGAGAACAAGACCATGGAATTCAAGGTCATCAAGCTGGACCGCAAGCGCAACAACGTCGTGCTGTCACGCCGTGCCGTGGTCGAAGCATCGATGGGCGAAGAGCGCGCCAAGCTGATGGAAACCCTCAAAGAAGGTTCATCTGTCAAAGGCGTGGTCAAGAACATTACCGAATACGGTGCATTCGTCGACCTCGGCGGCATCGACGGTCTGCTGCACATCACGGACATGGCATGGCGCCGTGTCCGTCATCCGAGCGAAGTGGTGACGGCTGGCCAAGAAATCGTGGCCAAGATTCTCAAGTTCGACACCGAGAAAAACCGTGTGTCACTGGGCTTGAAACAAATGGGCGACGACCCATGGATGGGCGTGAACCGCCGCTACCCACAAAGCACTCGCCTGTTCGGCAAGATCACCAACATTGCCGACTACGGCGCATTTGTTGAACTCGAGCCGGGCATTGAAGGCCTCGTTCACGTCAGCGAGATGGACTGGACCAACAAAAACGTGGCTCCTAACAAGCTCGTGGCGCTGGGCGATGAAGTCGAAGTCATGGTTTTGGAAATCGACGAAGACAAGCGCCGTATCAGCCTGGGCATGAAGCAGTGCAAGGCCAACCCATGGCAAGAGTTTGCTGTGGACACCAAGCGCGGTGACCGTGTCAAAGGCCCGATCAAGTCCATCACCGACTTCGGCGTGTTCGTTGGCTTGGCTGCTGGTATCGACGGTTTGGTGCATCTGTCTGACTTGTCATGGAACGAGCCAGGCGAGACCGCTGTGCGCAACTACAAAAAGGGCCAAGAAGTCGAAGCGATTGTGTTGGCCGTTGATGTTGACCGCGAGCGTATTTCGTTGGGTATCAAGCAGCTTGACTCTGACCCGTTCACTACGTTTGTGTCGATCAACGACAAGGGCGCAATTGTGACCGGCAAGGTCAAGACTGTGGATGCTAAAGGCGCTGAGATTGACCTAGGTGAAGACATTATTGGCTACTTGCGCGCCAGCGAAATCAGCCGTGACCGCGTTGAAGACGCGCGCAACGTGCTGAAAGAAGGCGATGAAGTTTCTGCTGTTGTGGTGAACGTGGATCGCAAGACCCGCAACATCCAGCTGTCCGTCAAAGCCAAAGACAATGCCGACCAGCAGGAAGCCATGGCGTCCCTGAGCCAGCAGTCTGCCAAAGAAAGCTCTGGCCTGACGAATCTTGGAGCGCTGTTACGCGCCAAGATGGACAACGAAAGCAAATAAGGCCAGATCTAATTTGCGGGACAGAGCAGACGACGCGGCAAAGCCGTCCATCTGCACTGTCCTCAAACTGATCAATCCCCGATCCCGACCCATGACCCGAAGCGATCTAGTCGAAGAGCTGGCCAACCGGTTTGGTCAACTCACGCACCGCGATGCTGAATACGCGGTCAAGAGTATTCTTGACGCTGTGAGCGACGCACTTGTGCGCGGCCACCGGATCGAAATTCGGGGCTTTGGCAGTTTTTCTGTGAATCGACGCCCACCGCGCATGGGACGCAACCCACGCTCTGGTGAAAGCGTCGCGATTCCTGAAAAGCGGGTACCGCATTTCAAGCCTGGAAAGGCGCTGCGGGAGGCAGTTGATGCGCGTACAGAAGCATTGCTGACCGAGCAAGCCACCAAGCCCGTGAAGTAACGTTGCTGGCTTCTTTGGCTGACTACAATTAAACAGCTAACTCGAAAAGGCTGCTTGAAGTGAACTACCTGATGTGGCTGCTGAAAGCAGCCATTTTTTTTACGCTTTTTGCTTTTGCGCTGAATAACCAGCAAGCTGCTGCTGTGAATTTCTTTTTTGGCACATTCTGGAAAGCGCCGCTAGTGCTCGTCGTTCTGACAGCTTTTGGCGCAGGTTTGGCTCTCGGCGTATTGCTGATGATGCCGCGCTGGTGGAAAAAGCGCGCCACACAATCGCGATTTTCCAAGCTAGAACCCGTTGCAGCATCTGCAGACGGCGCAAGTCACCCGCCCTCAGCGCCCGCTGATGGCTCAGGCATCCCGCGCCATGGACTTTGACTTCACCTGGATTTTGCTGGGACTGCCGATTGCTTTTACGCTGGGCTGGCTGGCATCGCGTGCAGATTTGCGTCAGCTCAAGATTGAAAACCGGCAAGCACCCAAGGCCTATTTTCGCGGCCTGAACTTTCTGCTCAACGAGCAGCAAGACCAGGCCATTGATGCCTTCATTGAAGCGGTACAGAACGACCCCGACACGTCGGAGCTGCACTTCGCATTGGGCAATCTTTTTCGCCGCCGAGGCGAATATGAACGCGCTGTCCGTGTCCACGAGCACCTGCTGCAGCGCGGTGATTTGCCCCAGCTTGAACGCGACCGCGCACAACATGCGCTGGCACTCGACTACCTCAAGGCAGGTCTGCTCGATCGTGCAGAGACCGCATTGCGTAAACTGGAAGCTACCAGCTTCGAAGAAGAAGCGCGCCTGGCGTTGTTGTCCATTTACGAGCGCTCCAGCGACTGGCAACATGCCACAGAGATCGCCAGCAAACTGAACAGTGCCGGACATGCCAGCTTCAATGGCCGCCAGGCCCACTACCTTTGTGAGCAGGCCAACGCCATGGTAGCCGCTGGCGACGCCGCTCAGGCCTTGAGCCTGCTTGAACTTGCCTGCAGCACCGGTACATCATCCTCCAGGCCCTTGATCGACTTGGCCAGACTTCAGATGCAACGCAGCCAGCCACATGCCGCCCTCGACGCACTCATCAGGCTTGAAAAAGCTGCGCCTCAGGCCATGCCTCTGGCTGCAGGTTTGCTTGTCACGATTGCACAAAGCGACGATCTGTACCCACAGGTGATGGCACTGCTTAAAACACACTACCTGCAAAAGCCTTCAGTCGATGTGATGGACGCCATAGCCCGACTGGAAAAAGACCCTTCTGCAAGCCGCCAAGGCTATATTCGGCATCTTGAAACAGAGACCTCGCTGGTCGCGGCAACCCGTTGGGTGGCCGGCGAAAAGCCGGCAAACGCCGCCGAAGAACACAACCATCAGCTGGTGCAGCGCGCGCTCGACCAAGCCACCAAGCCCCTGATGCGCTACCGCTGCGCCGCCTGCGGTTTTGAAGCCACCCAACATTTTTGGCACTGCCCCGGCTGCCAAGCTTGGGACAGCTACCCGGCAAGGCGAATTGAAGAGTTATAGCTATGAACACCCCCGGAGCTGCGCTTCGCTTGCTCTCCCCCTTGCAGGGGGCAACCACCTATGGCCCAGCAAAGCCGGTTCCATGGCGGCTGCTTGAATAAGATCTAACCCTATGACACCAGAGCTAAGCCTATCTAGAGATCAACTTGCAGCAGCCCGCGTGCTGGTGGTTGGCGATGCCATGCTGGACCGTTACTGGTACGGTGCCGTTGACCGCATTTCTCCCGAAGCACCTGTGCCCGTCGTGCGCGTGACACGTATTGAGGAGCGTGTGGGGGGTGCCGCCAACGTGGCCAGCAATATCGTGGCTCTGGGTGCGAAGGCGTCTCTGCTGACAGTCGTGGGCGACGACGAGGCTAGCCATCAACTCGAAAAGCTGGTTGCCAGCTCAGGCATCACGCCTTATTTTGGCCGTGACGCTGGGCTCAAAACAACCGTCAAATTACGCGTGATTGGCCGCCAGCAACAATTGATTCGGCTTGATTTTGAAAGCACGCCTGAAAACGAAGTGCTGGCGTCCCAATCCAGTACGTTTGAAAAGCTCTGCCCAGCGAACGATGCCGTTTTATTTTCAGACTATGGTAAAGGCGGACTGACGCATATCAGCACCATGATTGACCACGCCATAGCCGCTGGCAAAGTCGTGCTGGTGGACCCTAAAGGTTCAGATTACAGCCGCTACAAAAACGCCAGCTTGATCACACCGAATCGCGCCGAACTGGAACAAGTCATCGGCCTCTGGACAAGCGAAGCGGAGCTGCAAACCAAAGCTCACAAGTTGCGCACGTCGCTCAACCTAAAGGCACTGCTGCTGACCCGTAGCGAAGCGGGCATGACCCTGTTTGACGAGCAGGGCCAGTTGCATGTGCCGGCCGTCGCACGCGAGGTGTTTGATGTCACTGGCGCTGGTGATACCGTGATTGCCACACTCGCCGCCCTCGCTGCAGCCGGTATGAGCCTGCGCGATGCCGTGCCAATTGCCAACCGTGCCGGCGGTATTGTGGTGGGTAAATTTGGTACGGCAACTGTGACTTATGAAGAGCTGTTCAGCACCACCCGTTAAAGGAATCAAGTTATGAAAATCGTCGTCACGGGTGCCGCAGGGTTCATCGGCAGCAACCTGATCAAAGGCTTGAATGCGCGAGGCATCGACAACATCATCGCTGTGGATGACCTGACCGAAGGCGACAAGTTTAAAAACCTGGCTGACCTGCAAATCGCAGATTATGTAGATGCCGACGATTTTTACGATCTGTTTGCCGAGGCCGCGTTTGGCGATATCGAGGCGGTGTTTCACGAAGGGGCCTGCAGCGACACGATGGAACTGGATGGGAAGTACATGATGGACAACAACTACACGCTGTCGTGTGAGCTGTTCCATGCCTGCCAGGATCAGGGCACGCGGCTGCTGTATGCCTCATCCGCCGCCACCTATGGCGGCTCAAGTACTTTCAGTGAATCACCAGAATTTGAAAAGCCGCTGAACGTGTACGGCTATTCCAAGCTGCTGTTTGACCAGCGCCTGCGCCGGGAGATCGGGACAAGGTTCGAGAACGCCACGAGCCAGGTGGCGGGCTTCAGGTATTTCAATGTTTACGGCCCGCGCGAGCAGCACAAGGGCCGCATGGCCAGTGTGGCCTTTCACCAGTTCAACCAGTACCAGGCAGAAGGCAAAGTGAAACTGTTCGGTGAATACGGCGGCTACGGCGCTGGCGGGCAGATGCGCGACTTTGTGTTCATCGACGATGTGGTGGCGGTCAATTTGTGGTTTTTAGACCATCCAGAGAAATCGGGCGTCTTTAACCTTGGCACCGGCAAGGCTCAGCCTTTCAATGACGTGGCCATCAGCGTCATCAATGCACTGCGTAAAAGCCAGAACCAGGCAGCCTTGAGCATCGAAGAAGCAGCCCGCGGCGGTTTTATTGACTACATCGCCTTTCCGCCCGCCTTGGTCGGCAAATACCAGAGCTACACCCAAGCCGACCTGAGCGCGTTGCGCGCTGCAGGTTGCGACCACGATTTTGCTGACGTCCAAACCGGTGTGGCCGCTTACATGCAGTGGCTAAGTTCGCCATAAGCAGGCAACAAATCAGCGAATTCAGGGTATTTACTGGTCATTTCGTCAAATCTCGGTCAACCCCAAGGCCTCTAAATCGTTACCAACAGTGATCTTCCACATTTTGAAGGATCGCCCGGGTATGACATTCCAACTAACTAATTGAGGAGTTTTCTTATGTTCAAGAAATTGCTGGCGTTTCTCGCCGCCATGACCGTCGCTGTTGCTTTTGCGGCAGTTGACGTCAACAAAGCCACCCCAGCCGAGCTCGATGGCATCAAGGGCATTGGCCCCGCCATCTCAGGCAAGATCATTGACGAACGCAAGAAGGGCAATTTTAAAAGCTGGGAAGATTTCATCGAGCGCGTCAAAGGTATTGGCGAAGGCAATGCGGCCAAATTTTCAGCTGAAGGCCTGACGGTCGGCGGCGCTGGCTACAAAGGCGCTGCAGCAGCACCTGCCAAGAAGGATGACAAGCCTGCCGCACCAGCCGCCAAAGCAGATGCCAAGCCAGCCGCTGCAGCTGCTCCAGCCGCCGCTGCCGCGCCAGCCAAAGCCGACGCCAAGCCGGTAGCAGCTGCCAAAGAAGAGAAAAAAGACCCAAAAGCTGAAGCCAAAGCCAAAAAAGAAGCTGACGCCAAGGCAAAAGCTGACGAAAAGAAAGCCAAGGCTGATGCTGCAAAGGCCAAAAAAGAAGCTGACGCAAAAGCCAAAGCTGATGCCAAAGCCCCTAAAGATGCCAAGCCAGCCGCAAAAGCCGATGCCAAAGCTGACGCCGCCAAGCCTGCTGCCAGCGCTGCGAAAAAGTAATTCTCTAACCAGCCCCGTGGGCTGACTTCATACGAAAAAACCCGCTTTGGCGGGTTTTTTCATGTGTTTTCAGCTCGATTTAACTATCATTTATGCCTTTAGCCCAATAAATACGGGCGCAAGCAGCTATAAAAATAGTAGCGATTAATACGACCATGCCAGCTATGACGACACCCCACACCACAGACCAGCGCCTGACCGATCTTGAAATCAAGGCGACTTACACTGAAGACATGGTTGAGCAGTTAGACCAGATCATTGCCAGGCAACAGCAGCAAATTGACCTGTTGCTGCGCGAAGTCGCCGAACTGCGGCAACCTGCGGCTGACAGCCTGCAAGCACCGGGGCGCAGCTTGCGAGATGACCTACCGCCACATTTTTGAGTCCGGTTAATCGCTATAAAATTTATAGCTGCTTGCGCCCGTATTTATTAGCCAAAAGCCTTAAAACACACCTAAAACATACCTGAAACATGCTGAAAACAGGCTTGTTTAGCCGTTTTCAGCATTTATCCTCACATTTTCTTGCCAATCGCTGTGTAAAGCTCACTGATCGGAACCACACGGCCGTGCAGTGGCAGGATCTGGTCTACGCCGAGTTTGAGGCGCTCGATGTTTTGCACCAGATTGACATGCAGGGCGTTGGGAACGGCGGGCGCCGGCGCATTGGGAGCGCCGGGCGTGTAGGCATCGGCCTCAATCAGCAGCTTTTCCTTCGGCAGATGCACCATCAAAAAGCCGTTGGCGTGCACGCTGCCTTCGATGTAATACACATCCACTGCCCTTGCGCCATCCGTAAAGCTGCGTTTGCCGCTCACGCCGGTTACTACCGCTTTTTTGCCAGATAGTTGCATGGCATCAGGTTTGATGCTGTTGGGATTGGCCATCGTGGTTTCAAAAAATGGCCGAGACAGCTCGCTGGTGACCAGCGTGGCGCCTTCAGCCACTGCGCTGCGAAGTCCACCAGAATGGTCGAAATGGTGGTGCGAATTGACGACAAAGCGAATCGGCTTGCCGGGGCTGAGCTTTTTGGCCTCGGCCAGCATGGGTACGGCTCGCCCGTCATACAGCGGGCTTTCAACCACCATGATGTGGTCTTTCATTTCGATCGCCACACTGTTGTGCGAACCGCCAGCTAGGTGCCACACGCCGTCTGCGACTTTATTGGCGACGACGGTTTCAGCGAAAGCTGTCACCAGCGCGGGCACTTCGATCCCGGTGGGGGCATTGGGTGTGACATCGCTGACCGTCAAGTCAAGCACCGGGAAACCACCCATGCTTTGCTGGATACGCATCGGAAACTTGACGCCGCCGGTATCTTTGTAATCAGAAAACCGAATGACTGACGCAGTGTCTCCCGATACCGGGTGGGGTTGGGCTGACTCGATTTGCTCGACCAAGCCAGAAGCATTGATCAGCGCGGTGGCGCGATAGCGGCCGGGCACTGAAAAAGACACGGCGGTAAATGTTTTCCCGTCAATGGTTCGCATGGCGGCCGTGGCGTTGTTGGCCATCGCGGCCTTGATCACGCCGTGAGGGGTGGTCCACAGGTCATGCACCCGCATGTCGTAGGCGACAGGAGAGGCCACAGGTGCCGGGCCCACCATGTTCCAGGCGCTGGCACCGCGCATGAAGCTGCTGGTGCGCTGCTCACCCGTCCCCATCAACGGAACAGCGCCACCGCCGTTGGGTTCGGCGCGACTGCGGGAGGCGTCTTCTCTGAAAGCGGCGTTTTCGTAGTCAGCGACGCGGGAGAAAGTTGAATACGTGATTTTGGGCCAGGCTTGGCCGGCCAGGTAGGCCTGGCCAAAGGTGGTACCCGTGCCGTTACCGGCAAATGCAATGCTTTTAAGTGCCGCACCACCCATGGCAGTGTTGGCGCGTTGCAAGGCTGCGCTCGCGCTTTCGCCTGGCAGGTTGGCGCAAGCGGCCAGCAGAGTTGCGGCCGACACGACCAGCGCAGATCGCCCCAAGGTGGTCCAAAGATGGTGTTGCATGGTGTTTCCCTCGTTTTTAAATCATCCTGCGCTGAATGGCGCGGAGAAATCTTAGACGCGGCTGCGTTCTGCGCGACCTAGGGAAAACACACTCAGTAAGAGCGTGATATCGGGAACTTTTTTGTTCCCAAGGTTCGTGAACTTACTTTTCGTCGGGTTCCGCAGGACGGTAGGCATCATGCAGATGCACCGGCTTGGCTGAACGCTTGCGCATCCAGATATTGAGCATTTCCACGCTCAAGGAAAACGCCATCGCAAAATAGACAAACCCTTTAGGCACATGGTAGCCAAAACCCTCAGCCACCAACACCACGCCCACCACCACTAAAAAGGCCAATGCCAACATTTTGATGGTCGGGTGGTTCGACACAAAGCGCCCAATGGCCGAAGCGAACAGCATCATCAAGCCAACCGACACCACCACTGCCGCAATCATCACGGCCAACTCATCAACCATGCCTACTGCCGTGATGATGGAGTCCAGCGAAAACACGATATCGATCACCATGATTTGCAGAATAACCGCAGTAAACGTGGCTTTGACAGCACTGGCGGTATGCGCTTCCTCACCTTCAAGCGACTGGTGAATCTCACCGGTACTTTTCCAGATCAAAAACAGTCCACCCAAAATAAGAATCAGGTCGCGGCCTGAAATAGGCTTGCCGAAAACCGTGAAAAATGGCTCGGTCAACCCGACAATCCAGGTCAATATAAACAGCAAGCCAATGCGCATGAACATGGCCATGAAGAGGCCGATCTTGCGGGCAATCTCTTGCTGCGCTTTAGGCAGCTTGTCTACCAAAATGGAGATGAAGATGATGTTGTCGATGCCCAGCACCAGCTCGAGCAAGGTCAGTGTGGCAAAGGCAACCCAGATTTGGGGATCGGATAGCAGCGCGAGCATATTTTCTCTTCAATGTTTTTTTTAAAATAAGGCGATATTTTAACAATACCCACACCGAACGAATCAAAACCTTTCGGGAACTCTGTGGATGACCCACCTG
Organism: Burkholderiales bacterium; assembly: GCA_038204335.1. GTDB lineage: Bacteria > Pseudomonadota > Gammaproteobacteria > Burkholderiales > Burkholderiaceae_C > Polaromonas. The sequence continues at coordinate 17,507 of JBBRDA010000005.1, forward strand.
CAGTACTAGCTCTCAACAACATCAGGCGCCTAAAAACTCGCTAATTGGCTTGAGGTCATCCACCCGGTCGCATACCGCTTTGACAATCATCAAAATAGGCAGGCCCAGCAGCAAACCCCAAACGCCCCAGAGCCAACCCCAGGCCAGCAAACCAACAAATACTGCCACCGGATTCATGCGGCTGGCGCGGCTGGTGAGCCAGGGTGTGATGAGGTTCCCCACGATGGTATGAATCAAAAAAGATGCGCCCGCCACCAGCAACGCCATGTTGCTAGAGCCAAACTGCAAAAAAGCAACGCCGCCAGAAGCAACCGCCGTGACCAGCGAACCAACATAAGGCACCAGATTGAGAACTGCAGCAGCTATTCCCCAGACCGCCGCATTTTCGAGGCCTATGGCCCAAAGTGCCACCCCAGTCAGCACGCCCACCAGCGCGCTGGTGGCCAGCTGGACTTGCAGGTAACGCTGAATCTGCCCCGTTATTTCATCGAGTGCCTGCAAGGTAATTTTTTTGCTGCTGAGCGATGGCCCAGCCAGCTTGATCAGCTTACGCCTGAAAGTGTTGCCAGAAACAAGCAGAAAATAAGTTAAAAACGCCACCACGGTCACCTGACCCATGGAAGTGGCAAGGCCAATGGTGCCAGACCACAAATAATCCTTGATATTAAATCGCGGTGGTTCAACCACGACGCGCATCACGCCTCTGCTGGTGGTGGGAACGCCGGTTTCCTGAGTTGCCTGCTCTATTTGTGTCGCTGCTTTTTGAACGGTCTCAAGCGTGCTGCCTGCGCCAGTTTGCCGGGTTTTGAGGGTCTTGATTAGTTTTTGCGCAGCCGCTGGCAGTGAGTCAACCAGTTGCACCGCCTCATCTGACAAAGAGTAGGCCGTCGTACCCATTGCCCCCAACAAAGATAAAAGCAGCACGCCAGCGCCGATGACGCGCGGAATGCGGCGCAACTCCAACCAGTTGACGATAGGTGACAAAGCATAACTAAAAACCAGTCCCAACATGAACGGAATAAACACTGCTTTAGCCCAATGCAGGACAAACAAGCCCGCCACGAATGCAATGATGGCCAAGGACAAGCTGCGTATGCTGACGGGCATCTGCAAATGGGTGACAGGCAGTGTGACCGGTTCAGCGGGACCAGACAGACCGGCAGGCTGGCGTTCGGCTTCAGGCTGGTCGGATGCAGTCTCAATACTCATGTATGTCCCGAAAGGAAGGATTCTGGCTCAGGGTAGCGCTAAGTGCAGGCCGCAGATCCAGCACACTGCAACACTGTCTGATTTGAGCATCAGAAACGCTCAAAATATGTAGGACAAAATCACTGCCTCTGGGTCGCATTTTTTGCAGTTACCGCGCAATTGCCTCCCTCACTGCACTAAGCTGACGTCGGGACACGGCAAGCAATTCTGGAATTCCGTTGAGGCGTACCGCCCAACCTTCACCTTCTTCTGCGTCGTAGTGCTTTTCTAGCGCCCGGACAGCACGCCGCGCTATCAGAGCGTTGCGGTGGATGCGCATGAACTGAGCGGGGTACTTTTCTTCCAGTTCGTTCAATGCGCCATCAAGAATATAGCTGCGAGTTGCTGTGCGCACGGTAACGTATTTCAGCTCGGCCTTGAGGTAAAGCACCTCGGCCACCGGGACCCTTTCTGTCCGACCACGGTCTTGAATGATCAGCGTATGAACCGGACCGTCGGCTGATGGCGGAAATTTCGATAGCACAAAGCGCTCTACTTTTTGTAGCGCTTGCTGCAAGCGTTCCAGCCGCACTGGCTTAGTCAGATAATCAATAGCCGCTACATCAAAGGCCTGTACGGCGTGCTCTGCATGGGCCGTTACAAAGACGACCGCTGGCGGCTGGGGCATACCAGCAATGGTCTGTGCCAGTTGGACGCCGTCCATGCCCGGCATGTGTACATCCAGCAATACCAGGTCAATCGCCGTCTGCCGGAGCGCAGTGATAGCCTGCGGTCCGTTAGCGGCCTCAGCCATCACGTCGGCACCAGGCATGGTGCAGTCAGCCAGCAACGTACGCAAGCGCGATCTGGCCAAAACTTCGTCGTCAACCAGTAGTATTTTCAATTTCATGCGGGTAACTCCAGACGAACCTGAAACACACCGTCTTTGTAAACCGATTGAAATCTGGCCTGGACATCATGCAGCAGCAGAAGTCGCTCCCGCACATTGGCAAGTGCCAGCCCATTGCCGCGTTCGCCCACCCCAGCGGGGGTGGTGTTGCTCACCTTGACCACCACCACACCCCCCCGGCGCTCGGTTGAAATCTTGATCTGTGCACCCGTCGCGCTGGGCTCCACGCCATGTTTGATGGCGTTTTCAACCAAGGGCTGAAGCAGCAGAGGCGGAAGCCGGGCTTGCATCGCATGGGCATCGAGGTTCCAGCTGATCTGCAAGCGCTCGCCGAAGCGGATCGCTTCAATTGCCAGGTAGCGCTGGGCGAGTGTGATTTCCTGAGCCAGCGTGACCGATTCTGCAGGGTCTGCCAATGCGCTGCGAAACAGCTCACTCAAATCCTCCAGCATTGCCTCGGCCTTCAGCGGCTCAGCACGAACCAAGGCAATGGCGCTGTTCAGCGTGTTGAACAAAAAATGTGGCCGGATGCGAGATTGCAATTCGGCTAGGCGCGCGGCGGTCGCCGCCGGGGTTCGTGCCCGGGCTCGCCAGAAAAGCCCTGCCAACAACATGCTCGACATCAATGCGCCCGCTGCCGCGCTGGCCATCCATGGCGCAGGCTGGAGCATTCCCATAAAACTCAGCAGGCCGCAACCATACAGACCGGCCATAGCCCCCAAAAGCATGCCCGCCAGCCATTGCCCTGATAACTTAAGTGGAGCCAGGCGCGCTTTCAAGGCACAAGCGCCAATCAGCCAAGCCAAGGTGGCGGGCAACACGCCGCCTGTCAGCAATGAAAAGCGCAGCAGCCAGTCGAGCGGTTGGCTGGCCACGAACATCGCTCCGACCGCTACCACAGCCTCAACAAAGAGCACCGCACGCAGCACCACGCCAACATGGCAGGCGTCAAACATGTTTGGGCGACCTGGCGATGCCGGGGACGACGTCACCGCATCGTCCAGCGGCGTCAAGCTGCCTTGCAATGTGGATTCGGCAAAAGCTGAGGGAGTCGGCTTCATGGGTGGCGGGATCACTGTGCTGGAGAAAGACTCAGGGGGCAGATAAAATCAACAGCATGAGTATTGCATTGCCCGAGCGTACAGACAAGCAAAAGCAGCCTTGAAAGCTTAAAGTGAACCAATTCGACAAAAAATCCCAAGCCTGGTCGGCCCTTTTTTCTGAGCCCATGAGCGATTTGGTCAAGCGCTATACGTCCAGTGTATTTTTTGACAAACGCCTCTGGCAGGCCGACATTACAGGCTCCCTAGCGCATGCTGACATGCTGGCGGCGAAAGGCATCATCAACGCTGTTGACCATGCATCTATCAGGGAAGGCATGGCGAAAATCGCACTTGAAATTGAGTCTGGCGCTTTTGATTGGAAGCTGGATCTGGAAGACGTGCACCTGAACATTGAGGCACGTCTGACTGCGTTGGTAGGCGACGCAGGCAAGCGCCTGCACACTGGCCGCTCACGCAACGACCAGGTCGCTACCGATGTCCGGCTGTGGCTTCGGGGTGAAATCGATGTCATATCAGAGTTGCTGCGTGATCTGCAAAAAGCACTGGTCGACATTGCCGACAAAAACGTTGAAGTTATCTTGCCTGGCTTTACTCACCTGCAAGTGGCTCAGCCCGTCAGCTTTGGCCACCACATGCTAGCTTATGTCGAAATGTTCGCCCGTGACGCAGCACGCATGGCCGACGTACGCAAGCGCGTCAATTTCCTGCCGCTGGGTTCAGCCGCATTAGCGGGAACCAGCTACCCGCTGGATCGCGCACGGGTCGCGAAAACACTGGGCATGGTGGACGAGCAAGGCCAGCCTTGCATCTGCCAAAACTCGCTTGACGCAGTGAGTGACCGTGACTTCGCGATCGAATTCACCGCCGCCGCATCGATTGCGATGGTCCACATCAGTCGCATGAGTGAAGAGCTGATTTTGTGGATGAGCCAGAACTTTGGTTTCATCCACATCCCGGACCGCTTCACCACCGGCTCATCCATCATGCCGCAAAAGAAAAATCCGGATGTCCCAGAACTGGCACGCGGCAAAACCGGGCGGGTTGTTGGTCATTTGATGGGCCTCATCACGTTGATGAAAGGCCAGCCGCTGGCCTACAACAAAGACAACCAGGAAGACAAAGAGCCCCTGTTTGACACAGTCGATACGCTCAAAGACACGCTGCGCATATTTGCAGAAATGGTGGCTGGTATCACCGTCAAACCTGAAGCCATGGAGCAAGCCGCCTTGCGCGGTTACGCCACCGCGACCGATCTGGCCGACTACATGGTTAAAAAGGGCCTGCCGTTCAGAGATGCGCATGAGGCGGTTGCGCATGCCGTAAAAGCTGCCATGTCACACAACGTTGATTTGTCTGAACTGCCGCTTGAAGTGCTGCAAGGCTTTAATTCAAAGATTGAAAAAGATGTTTACGAATGCCTGAGCTTGCGCGGTTCGTTGAACGCACGCAGCACCCTAGGCGGCACAGCACCTATGCAGGTAAGAGCACAAATTGCGCTGCATCGCACGCGTTTGGGGCAAGGTTAGCAAGAAACCTAACCGCGACAGTTTCCTAGGCCCCTTGGCGCCATCAAAATAATTTCAAGGCGCAACAGCTGTTTTCACGCCACGCCGCGCACGCTCCAAGCTACCATGCGTTGAAAGGAAGACAAAAATGACCATCATTACCAATATTGAAGACCTGCGCATCCTGCATCAAAAGCGCGTACCGCGCATGTTTTACGACTACGCGGATTCAGGCTCATGGACAGAAGGCACTTACCGCGCGAATGAAGCTGATTTTCAAAAAATCAAATTCCGCCAACGCGTCGCTGTGAACATGGAAGGCCGCAGCACTGCGACTGAAATGATTGGCCAAAAAGTTGCCATGCCGGTAGCCATTGCGCCTACCGGCATGAGCGGCATGCAACATGCCGATGGCGAGATTTGCGGCGCGCGCGCAGCCAAGAAATTCGGCATCCCTTTCACGCTGTCAACCATGAGCATTTGCTCGATCGAAGATGTAGCTGAAGCGACGGATCGGCACCCGTTCTGGTTTCAGCTCTACGTTTTAAAAGACCGCGACTTCATCGAGCGGCTGATAGACCGCGCCAAGGCCGCCAACTGCTCGGCTCTGGTCATCACGCTTGACCTGCAAATCCTTGGGCAGCGCCATAAAGACTTGAAAAACGGCCTGTCAGCGCCACCCAAGCTCACAATCCCCAACATCATCAACATGGCTACAAAACCGCGCTGGGGTCTGGGCATGCTGGGCACCAAACGGCATGGTTTTGGCAACATCGTCGGACACGTCAAAGGTGTTGACGACATGACATCGCTCAGCGACTGGACTGCCAAGCAGTTTGACCCCGCTTTGAATTGGGGCGATGTCGAATGGATCAAAAAGCGCTGGGGCGGCAAAATCATTTTGAAAGGCATCCAGGACGAAGAAGACGCACGTCTGGCGGTTGACAGTGGCGCAGACGCACTGATTGTGTCGAACCACGGCGGCCGCCAACTGGACGGTGCAGAGTCATCCATCCGCGCCCTGCCCCGCATCGTTGCTGCGGTCGGCAAAGACATTGAAGTCCACATGGACGGCGGCATTCGCAGCGGCCAAGACGTGATTAAAGCCGTTGCTCTGGGCGCCAAGGGGGTGTACATCGGGCGCGCATGGCTTTATGCGCTTGGCGCGATGGGCGAAGCTGGCGTGACCAAGGCGCTCCAGATTATTCATAGAGAACTCGACCTGACCATGGCGTTTTGCGGCAAGACCGACATCAACGCCGTTGACAAAGGCATCCTGTTGCCCGGAAGTTATTGAGACTTTATCTAGATCTGCGACTCAGCGCCCTATGAAGTCCAGCAGGTCGGCCGCGATGCGAGATTTGTGTGTCGCCAATAAGCCGTGGGGTGCGCTCTCGTATTCAATCAGCGTGGCATCCTTGATGCCTTGGGCTGCCGCGCGACCCGCTGCGTTAATCGGCACTGTTTGATCGTCAACGCCGTGAATGATCAAAGTCGGGACGGTGAAGGCGGCAAGGTCTGGCCTGAAATCTGTTGTCGCAAAAGACGCGGCGCAGGCGAGGGTCGCTTTCAAGCTGGCCTGCATGGCCGTATTGCAAGATGCATCGACCTGCTGCTCGCTGACCGAACTGTTGAGCAAACTGACCCCGTAAAAATCCTTGAAGAACCCGGCAAAAAATTTGGCCCGGTCTTCTTTCATACTTTTGGTCATCTCCTCGAACACCGATGGCTCGGTTCCATCCGGGTTGTCTTGCGTCTTGAGCATGAAAGGCACCACCGAGGAGACCAGCACTGCGCGGCGAACATTCTTGCCACCATGACGGGACATGTAGCGCGCGACCTCGCCGCCGCCCATTGAAAAGCCAGCCAATACCGCGTCTTTCGCGCCCGTCTGCTCGATAACAGCGGCCAGGTCGTCAGCTAGGGTGTCGTAGTCGTAGCCGCTCCAAGGTTGTGACGAGCGCCCAAAGCCGCGGCGGTCGTAGGAAATGGCGCGGTAACCCGAGTCGGCAAGCGCCATGGCCTGATCGTCCCAACTGTCAGCCGACAGGGGCCAGCCATGCAGCAGGATCACAGGTTGACCGCTGCCCCAATCTTTGACATAAAGCCTGGTTTTGTCGGCAGTCGTCACGTAGTTCATATGAAAAGTCCAGGAGTTGATGAAAGAATTTTTCATTCTCCGCAAGATGAGATTGCCAATCTGTCGGCGTGGCGCCAGTCGTCATGTCGGCAAAAGGCATCTCAAAAAGGTACAGTCAGGAGCTGATATGAGCCATGATCGTCACATTCGCCGTATAGCCCACCTTGATATGGACGCCTTTTTTGCGTCAATAGAACTGTTGCGCTACCCGCAGCTCAAAGGCTTGGCCGTGGTGATTGGCGGCGGCAGGCGCAAGGTGGATGACGCTTTGCTTGCCGCGCAGCCCGGCCGGGATCCGCGCTTTATTCCGGTGACCGATTTCCCGTTGCTCAAGGACTACGTGGGGCGCGGGGTGATTACCACGGCAACCTATGCGGCGCGGCAGTTTGGCGTGGGTTCGGCCATGGGCATGATGAAGGCTGCCAAATTGTGCCCGCAGGCGATTGTGCTGCCGGTTGATTTTGACGAAGTCCGCAAGTATTCGCGCCTTTTCAAAAATACCATTCTTGAGATTGCCCCGCTGATGGAGGACCGGGGCGTCGATGAGGTGTACATCGATTTCACAGACGTGCCGGGCGGTCAGCGTGAAGGCGGACGTGTGCTGGCAAGGTTGATGCAAAAAGCAATTTTTCAGGCGACCGGGTTGACATGCTCTGTCGGCGTAGCACCGAACAAACTTTTGGCCAAAATGGCGAGTGAATTCAACAAGCCAAATGGCATTTCGATCATTTATGAAAACAATTTAACAGACAAGATTTGGCCTCTCGCCTGCCGAAAGATCAATGGCATTGGCCCAAAGGCCGATGAAAAGCTGGCAGCATTGGGTATACAAACGATTGGCGAGCTAGCGGCGCAAGAGGCAGATTTGTTGATCAGGCGGTTCGGCAAAAACACGGGCGCCTGGATGCATGACGTTGCGTGGGGCCGTGATGATCGCCCGGTCGTCACCAGCAGCGAGCCGGTTAGCATGAGCCGCGAAACCACCTTTGACCGCGACCTGCATGCAGTACGGGACAAAACCGCACTGGGTGCCATCTTCACCGATCTGTGCGGTAAGTTAGCGGCCGACTTGCAGCGCAAAGGTTACGCGGCAAAAACCATCGGCATCAAGCTGCGCTACGACGACTTCAAAATTGCCACCCGTGACCAAACACTGGACGGCTTTACCAGCGACTCAAAAGTCATTCGGCAAACCGCAGGACAGTGCTTAAAACGGGTGCCGCTCGATAAAAAGCTACGTTTGCTCGGCGTTCGGGCTGCATCGCTTGAAAAGGCTGAAAATTTAGTGGAAATGGCTAAAAATGGCACTTTTAGAGCATTAAATGAGCGTCCAGACCAATCAATTCGGGCGCAAGCAGCTCCTGAAAAAGTAGCAAACGAGGAGCTTGGTAGCCAACTGTTTTAACCCGCTGCCTTGACAGCCTTGAAGTCCCACAAGCATGTGAAGCGGCTACTTCAGCGTTACCAGATAGGCAATTAAATCGGCTCGCTCCTGCTCGCTCTCAATCAAAAAACCCATGCGTTGGCCATTGACCAGATCTTCTGGGTCACCTAGCCATTTGTTCAGGGTTTGCGGTGTCCAGCGCAAGCGTGATGCAGCCAGCTCATTGGAGTATTTGTAACCCGGCAAGCTGCCTACCCGGCGCCCCACCACGCCGCGATGGGCGGGGCCAATCTTGTTGCTGTCAATGGCGTGGCACGCCGTGCAGTGCTGTTGATACAAAACCAAGCCCTTTTGCGCATCACCGGGTGGCGGGCTGACCCATTCACGCGGAGGTGATGGCCCACTCTGTGCAATCGCCATGGCGCTGAAGGCGCAACCCAGCAACGTGGCGCAAGATCCAATCAACGTAGTCAGGGGAGGCTTCATACCAAGGGATACGTGCGGTGCACGCGGTTTGGATTCAGTGCCTGAAAGAAAAATTTCAATAAGTTAGAAAAGTTTGAATCCGACCGACATGGCGGGGCGTATCCAACTCAGATACGTTTAATGACATTCTTACTGCACCAACTCCCAACCCCTTTTGGAGCTCTATGAAAACCAACCTTTTGACTACTCTGATAGCCGCCAGTGCTGCGGCATTTTGTACCGGTGGACACGCTGAAACCGGTAAGCTGCTGCTAACTGGCGGCGTCAGTAGCATTGACGGCGCAGCCGGCGGCGGCTTGACACCTTGGGCCATTATTGGCAGCAATGCGACCGATGATGAAATTGGCGGCTCCGCTTTTATCACCAACGTGGGCACCAAAGACTATGGCCTGAACATTTATGGTGCAGCCATGGGCATCAACGACCGGTTTGAGCTGTCAGTTGCTCAGCAGGACTTTGACACACGCGTGACGGGCACTGGGCTGGGTTTGCCCGGTTTGCGGCTGAAGCAAACGATTTTGGGTGCCAAGGTTCGTGTGGCGGGCGATGCCATTTTGGACAGCGACAACCTGATGCCGCAAATCGCGGTGGGCCTGCAATACAAAACACTGGGCTCCTCCGGCCTTGACGCGACACTCAACGCGTTGGGTGCCAAGCGCAGCGGTGCAGATTTTTACCTCAGTGCAACCAAACTTTTTCTGGCCCAAAGCCTGCTCGTGAACGGGACGCTGCGCGCCACGAGAGCCAATCAAAACGGTCTGCTGGGCTACGGTGCCACACTTGGCGGCAGCGAAAACAGCTACAGCCTGCAGCCTGAATTTTCAATCGGCTACTTGGTGACTAAAAACGTGGTGGTGGGGGCTGAATACCGGTTGATGCGCAACAAGCTTGCAAAAGCTGGCGCGGCAGCTGGCCTGGGCAATGGCCTGCGGTCTGAGGACTGGAAAGACATTTTCATCGCTTGGGCGCCTAGCAAAAACCTCTCACTCACCTTGGCCTATGTTGACCTTGGTGTGATCGTGCCCGCAACCACAGCCAGCCGCAAGCAGACCGGCTACTACCTGTCAGCGCAAGTTGCCTTCTAAATCCAAACCTTCAACTGACCAAACATTCGTCATGAAAAAATCTATCTTCTCCATCAGCCTCGCCATATCAAGCCTGCTGCTCGCCAGCGCGGCACTGGCCCAAACTATAGCGGCCAAAGACGACCAGCTCTACAAAGCCTTTGGCGAAAAAGCCGGTCTTGTCGCATTGATGGACGACTTTATGGTGCGGCTGCTGGCTGACCCGCGTACTGGCCCGCACTTCAAACCCGCCAATCAGCAGCGGGTTAAAGAGCAGCTGGTTGACCAGCTCTGCGCTCTCAGCGGTGGGCCTTGTGTGTACAAAGGCGCTGACATGAAAAGCTCGCACGCCAATCTGGACATCAAGAAGTCAGACTTTCATGCCTTGGTAGAAGTGTTGCAGACGAGTATGGACGCCAAGGGAATCGCGTCACGCAAGCAAAACGAAATGCTGGCCTTGCTGGCACCCATGAATCGTGACATCATCACGCCCAAGTAACCTACCCTACCTACTTTTCGAAGCATACTCACCATGAAAAAAACATTGCTGACCATGACTCTTTCGACGCTGGCAATCTCTGCATCAGCAGGCAGTTTGTCGGTTTCGGTGGTCGACAGAGATGGCAAGCCTGTGCCAGATGCGGTGATTGTTGTGATGCCCGCCAACAAGTCAGCACAACCCAAAGCGCCGCTGCCTGCTCAAGCGGCCATCAACCAAGAAAAAATGCAATTCATACCCGCCGTCACCGTGGTACCGGTGGGTGCCAAAGTGCGTTTCGTCAACAATGACCCTTGGGACCACCACGTACGTTCTTCCCCTGCGGGAATGGGCCAGTTCAACACCACCAATGCGGGTTTTGAACTGCGCCTGGAAGGCAAGCCAGATGGCAAGCCAGCCAAGACCAGCGACGTCACGATGGACAAACCCGGCGTGATGGGCGCCACCTTGCTGGGCTGCTTTATTCACGGGTCCATGCGCGGCTATGTTTACGTGAGCGATTCACCCTGGGCCGTCAAAACCGGGGCAAACGGTACAGCCACGTTTGACGACTTACCTGACGGCATAGCGCAAGTCAAGCTATGGCAAGCCGACCAGTTAATTGACGTACCGCTGCAGTCCACCACGATTGGTGCAACCGCCGCAAAGAGCACCTTTCAGTTAACGGTAGTGCCGCGCCGGGTGCGCACCCCCGGCACGACACCTCAAGGTACGTATTTCCAGGGCGGTTAAACCAGCCGTATTCCCGCACACATTAAGTTGGCATTGCCAGGCGCTAACATCACGTGTGAGAGTTCTAACCTGTCAGTCTTTGTTTGACAATCTTCACTTGACGAGCTACCTATGAAAACATTTATTTCTAAAGTATTCATTGCCATGTCCTTTTTCAGCATTGGCATGGCTAGTCTGGTGTTTGCGGCCGACACCTCGCCCGCACCGATCGAAAGCGTCAAAGCAGACGACTACGCGATAGGCCAAAAAGCCTTGAGCGCCAAAAACTGGACACTGGCTGCCAGCAGCTTCAAAAAAGTAATCGCTGAGAACCCAAAAAACGCTGATGCGTACAACCTGCTCGGCTACTCTAGCCGATGGTTGGGTAAGTACGATGAAGCATTTGCCGCATATGACAAAGCCTTGGCGCTAGACCCTAAGCACAAAGGCGCGCTTGAATACTCAGGCATCGCTTACCTGAAGGTGAATCAAAAAGCCAAGGCTGAGGGGCAATTGGCCAAATTGAAAGCGATTTGCGCAAACTGCGAAGAAACCACCGACCTAGCCAAAGCGATTGCTGCCTACAAGCCCTGATGTTTTGATGCTTTACTGCCGGGCCGTGCGTACATTTGGCGGTAACTGCATTGGGTAGCTGCACCTGAAGGGGTTGATATCCACCCCGCCGCGCCGGGTGTAACGCGCATACACAGACAGCTTGATGGGTTTGCAGCGAGTCCACACATCCATAAAAATGCGCTCAACGCATTGCTCATGAAACTCGTTGTGGTTGCGAAAACTCACCAGGTATTGCAGTAACCCTTCCTGATTGATGGCAGGGCCTGAATACGCAATTTGCACGCTGCCCCAGTCGGGCTGGCCTGTCACCAAGCAATTGCTTTTGAGCAGGTTGCTGGTGAGTGTTTCGGTCACTGGCGGCTCGTCAAATTCTGCAAACAACAGCTCGGGGTTGGGCGTGAAGTGAATGCATTCAACGTCTAGCCTGTCAAGATTCAAGCCATCCATTTCATGAATCGGCTCGCGGTCAAACAACTCGGGGCCCATCGTTTTGATACCGATACCCACACCGGTTGCTGCGCTGACATCTGCACGAATGCGTTCGCGCACCTCACGCGCATCAAGGAATCGGGTGCTGTTAAAGCTGTTTAGATACAGCTTGAGGGATTTGCTCTCAACAATATTTGGCGACTCACACGGTACCGTGATGTGCGCCAGCGCCACCTGCGGTTTGCCGCGCAGGTTAAGCCAGCTCAATTCATACAGCGTCCACATGTCAGCACCGAAAAACGGCGGTGCTTGCAGCACGCCAATCTCGGCCCGCTTGTCAGCCCGTGGGATCGGAAACAGCAGCGACGCATCGTATTGGTCGATATAGCTGGAGGCCTTGCCCAGTTGAGATTGCTCAGGTGTGTTCATGGCGTTTGGCTCTGACTTGGACTTGGGTTTTGCGCGGCTTGCAAATGCGGCACCAGATGCGTGAGGATGTGTTCGACCACACCGGGCGGCAAATCATGGCCCATACCGTCAATACCGACCAACTTCGCACCAGGGATGCGCCTAGCGGTATCCTCACCGCAGGCAAATGGCACCAGCGGATCGGCCTTGCCATGCAGTACCAAGGTGGGCACCGCGATTTTTGACAGCTCGGCAGCGCGTGTGTTGTCAGCAACGATGGCCACCATTTGGCGGGCGATGCCGGGCGGGTTGAAACTACGCTCCGTCGAGAGGGTGACCCGCTCACGCAGAAAATCTTCATCAAGCAGAAAGCCCGGGCTGCCAATAGCCTGGAACAGTTTGACTGAATGTTCAATCGCTGCCTGCTTGCCTTTGCCTTTAGGGCGGCTGAGCAACTGGCGTGTCACGGCTGGCGTAGCGGCAGGCAAGCCGCGCGCACCGCTGGAGCTCATGATGCTGGCCAAACTCAAGGTTCGCTCAGGGGCCATCAGCGCCACCCGCTGGGCCACCATACCGCCCATGCTGACACCCACAATGTGCGCCTTTCCGATCTGCAAGGCGTCCAGCACGCCCAGCGTGTCGAGCGCCATGTCCTGCACGCTATAGGGCGGCTTGATGCTCAGGCCCAACTTGTACTTCATGCCCTGCCACAACAAGTTGGGCGCACCGAGCGCGTCGAACTTGTGGCTCAGACCACTGTCGCGGTTGTCAAAACGAATCACCCGGTAGCCCGCATTCATCAACGCCCGCACCATGCCGGGTGGCCAGGCTATCAGCTGCATGCCTAAGCCCATGATGAGCAGCACCACGGGCAGATGCGGCGCATCCGGCGCAGAATCAACAACCTCAATATCAATGCTATTTGCTCTTAATTTCATAGCTGCTTGCGCCCATATTTATTGGTCCAAATAGTTATTTGACAGGTATTTTAGAGTGAGATTCAGGCCAAAACTGCCATTTGGGCAGGTACGGACGCCTTCGGTGTCGCACACATTGGCCACTGCGCTGACAAACGGTTGTCGTGCTGCGACTGATCTCGGCTCAAGGTGCCCTGCAGCCACGCATCTACCAGCGCCGGGTTATTGACGGTTTTCAGAGACTGGTAAGCCACTTCCGCCTCTGGGAAACGCCGCCTCAAGAAATTGAGCCATTGCTTTAATCGCCCCGCCTGGGCTTTGTTGTCGAGCCGGGTGGTGACGATATGCCAAAAGTCCAGAACCAGCGGCAGCAATTGCACCCAAGTCACCGCATCTGCCCCTGAGTTGTTCATCGACGCCTTGATCGCCAGCGCCAGCCCCGGATCAACCACGGCACCACGGCCAATCATCAGCATGTCACAGCCTGAAACTTCGCGGCAGCGGCGCGCGTCATCGACTGTCCAGATTTCGCCGTTGGCCACAACCGGGATGTTGACGGCAGCGCGGATGTCGGCGATACGTTCCCAGTAAGCAGGTGGGCGGTAGGCTTGCGCTTTTGTACGGGCGTGGACCACCATCTCGTCAGCACCGCCTTCACTAATAGCCAGCGCACATTCCACCGCGCGTGAATCGTCTAGGTAGCCGAGCCGCATCTTGGCCGAGACCGGCATGTGCGATGGTACAGCGCGGCGCACGGCGGTGACGATGGCATGAATGGTTTCAGGCTCTTTGAGCAGCGCTGCACCGCCGCCATGGCGGTTCACCACATTGGCCGGGCAACCAAAGTTCAGGTCAATGCCTGCGGGGCCAAGGCTAGCCAAACGGGCCGCGTTGTCAGCCATGCAGGCAGGGTCTGAGCCCAGCAGCTGTGCACGTACCGGCACACCGGCAAAGGTACGACCTCCGTTGTGCAGCTCTGGCACGATGCGGGTGAAGACCCGCTCGGGTAGCAACTGGTCTGTGATGCGTATGAACTCGGACACGCAGCGGTCAATACCACCTACCCGCGTCAAAATGTCACGCAAGACAAAGTCGAGCAACCCTTCCATGGGCGCTAACAAAATCATTTTCAGACTGCCCCTAACCGCCAGAGCGATGTGACCTCTTGTGCCCGCGCTTCAGCCAGCGGGTTAGACGCATCCAGCGCCTTGGGGTGCTCTGGCTTCACATCCAGTCGGCCCAATACCTTCAGACCGCCAGCTTCAATCGCCGCTAACAATTCGGCGCGTGTTCGCAGGCCCAGATGCTCGGCAAAGTCAGACAGAATCAGCCAGCCTTCACCGCCCGGTGCCAGGTGCGCAGCTAGGCCTTTGAGAAAGCCGAGCAACATCCGACTTCCCTCGTCGTACACCGCGCCTTCCAGCGGGGAGCCAGGCCGGGCAGGCAGCCAGGGCGGGTTGCACACAATGACGGATGCGAGACCTTCAGGAAACAAGTCGGCCTTCATCACCTTGACCGGATTTGGCAAGCGCAGCTTGTAAATATTTTCTTTGGCGCAGGCTAAAGCCCGCTCGTCCTGGTCAGTCGCCACCACCTGGTCGACGTCGCGAAGTGCAAGCACTGCCGCCAGCACGCCGGTGCCTGTGCCAATATCAAATGCGACGAACTTTTCTGGGCGCTGTTGCGCCGAATGTTTTGGCAGCGGTGCGGTGGCAACCAACTCAACATATTCGCCGCGAACGGGTGAAAATACGCCGTAGTGCGGGTAGATGCGATTGTTAGGCGCAGCTTTGGCTATAGTGCTACCGCTTGAGGTGAGCGCAGGAATCTCAACGCCCTTCTTGCGCCATTCATGGGCGCTGATGACGCCCATCAATTCGCGTAGCGATGCCACGCTCGGGCCGCTGTCATCTGCCTGACCCCATGCCTCGGTGCAGGCCTGCTTTGCATCCGGCGCGCGGCGCAAGGCGATGCTGTAATCAGCTGCAAACTCAATGAGCACCATACCAAGCACACGGGCGCGTTGCGACTGGGCTTGCCGATACAGATGAAACGCTTCGCCCGGAGGTACACCCGTTTCAGCTTGCGCCTCGGCCTTTTTGCGCCCCATCTTTGCCGTTTTGGAAGCTTTTGGCGGCTTGTCAATTCGCCTCGCCAAAGCTTGCAACAGCAGTCGGGCATTTTGAAAATCCCCACGCCACAGGAGCCCTGTTCCTTCGCAAGCCATGCGGTAAGCGCTGTCCGCGCTCAGGGTATCGTCAGCCAGCGTGACGCGCTTAGGCGGCGCCGCGCCGCGCTCAGAGCGCCAAAAGGCAGAGCGCGGCTGCTTTTCCTCAGTCCAGTGCAGAGTGGGGAGTAGCAAGTCAAAGTCAGCAGACGTCTCGGTAATAGTGGGCATCAGGTCGAAAACATAGAAGTGGAGTTCACCTGTTTTAACAGATGGAGACCAGCTCGGCTGCAAAAGGTCTCAATCCGGCTTACGAAGGCGCTTAAACAATGTGACCACCAGCAGCACCAGCGCACCTGTTGCGAGACCCACAAGGGCGTTGACCAGCAGAGGCAGAGCAAAAGCCAATACACCCCCGGCTTGAGCTGCAAATTGCTCCACCAGATGACTTAACGGGGCAATACCGTGCGTCAAAATCCCGCCGCCCACTAGAAACATGGCAATCGTGCCCGCCACTGACAAGCCTTTCATCAACCACGGGGCCAGCCACAAAATGCCCCGGCCTAGGCTGTGTTCAAAGCGGCGCAAAGCATTTGTACCTGGCCGTTGACTCAAAAAGAGACCCAAATCGTCGAGTTTGACAATACCCGCCACGAGACCGTACACACCAATCGTCATGATGACAGCAATACCGCTGAGCACCGTGACCTGAGTGATGAACGGGCTGGCCTGTACCGTTCCTAAAGTGATGACGATGATTTCTGCCGACAGGATAAAGTCTGTGCGCACCGCACCCTTTATTTTGTCTTTTTCAACTTCAACGAGATCGACCGCGGGGTCGGAAAGTGAGGCCTTCAGTGCCTCACGTTCTGCGGTCTGATCAGGCACGCTGTGCATGTACTTATGCGCCAGCTTTTCAAACCCCTCAAAGCACAGATACGCCCCACCTGCCATCAGCAAAGGGGTAACTGCCCAGGGAGCAAAGCTGCTGATGAAAAGAGCGGAAGGCACCAGGATCGCTTTATTGATAGCTGAGCCCTTCGCTACCGCAAAAACGACGGGCAACTCGCGCTCGGCTTTGACGCCCGACACTTGCTGCGCATTCAACGCCAGGTCATCGCCTAATACGCCCGCCGTTTTTTTGGCCGCCACTTTGGACAGCAAGGCCACATCGTCCAAAATTGTGGCGATGTCATCGATTAATAAGAAAAGGCTGGAGGCCATAAACTTCAAGTCTAGCGTTTAATTTGCTTTCACATCAGGCATGAAAAAACCGCTTGAAAGCGGTTTGACATAAAGGCTCCAAGGCCGCTCAACGCGCTGTTAAACGCCCAAGGACAAAGCCCAGAGCGAGCGCGATGCCGACTGCTTCAAGTGGCCTGTCCTGAATGCGTGTTTTTGAGAATTCCAGCGCTTTGACGGGCGCTTCGGCTATTTTTCGCGTTTCATTGGCAAAGCGATCTGCGACGTGGCTGGCGCTTCCGGCCAATGAATCAACCGTTTGATGTGCAGTCGCCGACAGACTGTCAACCGTGCTGCGCGCAGGGTCTGCGATCTTGTCAATACCCTGATGCAGCGCTGCACCAGCCGATTCAACGCCGCGGTGCACCGCGTCCGTTGAGGGGTTGGTAGTTTGGTTAAATGTGCTGGTGGATTTGTCCATGATGATTCCTTAAAAACTCGAGAACCAGAACAGAAATTGATCTGGATTTACTCAAATTTATTAAAAATCTGGCAGGAGGCTTGTGCGAAGGCACGGGCGCAAGGTGTAGGACAAAAGCGCAAGCCACTCAAGCCGGAAAATGCCTCCGTAAAAGCGCCGACACCGCACTTACCGAACAACCGTCAGTCCACCGATCGCTTCAGACGTATTTCTTCAAGCTTCACGCTGCCATAAGCTGAAGTTCGCAAGGACGGCATTTCACGTTTAAATCCCGCAGCTTGTTCATAAAACTGCAATGCGCGCTCATTGGCTACCAATGCCCACAAAGTGACCTGCGTGCAGCCTTCGTCCTTCAATCCGTCACGTGCGCCGTCCCACAGGGCTAGCCCTGCGCCCTTGCGCCAGTGTTCTGGTGCCACGTACATGGCCCAAATCTCGCCCACGCTGGACTTGGTGCCCGGGTCGCGTGAACGATCGAACCCCACGAAACCAATCACCTTGTCGCTATCTGTTGCCACCAGCAACTGCGGGTCACTGTATTCAATCGCTTCTTTCCAGTAAGCCAGTCGTTTTTCATAGGTCATGGCTTTCAGAACAACGTCGGGGATTAGGCCTTGGGAAGCAGCGTGCCCAGGGGCCCCAAGAATTTCTGCAATGGCTTTTGCATCGCGCGGGGCGGCAGGTCGAACGGAGTAGCTGGACATTAAAAATCGCTTGTAAATGAAAGGACAACCCGTAATTGTCGCGCATGTTGTAATTTGCGGTGACATGACAAAAGCCGCGTTATTTACCGCCCACATTGCAAACACTGGCCTGAGCTTTGATGCGCCAGCCTCCATGCCACTGCTTCAATCCGCAGAAAAAGCCAATACGCCGGGGTTAAAGATGGACAGCTCTTGCCGCAATGGGACGTGCCGAACCTGTATCTGCAGACTTGTTAAAGGTGATGTGGTTTACCGCATCGCTTGGCCCGGCTTGAGTTTGGATGAAAAGCGCGACAGGTACATCTTGCCCTGCGTGGCTTATCCGGTGTCGGATGTAGTGATTCAAATGGCGTCCTGAAGCGCAGCTGGGCGACAGCAGCCGCAGTTATGCGAGCAGGTAATATGGCGGGAGAGCAAGAAAAAGGAGTTGTATGCAGCGTATCGTCATCGTCGGGGGAGGCGCAGGAGGCTTGGCATTGGCTACCCAATTGGGTAAACGTCTGGGCAAAAAAAAGCTGGCGGACATCACGCTGGTTGACGCTGCACGCACGCACGTGTGGAAGCCCCTGCTGCATCAACTGGCCGCCGGCAGCTTTGACACCCACGCCGAAGAAATTGAATACCTGGCGCAGGCACGGTGGAACCACTTTAAATTTCGACTCGGTAGCTTGATAGGCATTGACCGTACCCACAAAACCGTGCAACTGGCTGCCAGCCATGACGACAGCGGCCGCGAGATCACGCCGGCACAGTCGCTGTGCTACGACACACTGGTCATCGCCGTTGGCAGCCAGACCAATGACTTTGGCACACCAGGCGCCGCAGAGCACACCATCAAACTGGACAGCCCGCAGGCGGCCGCGCGTTTCAACGAACGGCTTGTTAACGCCTGTATCCGGGCGCAATCCGTGCCACGCCCCGAAGGCAGCGGCCAGTTAACCGTCACGATTGTGGGTGGTGGCGCGACCGGCGTGGAGCTTGCAGCCGAGCTGCATGCCGCCGCACGAATATTGGGCAGTTATGGCTTTGAAAACATCAACCCCGAAAAAGACTTGAAAATTGTGCTGGTGGAGGCGGGTCCGCGGCTACTGGCCCAGTTACCCGAGCGCCTCGGTCATGCTGCCGAAAGGGAACTACGCAAACTGGCGATTGATGTGTATACCGACGAAAAAGTGGTGGAGGTGACAGAAAGTAGTCTAAAAATGGCCAGCGGCAAGGTGATTCCATCGACTTTGGCGGTGTGGGCAGCAGGCGTGAACGCTGCCGACTTTTTGAAAACGCTGGGCGGTAATGCTGGCGATATCGGGGCTGGTATTGAGCCGCTAGAAACCAACAAACTCAACCAGTTGATGGTCAATGGCAATCTGCAAACCAGCCGCGAGGCCAGCATCTATGCTTTTGGCGACTGCGCCGCCTGCCAGCAACCTGACGGTACCTGGGTGCCGCCACGTGCGCAGGCAGCCTACCAGCAAGCGATGTACTTGGCACGCGCCTTGCCACAACTGGCCGCGGGAAACGCCGTCAAGCCTTTTGTATACACCGACCAAGGCTCGCTGGTGTCGTTGGCAGAGTATTCATCGGTCGGCTCCTTGATGGGTAGCTTAAGCCGGGGCAGCTTTTTTATTGAAGGCCAGATTGCCAAACTGATGTACTGGGCGCTACATAAGCAGCACCAGTTGGCACTCGGTGGATTCAGAAAAACTGTGCTCATCACACTTTCAGAACTGATTGACCGCACACATCGCCCACGCATCAAGTTGCATTGATAATTACGCTGATAATTTCGTTTTTTAAACCTACCGGAGAACGCCATGGCAAAAGGTCAACAAAACAGCGGCAAGATGGTCAAGAAACCAAAAAAAGACACTTCCCCCCCTAAATCGGTGTCGCCTGATGCAGTACGTCCGACCATCGTCACCCAAGTGCCGCTGCGGGGCAAGCTGAAGAACAAGTGATTTGATGGCAGATTTACCCAGCGCTGATCCTTTGCACGGCGTGACGCTGGAGGCCATCGTCATAGCTTTATCTGAACACTATGGCTGGGATGGTTTGGGCCAACGCGTACCCATACGTTGCTTTCAAAGCGATCCTAGCGTAGTTTCCAGTCTGAAGTTTTTACGCAAAACCCCTTGGGCGCGGGACAAGGTAGAGAGCCTTTACCTTTTCATGCTGCGCGAGATCAAACGCGCTAGCCCGACCGTGCACAATTTTCCTCCACCGCGTAAGTAAACAGCATGTGACTGACGCTGGCAACCGTTTCGAATTGGTTTACAAAGACGCGCATTTGCTGGTTTTAAACAAGCCGGCTGGCTTGCTCTCTGTACCCGGCAAGGGAGACGACAAACAGGATTGTCTGAGTCGTCGCGTACAACACCGTTATGCCGGCGCCTTGATCGTCCACAGGCTCGATATGGCAACATCCGGTTTGATGCTGATGGCGCTTGACCCCGCCACGCAAGCGGCGCTTTCCAGATCCTTCGAAAACCGCGATATTCAAAAGCGATATGTCGCTGTTGTTGAGGGGCAGATGTTGATTGGGGCAGCTAGCGCAGACTGGCAATTGATCGACCTACCCATAGCGCTGGACTGGCCCAACAGGCCGCTACGCATCATTCATGCAGATGGCAAGCCCAGCCAAACGCGATGGCGTCAATTGCACTACGACCGAACAACCGACACCACTCGGCTAGAGCTGGAACCCGTCACTGGCCGTTCGCACCAATTGCGCGTGCATTTAAAGGCGCTCGGCCATCCTATTTTGGGCGATGGGCTCTACGCACCGGCTCAGGTAGCAGCCAAGGCCGCACGTTTGCTGCTGCACGCTTGTGCGTTGCGATTGATACATCCGGCAACCGCACAAGAAGTGGTTTTTGAAGATAAACCCGCGTTTTAATTTTTGTAATCAAAGGAGCTCCATGGCCCAACAACTTTTCATCCTCACCGGTGCCTCTCGCGGCATGGGCCTGGCCATCGCGCGGCAATTGCTGCAACCCGGCAACACGCTGCTTTGTATTTCTCGCAGTGCCAACGAGACGCTTGCCGTGCAGGCTCAGCAATCCGGGACGAACGTCGTGCAATGGACGCAAGACCTGGCGCTTGGTACGCATGCCAGCGCTCGGCTAGAGCAATGGCTGCGTGAACAAGATGGCAATTCTTTGACAAGCGCTTCACTGATCAACAATGCGGGGGTCATTCCGCGCATTGGCCCACTGAGTCAGGCTGACGCAGATGATCTGAGTCATGCTCTGCGGATTGGTCTGGAGGCACCGATGCAATTGACGAGCGCGTTTTTACGAGCGACACAAAGCTGGCCTGGCCAGCGAAAGGTGCTAAATATCTCGTCTGGCCTAGGACGCCGGGCCATGGCATCACAAGCAGGCTACTGCGCAGCCAAAGCAGGCATGGATCACTTCACCCGTTGCGTCGCGCTTGAAGAAGCGATCAAGGCCAACGGCGCCAGGGTCTGCTCGCTTGCACCGGGTGTGATTGATACCGCCATGCAAGAACAATTACGCGCCGCCAGCAGCGCTGCATTCCCGGATCAGGCAAGTTTTCTAGGCCTGAAAACCAGCGGATCTTTGGCCTCACCTGAAGAAGCAGCCCAGCGGGTGCTAGCCTATTTAATGCGAGCTGATTTTGGCGCCAACCCGGTAGCGGATGTGCGCGACTAAGGCGTGTCAGGTTAGCGCCTAGGCTCAGTAAACTTCTGGCACCAAAATCTCTTGTGGTACCGCATGCCTCACGTAGTCCTGATGCCGAACACGCTCTGGTAATACGATGGGAGGGTGCTGTGTTTCGCCGTACGGCATCTGTTCGAGCAGATGATGGATACAGTTTAGGCGCGCCTTTTTTTTGTCATCTGCCTGTACGACCCACCACGGCGCCTCAGAAATATGGGTGCGCTCCAGCATGATTTCTTTGGCCTTGGTGTAGGCTTCCCAACGACTACGCGACTCCAAATCCATCGGGCTCAACTTCCACTGTTTGAGCGGGTCATGGATTCGGCCCAGAAAGCGTGAGTGCTGCTCTTCATCAGAGATTGAAAACCAATACTTGACGAGCTGAATTCCCGAGCTGACCAGCATTTTTTCAAATTCAGGGACAGTTCTGAAAAAGTCTTCGTATTGTTCGTCGGTACAAAACCCCATCACTCGCTCAACCCCCGCCCGGTTGTACCAGCTGCGGTCAAACAGCACCATTTCGCCAGCGGCGGGAAGATGCGATACGTAGCGCTGGAAGTACCACTGGGTGCGCTCGCGGTCGTTCGGTGCAGGCAGCGCGGCGACCCGGCAAACGCGCGGGTTTAGTCTCTGGGTAATGCGCTTGATCACACCGCCCTTGCCCGCAGCGTCCCGGCCTTCGAACAAAATTACCACCTTGTGGCCGGTGCTTTTGACCCAGTCCTGCAGTTTGACCAGCTCACCCTGCAACCGAAACAACTCATGAAAATATTGGCGCCGGTTTTCCTTGTCCAGCTCGCTGCGAGCGAGGTCTTCGGACCCCGTCAGTTCGGCGATCGTGCGGTCTTCAAGCTCCATCTCCAGCTCTTCGTCATAGCTGTCAATCAGGTCTTTGCGGATACGCCGCATCAGTTCTTCGTCAATCGCTTGCACGGTAGTCTCCAGTCGAAGTCAGCAAAAATGACTTTGAGCATAGTGACTTTATATTGCAGTATCGTGAAACCTCCTGCCCGGCCCCATTCAGGGCTGTAGCAGTCGCTGGTAAATCTGATCCTTGATATTCAACCGCTTTTTCTTCATCACTTCCAACGCATCTTCGCTGATCACAGCGCCGCCCAGCTCGTAAAGCTTGATAGCGTGATTATCCTCATCGTACTCACTGAACAGCTTGGCGAAATGCGCGTCGGAACCCTTCAAGGCCCGCATCTTTTCCACGTGCTCGGGAAATTCGTGCGCAATATCGTGGTTGAGTAGATCCATGTCAGCCCCTTTTGGTTATGTTGATGAAATTCATCGCTCAAAAACAAAATTTTGCGCCCCGAACTGAATGAAAGCTATCAGACAACGCGCCGACTCAGACGGTCTGACTCAAGCTTCAATCTTCACGCCCTTCCAAAAGGCGACGTGTCCTTTAATTTCCGCTGCCTCGGGCTTGGGGTCAGGGTAAAACCACACCGCATCGGCGTTCATCTCGCCATTGACCAGCAGCGAATAATAACTAGCCTGGCCTTTCCAGGAACACATGGTGTGGTGGTTGCTGAAGGAGACGTAGTCACGGTTAAGCGACGCCTCTGGGAAATAGTGATTGCCTTCCAGCACCACCGTGGTGTCGCTCTGCGCGATGACAGCGCCGTTCCAGGTTGCTCTCATGGGGTGTTCCTAATATGAAAATGGTCAGGTTGCAGATGCTACCCTCAAACTAACGCACTTACCCGGGCTAAAAAGGCGGTCAGCCTTTAGCAGTCGCAAGGCGAAGGTTTTTACCTTCAACAATCACTTTGGAGCCAACTGGCACATCGGTGGCGATGTCCATGTTGCGGGTGGTCCCGTCGTCCATGCGCACCCGCACGTCATAAACAGTGACCTTTTTCATGTTCTTTTCCACCACGTTACCCGCATACGCACCGCCGGCTGCCCCGATAACGGTCGCTGCGGTTTTGCCATTGCCATTGCCCACCTGATTACCTAGCAAGCCGCCAATGACACCGCCGGCGACTGTCCCCAACCCAATCGTGGTGTTACCCACTGCCACGCCGTTCACCTCACCCTGGCGCTGAACCGCCGTCACAGACTGCACTGTGCCGCAGTCAGCGCAAACAGCAGCTTGGGCAGATTTGGCTACAACCACGGGGGCTGCAGTGTTCTTGACGGGGCTGGCTGGCACAGACTTGCTAGTATTTGATGCAAGCTTGGCAGGAGGCGCGGAGACCTTTGCCGGCGTGCTGGTTGCCGCTATTTTGGGGACGTCAGATTGGGCATCCGAACGGTTGACAACCAGCGCCGCGGCCAGCGCCACCACAGTAACCCCCAACACAGCCACAATAGCAACGAGCGACTTGCTGTGCTGAAGACGGTAAGCCATGTTGGGCCGACTGTCTGCAGAAGGGAACGTTGAGTTGTTTTGCATAGGGAACTCCTAGTTGAAGCCCTTTTTTACCAAACTCGCGCGTCCGGCCGTGTAGGAGATATCCGCACTTAGCACCCGGAATCAACCGCAGTTACCTCGCTTTGCGGCCGTTAAACACCGCCTTTGGGATGCGTCGGGTCTATCCAGAGTACGGTGCTGGGCGCTTCAACCGGCGCGATGTCTAGATTGACAGCGACGGCCTCGCCATCGCTTCTACACAGTACACATTCCAGCAATTCCGTGGCGCTAGCGTTGATTTCCTGGTGCGGCACATAGGGAGGCACATAAATAAAGTCGCCCGGCCCCGCCTCGGCAGTGAACTCCAAATGCTCGCCCCAACGCATTCTTGCCTGACCTTTCACGATGTAAATCACGCTTTCCAGATGGCCGTGGTGATGCGCGCCCGTTTTTGCATCGGCGTGAATCGTCACGGTACCGGCCCAAAGCTTCTGCGCACCCATACGTGCAAAGTTCACAGCAGCTTTGCGGTCCATACCCGGTGTTTGTGCCGTATTGCCGTCGAGCTGGTTAGCCTTGACAACCCGAACACCGTCATGTTTCCAAGCCTCCTCATGCCGGTGGCTGTGCGGATGGGTGTGGCTATTACTCATGCTGCATCCTTATGCGTAACGTTCGCGCGCCAGCGCTGCACCCAGGCCCAGCGCGTGTAGCTTTTTGATCGCAATCTCGCGGCTCATGGGTGCCAAGCCGCAATTGGTACAGGGTATCAATCGGGCTTTCGGTACAAACTCTAGTGCTTTGCCAATGGTGTCGGCAATCTGCTCGGGGGTTTCGATCTCATCGCTGGCCACGTCAATCACGCCCACCATCACGTCTTTGCCTTCCAGCAACGCCATCAGATGCGGCGGCACGTGCGAGTGGTAACACTCTAGGCTAACCTGCTGAATACTGCTTTTGGCCAGCGCTGGTAACACTTCTTCGTACTGCCGCCATTGGTCGCCCAATGTCTTTTTCCAGTCGTCGTTGGCTTTGATGCCGTAGCCGTAGCAAATGTGAACAGCAGTCGTGCAGGTCAGGCCGCGCGCGGCGACTTCTAGTGCCTGCACGCCCCAGTCGGCCGCCTCTTTCATGTAGACGTTGAACGCAGGCTCGTCAAATTGAATGATGTCCACCCCATCAGCCTGCAGCGCCAGCGCTTCCTGATTTAAGAGTTCGGCAAAGGCCATGGCCATCTTGATTTTGTCGCCGTAAAACTGGTCAGACACAGTGTCAACAATCGTCATGGGACCGGGCAGTGTGAACTTGTTTTTTTTGGCCGTGTGCGCTCGCAGCAATTGCGCCTCGGCGGCATGCACGCGGCCTTTCAGTTTGAGGGTAGACACCACCTGCGGCACCATCGCGTCATAGCGGTTGTTGCGGATGCCCATTTTGACTTTGTGATCAAAATCAATGCCCTCCACCTGCTCCAGAAAACCGTGCACAAAATGCTGACGCGATTGCTCGCCATCACCAATCACATCCAGGCCGGCATCTTCTTGCGCCTTGATCCACAGCAACGTGGCATCTGCCTTGGCTTGCTTAAGTTCCTCGCCCTCGGCTTTCCATTGCGGCCAGAGCTTGTTGGTCTCGGACAGCCAGGCGGGCTTGGGCAGACTGCCGGCGATGGCGGTGTTGAAGAGTTTTGATGTCATGGTGATTTGTCTCTTTAGATTAAAAATTCAATTATAAAAATTCGTGCGCCAGTATTTCATAAGAACGCCGCTGTGCAGCGGGGTCATGCGCCCAGGTAATGACCACCAACTCTTCAACTTCGAGCGATTCAGCCAACGCACGCAGCTTTGCAGCCACCTGCGGACCACTGCCTACAAGAGCATTGGCCCTCAATTGATCGACTTGCACCTGCTCGGTGGGGCTGTAGGGCCGCAATGCCACTTCTTGAGGCGATGGCAACGGGCCAATCGCACCCCGGTTCCGGTCAAGTTTCCAGCGCTCGCGGCCCGAGAAGTGATGCCAGGCGTCAGCCTCGGTATCCGCAGCCAGTGCCCAAACGCACAGCACAGCCTGCGGCTTGGGGTGCAGCTCGCTCGGGCGATACAGCTGCCGGTACAAATCAAGCGCTTGATGAGCGCCCTGCCCGTCAGTGATGAAATACGCAAACGCGTAGGGCAAACCATAGTGAGCGGCGAGTTGAGCGCCGTAGTCAGAGCTGCCCAGCATCCAAAGCGCCGGGCTGGTGGGCCCGGTCGGATTAGCTGTTACCCCGTGGCCTGGGTGGCCTTCAGGTAAATCGATGCCAGACACCCACGCCTGCAGCTCACGCACCTGAATCGGAAAATCATCACTCGACTGTTGTGGGTTTTGCCTCAAAAGTCGCGCTGTGCGCATGTCAGAACCCGGCGCACGCCCCACGCCCAGGTCGATGCGGCCCGGCGCCAGAGCCTCCAGCACGCGAAACTGCTCAGCAACTTTCAAAGGTGCATAGTGCGGCAGCATCACACCCGCGCTGCCAATACGTATGCGGGTGGTGGTCGCGGCGATAGCAGCCATCAGCACCTCAGGCGCCGAGCCCACAATGCTGGGGTGACTGTGGTGCTCACTGACCCAAAAACGTTGGTAGCCGAGCGCTTCGGCATGCTGGGCCAAGGCCAGAGTTTGGCGGATAGAGGCGTCTTCAGTCCGGCCAGTGACGGCAACGGATTGATCGAGAGCGGATAGCTTAATGGGCATGACAAGACTATAGCCATTGGCGCTGAAGCCTGCCGGGTCTGTGCTCTGTTCCAATAGAGCCTTTAGTTGTTTACAAAAAGATCAGCCCTATGGCGCTCAAAGCCACCATTTACAAAGCCCAACTGGCCATCGCCGACATGGACCGCAGCGTTTACGCCGACCACAACGTCATCATTGCCAGGCATCCGTCAGA
Organism: Burkholderiales bacterium; assembly: GCA_038204335.1. GTDB lineage: Bacteria > Pseudomonadota > Gammaproteobacteria > Burkholderiales > Burkholderiaceae_C > Polaromonas. The sequence goes on from JBBRDA010000005.1 coordinate 44,290, forward strand.
GGCCGACGAGCGCATGATGATTCGCTTGCTAGCATTCGCGCTAAACGTGCCTGCAGACGACAAAAAAGGCAAGCTCGAATTTGCCAAAGACCTGTGGGACGTCGATGAAGCTGCGCTTTGGCACAAAGACTACACCGATCAAATTCTGCACTGGATAGACGTTGGCCAGCCCGACGATAAACGTTTGATGAAGGCCGCAGGCCGGGCAGAGCGCGTCACGGCGTACAGCTTTTCAAGCAGCACGCCGGTGTGGTGGAAAGGCATCGAAACCAAACTGACGCGCGCCAGCAATCTGGTGGTGTGGCAAATCGAAGCGGCCCAAAGCCAAGCCTTGGCCAAACTTGCAGAGCGCAGCATGCAGCTGCAAGTGACGGTGCAGGACGGAACCGTGTGGATGAGCACGACGACAGATTCGATCGAGATCACCCCTAAACGTTTGACGCTGGCGCCTTAGGGCTCTGCAAAGCCACCAGCGGCCTTTGCCACATCGCCACGGCCGCGCCAAGCCATAACGCCAGCGCTGAAAATATAAGCCCCCGCTGCAAGCCACGCAAATCGTTACCTGCCCCCAGACCATCGGCTATCCAGCCCACCACTGTGGGCCCGACGATTTGACCTGCTGCAAACACGATGGTGAAAGCGCTGATGCCCGCCGCCCACCGGCTTTGCGGCAGGTTGTGGCGCACCAGTGCAGTGGTGCTGGCCACGACCGACAAGAACACGCCGCCAAACAGCACGCCTGACAACAACACCCAAGGCCATGCCGCCGTGAGCGCAGGCAAAACAGTGGCGCAACCGAGCAGCCCGTTCAAAATAGCCAGCGCCTGCCCACCCTTAAAGCGGTCAAGCAGCCCCGCCCAAATGCGCGATGACGCCATCACCGCCAGACCCAACAGCGCATAAAACCCCGTGACGGCCTCGGGCGCTGCCCCCTGCTCCTTCAGTAAGGCCACCACAAAGGTCATGTAGCCGATGTAACCCATGCCAAACAGCATGTAGCCTGCCAGGCCAGGGGCAAAGTCGCGCCAATTGAAATGCTGCTGCGAGTCGTGTGGTGCGCTGGCAGCAGGCGCAGTCAACAACTGCAACCGCCGCCCCACCCAGGCCAGCACTCCCGTAGCCAGCAGGCAAGCTGCACTGAGCGCCCACCAAGCCCAAGCCCAGCCATGCGGCACGCCGGTAGCCGCTTGCAGCATGGCGGGCACCAGCAACGCCGACAGCGTGATGCCCAGACCCGTGCCGCCGTAATACAGGCCCAGCAGCAAACCCATATGGGCGGGTGCCAATGCGCCCAACCGCGCTGCCAACAGCCCACCGGCAATAAACACCAGCGCACTGGCGACCCCGGCCAACAGCCGCTGCAAGAGCAGCGACGGTGTATCGGTAAAAAAACCACTGCCGGCCATAAATACACTGGCCAGCAAACTACCCATCACCAGCAGCGCCACTGGCGTGTAGCGCCTGAGCAACCAAGGTGTCACCAAAGCCCCCAGCAAATAGCCCAGCGCGTTGAGCGTGTTCATCGCCCCCGCCAGTGTGTAGCTCCAGCCCAGGTCAGCCCGCATCGTTTGTAGCAGCAGGCCATAGGCAAAGCGGGTAATCCCCAGCGACACGGCAGCACCCAAAGACAAGGCGGCAGCCAGCGCCAGCAACTGGGAAAACGTCGGCGGCTTTAGCTGTGGGTTAGGCATAGTCATGATGAAGCTTCAATTCAGCTAGGCATTCGCTATATATTCAGGAGCTGCTTGCGCCCGTATTCATTGGTCTAAAGGCCGTTTTGATAGGTAAATCAGCCGGTTTAGAGCCTCAAAAGCCTTTATGTCCGGCAACTTTGCCTCATGGTCCAGTCCCCAGAAACCATGATCACTTTACCTTTGACATGCGCCTCAGCCACCTCGTACACCAGACAGGTCAAGGCCGCCCCGGCACATTGCACCACCGCCTCCCGCTTCACATACTCGCCGGTCTGCTGCGGCCAGACTTCTTCGATCTCGTCGAGCTGGCGTTCTAGCTCCGGGGTGATTTGGTAAACCTCTCCCCAAACCCAGTTGTCGCCTCCAAGGCGTGCACCAGGGTAGCTGCCCAAGTTGTACATCGTGCCATGAAGCTGGGCGATACCCACGAACAGAGGCGCAGGTTTCAAGCGATTGACATCGCGCTCTTGGCCCACGCGCAGCGTCCCATAGACAAAAACGTAGCGTTGCGCAGGAGCCGCTGGGTCGTCGGTTATCGTAGAGTCCATGAATCGAATTGTGGCCTATGCCTGCCTCGCCCTGAGCATGTCTTTAGTGGGCAGCTACGTTGCCCTATCCAAACCCCTAGCAGCTGCAATTCCTGTTTTTCTGCTCGCCTGGCTGCGCTTTGGCATTGGCGGTGCGGCCATGCTGCATTGGCTGAAAAAACCCACAGACGAAGCGCCCATGACGGGGCAAACCAAACGCCTGCTGTTTTTGGAGTCCTTTCTGGGCAATTTTTTGTTCTCGATCTGCATGCTGTTTGGCGTCAGCATGACCAGCGCCGTGACCGCGGGCGTTGTGATGGCGACGATTCCGGCAGCTGTGGCGTTGATGAGCTGGGCGTTTTTGAAAGAGCACATCGGCCTTCGAACTTGGGCTGCGGTGGCTTGCGCCGTGGTGGGTGTCACGCTGGTTTCACTATCAAAACATGAGCTGCTTGCGCCCGTATCTATTGGTCTAGAGGCTAATTTGACACCTAAAAACAGCGTTTTAGGCACCTTTTTACTGCTTGGCGCAGTGTTTTGTGAGGCAGCCTACGCCGTGATCGGTAAAAAGCTGGTCGGCGCTCTTGGCCCAAAGCGCATCACCGCACTGATCAATCTGTGGGGCTTTGTGCTCGTGACGCCGCTGGGGCTGTGGGCGGCCTGGCGATTTGACTTCTCAAGCGTGGCTGCGGGCAGCTGGTTGCTGCTGCTGTTTTACTCGCTGGCGGCCAGCGTCTGGACGGTATGGCTGTGGATGACCGGGCTTAAAACCATTGCGGCTGGCAAGGCGGGGGTGTTCACCGTGTTTTTGCCAATCAGCGCCGCGGCCGTGGGCGTGCTGTTTTTGGGTGAAAGCTTGGGGCCCATGCAGGCGCTGGCCTTTGGCGTGGCTCTGCTTGGGGTGGTGCTGGCAACAATGCCAACTAAGGCCTAGTGGCCTTTTTTTGCTGCCGCAAGTTGTAGATGCTGTAAGCAATGATGCCAATCGACACGGTGGCAATCAGCAGCGTAGCCGCTGCATAAATAGACGGGTTCACACCGCGCCGTGCATAACTGAAGATGACTTGGGGCAAGGTGGTGACGCCAGGGCCGGATAAAAATTCAGACAGCACCACATCGTCAAACGACAGCGTAAACGTCAGCAACCAGCTGGACACCAGCGCCGGCGCAATGCTGGGCAGCGTGACAAGAAAAAAGACCTGCAGAGGCCTGCAACCCAGGTCCATAGCGGCTTCTTCTATCGAGCGGTCAGCCTCCAGCAGTCGGGACTGAATCACGGTGGTGGCATAGGCCATGCCCAGCAACGTGTGCCCCAGCACCAGGGTGACGAAACCACGCTCCGGGAAACCAAACAATCGCTGGCTGGCCACCATCAGCAGCAGCAGCGACAACCCAATGATGACCTCGGGCATCACCAGCGGCGCATTGACCATGCCGTAAAACAGCGTTCGGCCTGAAAAGCGCCTATAACGCACCAAAACGAAAGCGGCAAAGCAGCCCAAAACCACTGACAGCGTGCCCGTCAGCAAGGCTACTTTTAACGACAACCAAAAGCCTTCAACCAGTCGCGAATCGGTCAGTAGCGCCTCATACCAGCGAAGTGAAAATCCTGTAAAAACGCCATCCTGCCGGGTGCTATTGAACGAAAAAACGACCAGAAACAGCAAGGGAATATAAAGAAAAATAAACACCGATACCAGCCAGAACCGGCCGGAATATTTTTCAAAAAATCGGGCTGCAGTCATTTTGGAGCGGCGTCTTTTGAACGGTAGTACAAGGCAAGCGGCACCAGAATCAACACAATCATCACGACCGACAAGGCGCTGGCGCGCGGCCAGTTGTTGCTGCTGAACATCTCGTCCCACACCACACGGCCAATCATGATGTTTTCAGCACCCCCCAACAGCGATGGGATCACAAACTCACCGACCGATGGGATAAACACCAACATGCAACCGGCCACAATACCCGCCTTGCTCAGCGGCACGGTGATCAGCCAGAACGCCTTGAAAGGGCTTGCGCCTAGGTCGTGAGCCGCCTCGAGCAGCCGCAAGTCCATCTTCACCAAAGTGGCATACAGCGGCAAAATCATGAAGGGTAAATACACGTAAGTCATGCCCACCAGCATCGACACATCGGTGTAGAGCATGACCATCGGCTCTTTGATCACGCCCAACCAGAGCAGCAAGTTATTCAGAACACCTTGGTCGGCCAAAATACCCTTCCACGCTGCAATACGCAGCAGGAAAGATGTCCAGAAAGGCAACATCACCAGCATCAGCAGCGCCGGACGAATCGATGGTTTGCAGCGCGCCAAAAAGTAGGCAAACGGATAGCCAATCAACAAGCAAAGCAGCGTGGTGAGAGCAGCGTACTTGAGCGAGGTTTTATAGGCATCCACGTAGATCGTGGAGCTGGCAGATGAATCACCATCGCTAAAAATGCGGATGTAGTTTTTAAACTCGAGCATCAGCCGCCAGGTGTTGCCCGTGGTGTCGATCAGCGGTGCAAAAGGGTCTACACCGCTACCCATATCCGTCACGCTGATGCGCAGCAAGATAAAAAATGGCAGTATAAAAAACAGCACCAGCCAAACGAAGGGCACGCCAATCACAAAGCGCCTGCCGAGGGAAAACTTCTCTTGCATGACTATTGCGTCAATACAACCGGTGCGGTTTCATCAAACCAGAAAAATACCACGTCGCCCCAGGTGATGTCGCCGCTGTCATAACGGGAGGTATTGGCTTGAATAATTTTGACTGTGGCACCGCCTTGCACTTCAACGATAAAGCTGTTGTAGCTGCCAAAGTAAGCTATTTCCCGCACAGTGCCGCTAAACAGGTTGTTAGCAGCGGCTGGGCGATTTTTAGAAATAGTGATTTTTTCAGGCCGGATCGCCACCGCACAGGCCATATCTTGAGTACCACTGATGCCATGCCCGACGCTCACGATACCGTGTGCGGTTTTTACCTCACAGCGGTCGGCTGCATCCAGTGCGAGTTTGCCTTCCCACAAATTGACGTTGCCAATAAAGTCGGCGACAAAGCGGCAATTCGGGTATTCGTAAATCTCTTTGGGTGTGCCGACCTGCAGCACGCGGCCCTTGCTCATCACTGCGATACGGGTGGCCATGGCCATGGCCTCTTCTTGGTCGTGCGTCACCATCACACAAGTGACGCCGACGGATTCCAGAATATTGACCAGCTCAAACTGGGTGCGCTCGCGGAGCTTCTTGTCTAGCGCGCCGAGTGGCTCGTCCAGCAGCAGCAACTGCGGCTTTTTGGCCAAGCTGCGAGCGAGCGCCACACGCTGCTGCTGGCCGCCTGACAACTGGTGCGGCTTGCGCTTGGCAAAGTCTTCCAGTTGCACCAGCCGTAGCATGTCGTCCACACGCTGGGAAATCTGCGCCTTGGGCATGCTTTCTCGCTTCAAGCCAAACGCAATGTTGTCCCACACCGTCAGGTGCGGGAACAGGGCGTAAGACTGAAACATCATGTTGATGGGCCGCTCGTAAGGCGGCATGGCGGCAATGTCGCTGCCCGCCAGCGTGATCCGGCCCGATGTGGGTGTTTCAAATCCGGCCAGCATGCGCAGCAAAGTCGACTTGCCGCAGCCCGAGCTTCCCAAGAGTGCAAAAATTTCACCCTTGTTGATGGTCAGGCAAACATCGTCAACGGCAGCTACACCGTCAAAGCGCTTGACCAAATGCTGGGCTTGCAAATAACCCGACCCGGTAGACACGACGGATCAACTGCCTTTTTTAAACAGGGTGAACACTTGGCTCAGCGACTGCCGCGCCTCATTGCTGAAGCTGTTGGGTGAAACCATTTTTTGAAGATTAGTGGCATCGGGGAATACCGCTGGATCTTTGGCGATGTCTGGCTTGACGTTGGGTAAGCTGGCCTTGTTGGCGGTGGCGTAGCCCAACTCGTTTGTGAGTGCTGCAGATACCTCGGGTTTCAAGAAATAATTGATGAAAGCATGCGCGTTGTTCGGGCGTTTGGCATCTTTTGGAATGGCCAGATTGTCAAAAAATATCAGCCCGCCAGTCGAGGGCAGCAGGGCTTGAATATCGTTGCCATTTTTATTTTCAATGGCACGGGCTCGGGCAATGTTGATGTCGCCTGCCCAGCCCAATGCCACGCAAGCCTTGCCACCCGCCAAGTCATCAATCATGGTGCTGGTGAACAAACGGATGTGCGGGCGCACTTTGGCCAGCATCTCGCCTGCCGCCTTATGGTCGGCGGAGTCGTTGGAGTAAGCGTTTTTGCCCAAGTAGTGCATGGCAGGCGGAAGGATTTCAGTCGGCGAATCCAAAAACGCAATGCCGCAAGACTTGAGCTTGGCGGTGTACTCAGGGTTAAACACCAAGTCCCAGGCGTTGGCAGGCATGGGCATACTGCCCAGCGCTTGGGCGACCTTGGCCTTGTTGATGCCTACCGTGGTGAAGCTCCAAGCCCACGGCACCAGATAAGCATTGCCAGGATCCACCGTACCAAGTTTGGCCATGATTGCCGCATCAAGATTGGCGATGTTGCCGAGTTTGGTCTTGTCTAGTTTTTGCAGCAAACCGGCTTCAATTTGCGGCTTGGCAAACACCGCTCCAGGCACCACGATGTCGTAACCCGTATTGCCCGCCACCAGCTTGGCCTGTAGGCCTTCGTTGTTTTCAAACGTCTGGTAGTTGACCTTGATGCCGGTTTCTTTTTCAAAATTGGCCACCATATCTTTGGCGATGTAGTCAGGCCAGTTGTAGATATTGAGGATTTTTTCTTCCGCCGCCGCAACAGGCGCT